>WRLR01000004.1 GCA_009777515.1 Oscillospiraceae bacterium | reverse complement strand
TATGATGCGGCTGTTTCTACCAGCATCAGGTATTACAGGCTATCAAACCCTATAATATCGCAGATCACATTCGTCCCCAGGGCGGGACTGACGAGCAGGGTCACGATTTTGTATACGGCATACGGCACTAACGGGGTCCCATATGACGGCAGGATCGTCGTTGCGCCGAGCGCCCCCGGCAACTTGGGCGCGTTGACCTATTATATGGCCTACGACGAGCCGTTCAACTTCGGCGACGCGGGGCTGGACGATGACATCCGCGCGCTGGTTCGCCAGGCGGCGGGGTCGTCGACGGCGGAGGCGTTCTCATATGCCGTTTTCAGCGTGCCGGCTGCGAGCGACGGCGTAATCTATAAAAACTATTCCGGCGGGGCGAGCAGGCGGCAGGGCATCGCGGAGGGCGAGGCGTTCCACTACAGCTCCTCCCCGGCCATTTCCGATCTCACATTCACCGCTGCGTCTGACGGCAACATCCGGCTCAACTACACGGCCTACACGGCTTCCGGCAGCATGTACAGCGGCAGGATAACGCTAAAAGCCATTGTCCTACCCGATAGCTGGTCGCGCGACGAGGTCGGCGCGCTGGCCATGCGCGGCGTCATCCCAGACAGCCTGCTCTCGAACTACGACCGGCCCATTACGCGGGCTGAGTACACGGCGCTGCTTGTCCGCACATTTGACTATTCCGGCGCGGCTTCCGGGGCGCAAACGCGCACCGCAGCATTTGCCGACACGCGCGGCAACCCCTACGCCAGGCAGGTGGCGCGCGCGTACGCGCTGGGGATAGTCGACGGCATATCCGAAGTGGCGTTCGACCCCGATTCCCCGCTCACGCGCGAGGCCGCCGCGAAAATACTGTGCGCGACGGTCGCGCTGATAAGCGGCGAGCCTATGCCAACCGGCGGTAGCGTCCCCTACGCCGACAGCGGCGCAATTTCCGACTGGGCGCTGCCATATGTAGCATATGCGCACGGGCAGGGACTGATGATTGGCGACAACGCAAACAATTTCAACCCGCAAGCCAACCTCTCCCGGGAAGAAGCCATGGCGCTGATAGAGCGCATGATAGATAATTATGTAGGGTGAACGACAGAGGCAGGGGCGCGGATGGCGGGGGCACGAACGGGAGCGCGGACGACCGGGGGCGGTCGTCCCTACGAAGATGCGTTCGCGCCCTACGCAAACACAAACACACGAATGTTGTAGAGCGCGATGTCTTCGTCGCGCTCTACGTAAACATAAACGCACGCCTGTTGTAGGGCGCGATGTCCCGGCAACATAGTTGACGTATATCGCGCCGATGCAGTGTTATATGCGCTCGGCTGTGATCTCGCGGCCGCCGTTCAATTGCGGATAGTAGCTGGCGAAGCAATACTGCGGCAATTTCTCGAACTCCATTTCTATGACGGTGATCCCCGCTTCTGGACCCGGGCATTTTTCCGGCAGGTTCTTCAATATGATGCGCTGCCCTTTGTGCTCAAAATCCACCGGGGCGCCATTGTGGACGTAGCGAACCGCTTTCGGCGCGTCCTTGTACCCCCCGATCCCCATGCTGCCGCCGAACGGCCATATCCAGTTCCACAGGTAGACGCTATTGCCGATGACGGACGTGGAGCAGATGCCGTTGCCGCCGTATGTGCGCCGCGCCACCTTCACAGTTTTGCCGTACGCGGCTCTGCCATTTACCTCCAGCCACTTGCCGACTTCCGTCAGTGGCGCCACAACCTCCTCGGGGATGCTGCCGTCCGGCTTCGGGCCGACGTTAAGCAGCAGGTTGCCGCCCCCGGCGGTGCAGCGCTGCAGCATGCGGATGATCCCCTGCGCGTTGTAGCTGTACTTGGCCGCCTGCTCGCTGTCCACGTAGCCCCAGCTCAGGCCGTTGAACGTCATGCAAGCCTCCCAGTCGCGATCCTCGGCGGCGATGCGCTCTTCGGGCGTGCCGAAGTCCTCGTCCAGTTTGCAGCGGTTGTTGATGATGATGTGCGGCTGTATCGCGCGGAGCTTCTGGTTGATCTCGACGCTGTTCCAGCCCTCCCAGTGCTCCATCGGCGAGGACACGTCGAACCATAGCACGTCAATCTTGCCGTATTGGGTCAAAAGCTCCGTGTTGATGTCCAGGATGTACTGGTTAAAACGCGCGCGCGCCCCGCTCTCGACGGCGGCCATCCAGGAGTCGGGGTGCTGCCAGTCCATCAGCGACGTATAGAAGCCGATCTTCAGCCCGTACTCGCGGCAGGCCTCGACGAACTCCGCCACCACGTCCACTTTAGTGCCGTAGTTCGTGCTGTTGTATGGGTTTGCCTTGGAGTCCCAGAGGGAGAAGCCCTCGTGGTGGCGCGAAGTGAGAACCATGTACTTCATGCCCGCCGCCTTGGCCAGCTCCGCCCATTTTTTCGCGCTGCCCGGCTTGTACGCGAAACCGGCGGCCAGCCGTTTGTACTCGTCGACGGGGATGTTCTCCTGCGTCTGCACCCATTCGTGTCGACCCGTGTGGGTATACAAGCCGTAATGGATGAACATGCCGTAGCGCGCCTCCCGCCACCACCCCATGCGCTCGTCGCGCGTGCTTGCGGTTTGTTCTTCGTACTCGGACCTGCTGAGAAGTTTCATATGTGACCCTCCATTCGTATATCGTATATGCCGGACGTTTTTAGCTGAATCGATTATATCATACTAATTTACGTTGTTTTTATGTTGATATAATGTTGCACCTATTCATTTGTATAGCATATTCAACATAAAAAGGCCAGGGACGGCCCCAACGTTCTGATGTTTGTCATTATTGATAAAAAAGCGCTCATGCATTATTATTATGCATTATTATAATACGTTAATATAATTCAATAATATAATACGTTAATATGTAGTATACATCGCAAGGCTACTAAGATAGCGAGGGTTTATTTTATGAAAATTGCATTTTCCACACTGGCTTGCCCCGGCTCCTCATGGGAGGACATCTACTCGATGGCCAAGGACATCGGGTTCGACGGCATTGAGATACGCGGCCTCGGCAGCGACATCAGCGCGTACAGCGCCGCTCCCTTTACGGACGCCGCGCTCCCTGCGACCATCGCCAAGCTGTCGTCGCTCCGCCTTTCGATACCCTGCCTCTCGTCCAACTGCTGCCTTAAATATGCAAATAAAAGGGGCGAGAACCTAGATGAGATAACGGCATATATAGAGCTCGCCAAAAAGCTCGGCACCCCCTATATCCGCATCCTCGCCGACCTGCTGGCGGCGGCTGATGGGGAAGTCGACGACGAGCTGGTCATATCCCAGTTGAGGGCGCTGGCCGCCGTGGCGGAAAAGAGCGGCGTCACGCTGCTGGTCGAGACGAACGGCGTGTACGCCGACACGGCGAGGCTGCGCTCGCTGCTGGAGCAGGTCGCCAGCGACGCGGTCGCCGCGCTGTGGGACCTGCACCACCCGTACAGGTTTTTCGCCGAGGCCCCGGAGCAGACGGTCCAGAACCTGGGCGCGTACATAAAGCATGTGCACATCAAGGACTCCGTCGCGGGCGAGGGCGGGAAAATAGAGTACAAGCTCATGGGCGAGGGCGACCTCCCCATCGACGCGATGATCCGGGGGCTGCGCTCGATCAACTACGAAGGCTTTGTGTCGCTGGAGTGGCTAAAGCGCTGGTCCGACGACCTGGAAGACGCCGGCGTCGTAATCCCCCATTTCGCCAACTACATGTCCGCCTACACCGAGTCGCCGGTGATACTGAGCAGCCAACTGTTCGACAACAAGACAAAGACGGGCAAATACATATGGGAAAAGGAGACGCTGATCGACCTGACATTCCCGCAGCTCTTGGAACGCGTGGTGGAGGAGTTCCCGGACCAGTGCGCGTTCCGGTACACAACGCACGACTATACGCGCACGTACAGGGAGTTCCGCGACGACGTGGACGCGTTCGCGCGGGCGCTGATATCGCTGGGCGTGAGGCGCGGAGACAAGGTGTCCATCTGGGCGACCAACGTACCGCAGTGGTTTATCACGTTCTGGGCGGCCACGAAGATCGGCGCGGTCCTCGTGACCGTAAACACCGCATACAAAATACACGAGGCCGAATATTTGCTGCGCCAGTCCGACACGCACACGCTCGTCATGATCGACGGGTTCAAGGATTCCGACTATGTGGGCATCATCCAAAAGCTTTGCCCCGAGCTCGCGGCGCACACGCCGGGCGAGCCGCTGCACTCCGCGCGGCTGCCGTTCCTCCGCAACGTCATCACCGTCGAGTCCGAGCAGCCCGGCTGCCTCACATGGGAGGGCGCGCTGGCGTACGCTGACAGGACGCCGATCGAGCTCGTGTACTCGCGCATGGCGATGATCAGCCGCCACGACGTGTGCAACATGCAGTACACGTCCGGGACGACGGGCTTCCCCAAGGGCGTGATGCTCACCCATTACAACATCGTCAACAACGGCAAAAACATCGGCGACCGGATGGACTTGTCGACCGCCGACCGCTTCCTCATACAGGTACCCATGTTCCACTGCTTTGGCATGGTGCTGACTATGACCGCCAGCGTGACCCACGGTTCCACGATGGCGCCGTTGCCCGCGTTCTCCGCGACGCTGTCGCTGAAGGTCATCAACGACGAGAAGATCACCGCCGTCAACGGCGTGCCCACGATGTTCATAGCCATGCTGGGGCACGAGGACTTCGGGCGCACGGACTTCTCGCACATGCGCACGGGCATCATGGCGGGCAGCCCTTGCCCAGTCAAGACAATGCAGGACGTGCTGGACAAGATGAACATGTCCGACATAACAATAGTGTTCGGCCAGACGGAGAGCTCGCCCGGGTGCACGATGTCGACGTCGGAGGACCCGGTCGAGGTAAAGGTCAATACCGTCGGCCGCCCGCTGCCGGGCATCGAGTGCAAAATAGTGGACATTGCAACGGGCGAGGACCTGGCCGACGACATGACCGGGGAGTTCGTGGCGCGCGGCTACAATATCATGAAGGGCTACTACAAGATGCCGACGGCGACCGCGAACGCGATCGACGAGGGCGGCTGGCTCCACACGGGCGACCTGGCGCTGCGGCGGCCCGACGGGAATTACAAAATCACGGGGCGCATCAGGGACATGATCATACGCGGGGGCGAGAACATCTACCCGAAAGAGATAGAGGACTTTTTGTACACGCACGAAAAAGTGCGCGACGTGCAGGTCATCGGCGTGCCGGACGCGCACTACGGCGAAGAGATTATGGCGTGCGTCATCCTGAACGAGGGCGCAGCGGCCGACGGGGACGAGATAAAAAAATACGTGAACGACCACATGGCGCGCCAGAAGGTGCCAAAATACGTGCGCTTTGTGGACGAGTTCCCCATGAACGCGGCCGGCAAGATATTAAAGTATAGGATGGTCGAGGAAGCCGTGGAGCTACTGGGCCTCCAGGATGGGCGCGGGGGAACACAAGGAACATAGATTAACAACCATCTGTAGGGTGTGACGCCCTCGGCGCTCCGCGTCTATATGTTTAATCTAAAAAAAATACTGCTAGATGTACACAAACAGGGGCGGCCATAGTGGCCGCCCCTGTTTGTGGTGCATATATTGCGCTGCTGCGCGCGCCGAGCCGAGCGCTTTGTCTCGCCTTGAGTCGAGCGCCTTATCTTGCCGAATAAGTTTCAAGCCATATCGTTTCCATCGCCAGCCAGTCGCGGTTTTCCGTCATGTTTGTCCATTGCTCGTAATTGAAGCCAAGGCCTGGGACCTGGGTGCTTTTGCTGACGGCATCGTGAGAGTTCGTGGCCTCCTGCACCGCCAGGTAGTACCATGCGTTCCTGTCCATGTTGTCGGGCCATTGAGCCATTTCGCCGCCCAACAGATCGTCGTAGTTCTCAGGCACCCGCTCCAGGACCCTGTTCACCAATGTCATGAACTCCGCCCTTGTAATCGGCTGGTCCGGCCTGAATGTACTGTCGGGGTACCCGTTCACCCATCCGATGGCCGCTGCGCCGACGATTTCCGTCTCCGCCCAGTGCTCTGCGATGTCGCTGAAATCCACACTGTTGCTGCCCGCCGTCTGCATCACGGCGGCGAACCGCGCCGCTACCGTCGCCAGTTCCGCCCTCGTGATGTCGCCGTCCGGGGTAAAATGGCCTTCGGGGTAGCCTCTGATAATGCCCATGTTGTTCATCACCGAAACCGCCGTGTTGAACCAATCGGACTGTTGTACGTCGGAGTACGGGTTGTCGCGCGTCCAGTAATCACCCCGGAAGTCGTCCGTCAAGAGCCTGAAAAATACTGTGGCGACCTCCGCGCGCGTCACGTTGAGCCCGGGGCGCACGTCCCCTTCGGGGTACCCGATGATGTACGCGACATGGTCGGTAATGAACGGGGAAAGCGGGACCCTATCTGTTCCAATGTCTTCCGTCGGGGTCGGCGTCGGAGCCGGCGTCGGCGTAGGCGTGGGCGTGGGAGCCGGCGTTGCCGGCGTCCCGCCCGGCGATCCGCCCGGCGATCCGCCCGGCGTCCCACCCGGCGGGGGTGTGGGGGTCGTTGTTGTCTCCTCGTACGGATCCGGATCTAATTCAAATATATAAATGATGACCGCATCGCCCGTCAACCTACCAATCGATGGGATACCGGTGTTCAGGGGGTTGCTACCGTTGTCTACCTTGTAGCCGATGTAGTTCCATTTTTGTGTTCCGACGATGATGAATGCGGGCGGGTCCCCGGTGAAAGAGCCTCCGCCGAATATCTCCTGGACGGCATCGGCCAGCAGTTTTAAATCTTCCTCTTCGTCGCTATCTTCGTCCTTGTGGAACTTTTCTGTCAGTAGATATGAAGTCCTGAAATACAGCGTGATTTCGGACGGGGCGCCCTGCACCCCCGGGAACCCGGCCTGCTCCAGCCCGCCGTCCACCGTATAGACGTCGGTATATTCATACACCTTCCCAAACGCGGCGGTCAGATCGATGTCGTCGCGTAACGCGTCCCCGCCCGGGGAACGGAGTGTTACAGAGGGGTCAAATATTGAGTCAAAGAAATATGTCCCGGTGTTGTGTAGCACGTTGCCGGGGTTGTTAAGCTCCCTATAGTGCACGCGCACGGCCTGCTTAAGCGTGAAGTACAGAATGATGTGCTTGCTTGAGTCCATGATATCGCCATCGAATATTGGCGCGCTGCCGCTGGGATAGACGGGCTCCGCGCCGAGTGTCCTGCCGCTCCCGACCTGGGGCGGAGAAACCAGCTCGAAGTCGTAATACGTCCATATTTGGTTGCTGCTGGTTGCAAAGCTGTCAAAATAGCTCATCTTGATGAAATAATCGGCATATGGCAGGACCATCTCCTGTACAGAGGGTCCATTGGGCGCGTCGGCGATAGGGTTGCCTGCCTCGTCGACAAAATGCACGGTCACGTACACAGGCATGTAATACAATTGTATCGATGTATAGATCATTTCCTCATCTGGGATCTCTGGTATCTCGTCCAATGACTCGGCGGGGATGAAGCTCCATTGCGAGCCAGGTTCAAAATAACTGTATCCCTTGAATATGTACATCCTCGCCTGAGCCTCGGGCAGCCCCTGCACTGTGTATATCGATCCAAAACGGATATAGGTTTCTAAATCCGGGTATGGCATTTTGTCCGATGTGGGCAAGTCGGTGACTTCGTCGTAAAAGTAATACTCCTCGATAATTTTGATGTTGGTAAACTCATGGTACGTGATGTTTGTCTCCATAAAACCTGAAGCGATCATGACCATCGCAAAGTTTTCAAACATAGTCTGCTCATTAATAGTATTGTCGACTTCGACCTTTACCGAAACGCTGACGGGGTACATGTCGACCGGTATCGTCCAGACAATGGTCCTGTCAGAGTCCTCCAGCCGCCAGGCAATGGAGCCGGGGATCGGGGCGGCGCTCTCCGTGCCGGTAATGCTGGTTTTGTCGATTTCCAGGCCGTTCGGTATGGTGTCGCGCACTTCACCGTAACCGGACTGCCCGCCTGGCTGCGAATACACCGTTATTTCGTATTCAATCTCGTCACCATTAATAACAAGGACTGGATTGCTTACTTCCCCGTTGTCCCAATTTCCGCCGTTTACCCGGGCCTTTTTCTCGAACAGATCCGTTACATCGCCTTCATATTGCATTGTGTAATACAAGGTTGTGACATTTCGCAGCGGACTGCTATGGTATGTCAGCAGCATGTCATTCTCTATGTCCACGCCCCGGCTGTTGTTCGATAATACATAGTGGAACCCTGGCTCGGTTGCATTGATAAAACGGGGCTGGACGACCTTGTAGCGCTGACCTGAAAGCCCGTCGTCCACGATTTCCGGTGCGCGTATCTCCGCGCCTGACAGCGCGTCGACAAAGAGGACGCTCGCCCCCGTCTCCTTTTCCTCCACTTCAATGTCGAACAATGTGTTTTCAAAGCGTATACGTGTCAGAATGGAGCATGCATGGGAATAATAGCCCGTGTAGAAGCCAAAGCCCGTGGGGCCTGCCGCGCCGCCTTCCACGTCTGCCGCCGGCACGTCCGCCCTGAAGGCGCCGTCGAGGTAGAGCTGGAATGCGCGCGTCGCATTGTCGACCTCGAGGCTGAGCCTATACGGCGTGGGGTCTAAGTTGTTGATGCCCGTTTTGAGCACCGAGACCAGCGTGCGCGTCGTCGCCACGTTGCCCGGACGGAAATTGCCGGGGATCCACTCCTCGTTGTCTATGTAGTACAGGCACAAGGACGCGGTGTTGGCCGCTGCAGGGCTGTTCTCCAGCATCCCCGCCACGTTCCCGCACTTTAAGACCACAGCGTACCCTGTATAGTACATTCTGCTGCCTACATAGTTGAATTCCCCGTTGAACAGAAAACCTGCCTCTGAAAATGTGTGGAAGTTCATGATCACCGGGCGCAGTACAAACGAAATGCCGTTCACTTCGTACAAATCGGTGAACACGCTGTCCACATATGCCGGATAGGCATACCCGTAAAACGCTATGTCGTCGTTTTGCATGACGACGTGATCGAGCGTGGCTGCGCCGTTATGTGCCTGCGACTGAGCCTCTGTGTAGGCTATGTCGTGTCCCGGGTGGTCCACAATGGACCATTGTATGTCCGAGAGGCTGCTGACAGGCGGCAGCGCCGGCGCATACGGCTCGTTGAATATGACGTCGCCCACGGGCCCGCCGTCCGCGTTGGCCGTCAACGGCGCAAGCAACGAGCCAACGCCCGTGGCGCCCGGGTTCGGCAATGCCCCTGCGACCATCAGCGCTGCCAGCACCACAGCCAGCAACCTTTTTGCTACATTTGATTTACTTTTCATAATCCAAACCCCCAACAATGATTTTACTTTAGTACTCGCCAAAGTGGGCTCTGCCCATCTCCGTCGATTTGTGACTATGAGGTAACATATTTTCATTATACGTTTTATTTATGTATATCCTGTATCAAAAAATAGTCATTTTAATTGCGCCGATTTTTCATTTATATGTTTGACTGCTAATCCTGGAATATGCTAAAATGGACGCGTTCGGTTGTTTGCGCAGCCGTTTCGCATCTTTTCGACGCTGCTATAGCTCAGGCGGTAGAGCGCGTCCTTGGTAAGGACGAGGTCTCCGGTTCAATCCCGGATAGCAGCTCCATTTAAACACAAAACGAACCCGCAATGGCAAGCTCCTCGCAGCGCGAGGCGCACGGCATTACGGGTTCGTTCTGATTATCGAGACTACATGAGGAGATCAGACCACCGTTTCGTCTAAAAGGAATTCAATAAGGCCGATGTTCAGGACCCCTTCGTCGTCATACCACCGCTTTCCGATATCTTTTCTGACGATAATTTTCGGGAACGAGTCTCTTGTCAGCATAAACGGCTTTACCTCGCTCGCCCGTTTCTCATCGCTGTCCATTGCGTATGCCGATTGGATGTAGGCTTTTTTTCCTGCTCCGGTAATAACAAAATCAATCTCTCTCGGAACTCGCACAGAGCTGTTGTTCCGGTTTAGCTCACGGGAATAGACCACTCCGACATCAACCGAGAACCCACGCAGCACGAGTTCGTTATACAAAATGTTTTCCATGATGTGCGTCATTTCTTGCTGACGGAATCCGATGCGGGCGTTTCTAAGACCGATGTCCTCGCAGTAGTATTTGCTTGGACTGTCTATATAAGCCTTGCCCTTGACATCATATCGCTTACTTTCCGCAAACAGAAAGGCATCGGCTAAATGCCCGATGTACGCCTTTATTGTGTTTTGGGAAACTGA
The DNA here is from genome assembly GCA_009777515.1 of Oscillospiraceae bacterium. Classification (GTDB taxonomy): domain Bacteria; phylum Bacillota; class Clostridia; order WRLR01; family WRLR01; genus WRLR01. The sequence goes on along the minus strand of WRLR01000004.1, from coordinate 59,961 downwards.
TATGCGTTCGCGTGATTTGAGCGTATTGGTCAGTTTTGTCGGGTTTGTCAGCGACCCAACAGAAGATGCGAGTATGTCCAGCACTACACCCAACACATCTTCGCGCCCTATCTTTTTACGTTCTACGATGTCTTTGATATAAACCTCGCTGAACAGCGAACGCAGATAATTCATTTTTGCATTGTCGTCCGGTCGTGACAATATAAGCGGCATACCCCCAAAAAAGGCATATGCATCAAACGCTTCGTTCTTATCGCCGCCGACCGCCGAGTAATATTCCGCAAAACTTAGCGGATGTACGCGCACTTCGTCGCCTCTGCCACGAAACTCGGTTAAAATATCGGTCGAGAGCATCCTTGAGTTGCTCCCTGTAACATAGACATCAACATTGACGAGTTCACGCATATCGTTCAGTGCATCGTAAAAGGTTATTTTTTTGCCGCTTGGATTATAAGGGTTTGCAATCTCATCGGACATCTGTATCTCATCAATAAACAGATAGTATTTTTGCTCCTTGCCCTGTACTAAACTGCGGACATAGGCCGATAATTCCAGAGGGTTGCGATAGCGGATGTCCCTTGCGAGGTCAAGCTCGATGTTTATTATTTGATCTTCCCTTACGCCCTGCGTCAACAAGTAATTCTTAAAAAGTACGCGAAGCAAATAGGATTTTCCGCATCTACGGATTCCCGTTATCACCTTGACCTGACCGTCCCATTGATAGGAGATAAGATGGTTAAGGTAGCGGTCGCGTTTTATTTCCATATAAAAGGCCATGCACAGAATGCGCACAAATAGTCATGAAAACAGCAATGGCAATGACAAGCTTTAATCCTATACGCTTGCCTTCGCGCCACAGTTCTGCCCTTTCTGTTATATTTCACGCTACGCATCTCCCGACTGAATATATTAGCCCAATGCGGCTCTGATAATCACTATTATATCATGGGTAGGGATAACAACAATGGTTTTGATGAGTGTATTTGCGCCTGCTCGGCTGCTTATATTGACGAGGCTGCGGTAGGGGATGCGCTTGAGGCTGCGGCAGGAACTTTGACGGATGCTTCGGGAGAGTCTGCATCCCCGATAGCGGTTTCGGGTGGATCGCCTGCCAGGAACGACAGCGTGAAGCGCGTGCCGGCATCCTTTCTGCTGACGACCTCTATGACGCCCTGGTGGCTGTCGATTATCCATTTGGCGATGGCCAGCCCCAGGCCGGTGCCGCCCGTGCTCCGCGCCCGGGACTCATCGGCCTTGAAGAACCGGTCGAAGATATGGGGCAGCGCGTCTTCCGATATGCCCGCCCCGCTGTCCCTGACTATTATATCCAGATAGCCCGGGCGGCTGCCCGACTTTGCCGAAGATATGGCTATCCGCCCCCCGGGCGGCGTAAATTTGACGCTGTTGTCGACGAGGATCCGGAGCGCCTGTTTTAAGAGCTGGTAGTCGCCCCGTATATACAGCCCCTCCCCTGTCTTCGACTGGTATTCATGCGCCTCGTCGATCATTATGGCCTCGCGGGTGACCTCGTCTATCAGCACCGCCACGTCGACGTCCTCCATATGGAGCATTATGCTCTGGTTTTCCCCGCGCGTCAGGAAGAGCAACTGCTCCACCAGTTCCTTCATGCTTTCCGCTTCGTTCTTAATGGCGTCTATCGATTCTTGGAGGGTCCTCTCGTCGTTTTTGCCCCACCTGTCCAGCAGGTTGGCGTAGCCCTGGATTACGGATATGGGCGTGCGCAGCTCGTGCGACGCGTCGGACACGAACCTGAGCTGCGCCTGGTACGCGGCGTCGAGCCTGTCCAACATGCCGTTGATGGCCGACGCGAGCCCCTTCAGCTCGACGCGCTCGTCCTCTATGGATATGCGCTTGTCCAGATGCCGCTCGGTGATGGTGTTTATCGTATCTATCGCCCCCGACAGTTTCAAGGCGGGCTCGTTCCGAACCGCGCGTTCCGCGCGGTCCGTTTGCGGCGCATACGCTGTGCGTGCGGCGCCTGGCGCCGCCCCCCGCTCGCCGGCTGCAGGCGCCCCGCGCCAACTGTCCGCCGGGCCCCCTCGCCAACTGTCCGGCGAACCTCCGCGCCAATTGTCCGCCGGGCTACCATGGTTTCCGCCCGCCGCCACCCCGCGCCCGCCGCCCGCCACTACCCCGCGCTCAATGGGCTGCTGCTTTTGCGCGGCGTTGATGCTTTGCGCCGCCAGCGTCAGCTCCGTGATGGGGCGCAGCGTTTGGCGCGTGTGCCGCCGGGTGTGAAACGCGCCGCGAACAATGACAAATGCCTGGACAGCCAGGAGGACAGCCAGGGCGCGGAACAGTATAAAGAACAATGTGTCGTGCGTGAACTGAACGCTGTTGTATAGGCCCGCTCCGTCAGGCAGGTAAAAAAAGGACTGGACGGCAGCCCATTGGCGAAACAGGTTCATATCGGAATGCGCCAAGAATGACATATCGACATAAGCGCCTTCCGGCAGCTCAAAAAGGGCCGTAAACGGTTTCCTGACGCGCAGCCCGCCGGGCTCGGCGACGCCAGAGCCCAACGCGTACCCGTCAAACAGCACATTGGGCGGCTGGGCGCCGCCACTGCCGCCATCGCTGCCCGCAGCTTCGCTTGAAGCAACAGCAGCGCCCGCCCCCAAAGCCGCGCCCGCTCCTCCAGCCGCGCCCGCCGTATCGGTCACATAAGTCGCGCCCGCCCCGCCCGCCACGGCGCTCGGAGCCAGCATGACGCTCGCCGCGCACAGCCTCGCCGCGATAAAAAAGGCGATAGCCGCCAGCACGGCGACATCAAAAAAAAGCAGCAGCGATATCTGCTCGCCTATTTGGTGCGCCGTTATGCGCCTCACCAGGGACTTGCGGCTGTTTTGGCCCCTTCTGGCGCCGCTTTCCGCCCTGCTCACTTGCCGTCCTCCTCGACGCGCATCGTGTAGCCGACCCCCCGGATTGTATGTATGTACTTAACCCCGAACGCGTCGTCGATCTTCCCCCGCAGGAAGCGTATATAAACGTCGACCGAATTCGTCTCGCCCATGTAGTTGTACCCCCAGACCCGCTCCAGGAGGATGTCGCGGGTGAGCACGATGCCTGCGTTCTCCATGAGGATTTTAAGCAGGTCAAATTCGCGTTTAGTCAGTTCGATCGGCTGTTGATCGACCATCGCGGTGTAGCGCGGAACGTCGAGCGTCAGTCTGCCCAGTTTGAGCACCTTGGGCGCCTCCTGCGCCTGGCCCTCCGCCACCCTTTTGCGGAGCGCCGTCCGTATCCTCGCGAGCAGCTCCTCGATGGCGAACGGTTTTGTCACATAGTCGTCGGCGCCGCTGTCGAGCCCCGTCACCTTGTCCATGACCGTGTCGCGCGCGGTCAGCAGTATGACAGGCGTTTTAGAAAAGCGCCGGAGCCGCCGCAGCAGCTCCAGGCCGTTGATCTCCGGGAGCATTATGTCCAAAAGGATCAATTCGAACGCCTCGGCTTCCGCAAGGCTAAGCCCCGATCTGCCGTCCGCCGCTTTCATCACCTCGTAGCCCTCGTAAGTCAGCTCGAGCTCTATGAACCGCGAAAGCTTGTCGTCGTCCTCTACAATCAATATTCTATCCGGCATGTCCTAACCGGGCAAAAGCCCGTCCATCACCTCGCTGTGCAAAGGCGCGGGCGGATTGCCCACCCATGCGAATCCTATGCGTAAATGATCGCCCACGCAAAATCGCGGGCGCCGGCGGGATTAGCCCGCCCATGTCAATGTTATTATATCATTCATGCCTTAAAACCTATATATGAGCAACCTTAAAACCTATATATAGCATTTGTTTAAGCATATGTTTAAGTATTTGTTTTAGCATTTCGTTTGCTGTTTACTGACGTCCATTAGCCTGCATTTTAATGCTTTTGCTTTTTTTGGCCGAACGCTTCTTTTAGCCCGTCCACCGCGTCGGCGGCCGTGTTCGTGAACGTGTTAATCGGGTTGCTGTTGAAATGGCTGCTTTCAATAATGTAGCGGAAGCCGAAGAACAGCCCGACCGGCATGAGTATTAAAATAACGTGAAAGAACATGAAGCACGCCACGACGAACAGGGTAAGCGGAATTTTTATTATGTCCTTTCCGTACCGGGTGACTTCGATCATTGTGGTATTGCCTACATGGAATGCCTTCGCGATGAAGCCCAGCGCGGAAGCGGCGAATGAAGAGGCCTTGCGGCGGACGTCGCGCTCGTCGTAGTAATAGGCGTGCGTGTCGCTTCTATTGTCAGCAGAGCGACCGCTTCTATAGTCAGATGAGCGGCCGCTTTTTTTATCGGCCGTGCGGCTGTCGCTTTTATGCGCCTGGTTGCGCTGTTTGTCTTTTTTGCTTTTTTTGGCGTTGCGGTCCGCGCCCTGCTTGCTGCTGTCGTAATAGCGATCCGACCGTTCATAGTCAATATCGGAATAATTGTCGCGGCCTGCGCCCTTGTTGCTGTCCGTTGTATAGTATGACACGCGCGGGGGTACGGTTTTCCCATTTTTTTCAAGCCATATCAAGGCGTCGAGCATATCGTCGTCCGATGAGTCAAGCGCCTCGCGCGCGTCCTCATATGTGACCCCTGCCCGCGACCTCAGCTTTTCTACCATTTCTATCGATGCCATACTAATCCTCCCGTTTCACGGCCCAACCTAGAAACCGCGAATGTATAGCATTAATATAAACCCCGAAGATTTAACGGCAATGTGAATTAAATTAAATCGCCATTAAAACAGTATGCCGTATTTAACCATTCGGCTGCGGTTTGGGTGCGCGTATTTTAATCCATTCTTAATTCAATCTCAAAGCAATATAGCGCGCGATGTATTAGAATGTATACAACAGAATTTATACTATGCGAACGAGGAGTATTATTATGAAAACACTGATATTTGTTTTGGCGGGCCTTTGCATCGGGATTTTTTTGATAGGCGGCGCATTCACTTTGCTGGGCGCGTTGTTTGCCTTTACATTCGGTATTGTGGGCACATTTATCAAATGGCTCTTCAATGTCCTGCTGACCCCGGCCGTGCTGGTGTTGATTATCATTATCCTCGCGTATAAATTAAACAAAAAATCAGCTTAAGCGATGGCCGCCTGGAGATGCCGTTTAGAGATAACTGATTTGAGATGACCGCTTAGAGATGATTGCTTAGAGATGACCGCTTAGAGATGATTGCTTAGAGATGACCGCTTAGAGATGTCCATTTAGAAATGCCCGCTCAACGCTGCAACGCCGTGCGGAGGATCATTTGCGCGGCGCTGCAAAGGGCAGCCCTGTCATTTTGGCAATCCCCCGACATGACGCCGTCCAGCAGCGTATCGAGGGCCGCCCCCAGCGCCCTTCCTGGCTTGAAGCCCAGGGCTATCAAGTCGCCACCTTTTATATTCAAATCTTTTAAAGAATAGCAATCCCCCCTGGCGATAATGGCCGCCATCCGGTTCTCGGCGGCTTCTATCGCTTCGGCTGCCTGGGTTGCTTTTTTGCATGCCCGTGCGAGCGCCCGCCGCGCGCCGAGCAGCAACCGGAGCCGCTTGGGCCCTATTTTGTGCAGCAGGCGCCTGATGGCGGCGTCGCCGGACGCGACGTCCGCGTCTCTATGCGCCAACAGCTCGACCACGTCGCCGATGACATCGCCGCTAAACCGGAGCCGCATAAGGGCGCCTCGGGCATCCGCAGGCGCAACGCCCCACAACAGCAGCGAGGCGCGCAGCGCGACGCATGGCGCCGACGCGCCAACCGCGCGGGCCATTATCTTCCGCGTGCGACCGTCCAGCTCCGGGATCAGTAGGCAAAATATGTCAAAAAACTCCATAAGCACAGCCTCGGCGCCCGCGCCGTCACCCGCCAGGATGCCCGTCAGCTCCGCGCACACGCGCTCAGCCGCGATATTTTTTAGGCTGTGCTCGAGGCCGCGCATGGCCGACGCCGTGCGCTCTTCGATGTTAAATGATAGCGTCGACGCGAACCTGAGCGCGCGCATTATCCTCAGGGCATCCTCCCCGAAGCGCTCGCGCGCGTCGCCGACGCACCTGATGACCTTGCCGTCCAAGTCCGCCCGCCCGCCGAAATAGTCTATCACGCCGCAATCGTGCCTATATGCGAGGGCATTTATCGTAAAGTCCCTGCGGCGCAGATCTTCGCGCAAATCCGGCGCGAAGATGACCGTGTCGGGCCTGCGGTTGTCGGAATACTCGCCGTCCGTCCTGTAGGTGGTGATCTCGACGGGCGCGGGCGCGTCGCCGACGAATACGGCGACCGTCCCATACTTTGCCCCGTGCGTCAACTGCCTGTGGCCATAAAAGACGTGCGATATCTCGAAAGGCTTGGCGTCCGTAGCTATGTCCCAGTCCTTGGGCGCCGCGCCGAGCAGGCTGTCGCGCACGCAGCCCCCCACGGCATAGGCGCCGTACCCGCCCGCGCCAAGCGCGTCTATAGCATATTCAATGTAGTCCGGCATCTCAATACGCGTATGCATAGGTATGTCCTGTTGTGGGCCCGTTTTGTAGAATATAATACAATAAATATTAAGACAGCGCTAGAAACAAGCGCTATAATAGATCATAATATAATACAAAATTATGCAAAAACAGGGGTGATTCAATGAGCGAAGCAATGGGTTCCATAGAAAGGGTAATGGCCACGCTGTCACACAGCGAGCCGGACCATGTCCCGGTATACCCGATACTCAGCGGGGTGACGCGCAACCTGGTCGGGGCGGATTACAAGACATGGGCGACCGACGCCGGGGTCTGCACGGACGCCTTTGTCAAAGCCGCCCGCGAGTTCGACATTGACTGCCTGGTCACGCTGGTGGACCTGTCCATCGAGTGCGACGCCTGGGGGCAGGAGATCCTATATCCCGAAAACGAGGCGGCCCACCCCAACTACAACAACTGCGTAATTAAAGAGATCGAAGACTACGCGAAGATTGAAAAAGTCGACTACCGCACGTCAAAGCGCATGATGTTCCACATCGAAGTGTGCAAAAACCTCGTCGAGCAGGTGGGCCAGGACAAGCCCATTGTGGCGTTCGTCTTCGGGCCGCTGGGCGTGCTGTCCATGCTGCGTCACCAGCAGGAGATGTACATGGACCTGTACGACGACCGCGACGCCGTAAAGAGGGCGGCGGCGGCGATCAACGATACATTAAAAGACTATGTGAACGCGCTCATCGACACCGGCGTCCACGCCGTCATGTTCGATACGCTGTACTCGTCGGGCTCCATCATGTCCAAGGCCATGTGGACGGAGATGGAGGGCGGCCTCGTCAAGGAGCTGGCCGATATATGCCACGAGCGCAAAGTGGCCGTCATGATCCACAACTGCGGCCAGAAAATCTACTTTGACGCGCAGATAGAGTCGATGAACCCGATAGCCATCTCGTTCCTGTACCCCCCGGACGACTGCGCGGACCTGGCGGAGTGCAAAGCAAAATACGGTGGCAAGATAACGCTGATCGGGTGCGTGCCGCCGGTTATGACCGTCACGGCGACCGACGAGGAGTGGGACGCGTATTGCAAAGAGCAGATTGACATCATGGGCAAGGGCGGCGGCTACATGCTTGCCACCGGCTGCGAGTACCCGGCCAACGCGCCGTTCGACCGCGCCCGCCGCATGATTGACATAGCGAAAACCTACGGGCGTTACAATAAAGCGCCATGACATCCGTCGATTTGGTGACCGGGCTGCTCGGCGCGGGCAAGACGACATTCATTAAAGAATATATAGGGTACCTAAAGCGAAGGGGCATTGACCCGGTTGTGATCGAAAACGAGTTCGGGCGCGAAGGCGTCGACACGGCCATGCTGCGCGATACCGGCGCGCCCGTCTCCGAGCTGACTGGCGGGTGTATCTGCTGCGGGCTTAAACTGGATTTTATCCGCGCATTGGAGGAGCTGTCGGGCGCGTTCGAGCGCATTATCGTGGAGCCATCGGGGGTATTTACCCTCGGCGATTTTTTTGAGGCCATGTCCGCTCCCGCTATAAAACGGTGCTGCGTGGTCGGCGGCGTCGTGACCGTGGTGGACGGCTCCGCGCAGCGGCACGACGCCGAGGAGCGCGCATTGTACGAAGCGCAGGTGCGCGGGACGGGGGCGATACTTTTAAACCGGGGCGCGACGTGCGAAACATTCGGCTCGGGCGCGCCCGTCTTTATCGACGGCGGGCTGACTGACGACGGGCTGTATGAAGGCGGGCTGTCAGACGGCGATATCGAAAAAATTATAGCCGCTGCGTCCGCCGGCGGGGCGGGCTATGTCAAGGCGGAGATCGACCACGCGCGCATTTACCAGAGCTGCTCGGTGCAGATTGGCGGGCAGTTTTCGCATGACTCGGTGGAGCAAGCCGTCCGGCGCCTGTTCGCGCCTGAGTTCGGCGAAGTCCTGCGCGTCAAAGGCACCATCGGGGGCGTGATGGCAAACGCCACAAACAGCGCCGTCGAGCTGTCGCGCGGCGGCGGCGAACCCATGCTCAACATCATAGGCCGCAAGCTAAACCGCAAAGCCATCCTCCGCTCGCTCTCCGACGCGCTCCCCCAATGACGCATTCCCGTAGCACTCCATAACATGCAAAGTTACTGGTCAGAGGGGTGTCTATCGATGACGATTTTCGTAGGGACGACCGCCTCCGTAGGAGGCGTTCCCTCGGTCGTCCGTGTAAAAAATGCTAGCCGCATAATCGGACGACCGAGGGCGGTCGTCCCTACAATTATCCATGTCAATATAAACATGGTGTGACCAGTAACCATGCTTAAAAATATACATAGAATATACGTAAATATATAGAACATATGTTTGACATATGTTTGCAAATATGATAACATTCGCTCGTAGGGGCGAACAGTGTTCGCACGCGTGGCATTCGTGCCGTTGCGGGCGATTATTATATACCCTGCGGGTTATGTTTACATTAATCAGGTAGTCTATGGTGTTGGAGGGCGTTGATGGACATTTTCGGCAAGCTCAGCGTGCTGACAGGCGCGGCAAAATATGACGTCGCCTGCACGTCCAGCGGCGTCGACAGGGCCGGCGCGAAGGGGTCGCTCGGTAACGCGGTGGCTGGGGGCATATGCCACAGCTTCTCTGCCGACGGCCGCTGCATCAGCCTACTGAAAATCCTCATGACCAACCAATGCGTGTACGATTGTAAATACTGCGCCAACCGCATATCAAATGACGTCCCGCGCGCCACCCTGGACCCGGAAGAGCTGGCCGCGCTCACCATCGCGTTCTACCGCAGGAACTATATAGAGGGCCTGTTCTTGAGCTCCGGCGTATTGAAGGACCCCGACTACACCATGGAGCGTATGATACGCTCGCTGGCCATACTGCGGGCGGAGCACCGCTTTAACGGCTATGTCCACGCCAAGGCCATCCCCGGCGCGTCCGAGGCGCTCATAACCAGGCTCGGTATGCTCGCCGACCGCATCAGCGTCAACATAGAACTGCCTACGGAGCGGAGCCTGAAGCTACTCGCGCCCGACAAAGACCGCGAGTCGGTCATACGCCCCATGGGTTTCATAAAGGAACGCATGGCTCAGGCACGCAACGAGCTCGCACTGTTTCGCAATGCCCCGCGCTTCGCCCCTGCGGGCCACAGCACGCAAATGATCATCGGGGCGTCGCCCGACTCCGACTATCAGATAATCCGCCTGGCGGAGAGCCTGTACGACAAGTTCCGCTTAAAGCGCGTGTTTTACTCCGCGTATGTCCCAATGGGCAGCCACGAGCTGCTCCCAGTGGGGCAGCCCCCTCCGCTGCTGCGCGAGCACAGGCTGTACCAGTCCGACTGGCTGCTGCGTTTCTACGGCTTCAAGGCATCGGAGATACTAGACGCCGAGGGGCAGAACCTGTCGCTCGCCGTGGACCCAAAATGCAACTGGGCGATCAACCACTTGGGCAGCTTCCCAGTAGAGGTGAACAGAGCGGATTATGAGGAACTGCTGCGGGTGCCCGGCATCGGAATGATATCCGCAAAGCGGATAGTCGCCGCCCGGCGCAGCGCAAACCTAACATTCGAAGACCTAAAAAAGCTGGGGGTCGTGCTAAAGCGCGCCGTTTACTTCATTACCTGTTCGGGAAAGTCCATGTACGGGCTCGCCCTCAACGAAAAATCCATTTATTCGAACCTTGTCTCAGGCTCGCGCCGCGAGGCACTAAAAGCCAGCGAGGCGGGCGCGCCGTACCAGTTGTCATACCTTGACAACGACGCGGCGGCCATCGGCGGCGGGGCGCAGTTCCCAGAACTGCTGGCGCTGGATGACAAGGCAAGTGAACGGGCGCCGAGCAGGTTTATAGAAACAGCGCACGACATAGCTTCGGACGCTACTCAAGTATCGGCACAGACGCAGGCGCCTGCCCAAGAAGACATACAAATGTCGCTGACGGGGCAGATGTAATAATGTGATATTGTGAAAATATGGACGAGAGTGTAATACATATAATAGACGGCAGCTTCGAGGGACTGCTCACGTCTGTTTTTGAAGCGTATGCGGACAGGCTGTTCCCTACGGGCATATACGACGGAGGCGGTTATCAGCAGTCCCTGTGCGAGTCCCCGCGCGTGATCACAACAGACTCCGCCAAGGCCGGGCGCGTGCTGGACGGCATCGTAGACAAGCTGGGCGCCACCATTTATAGGAACATCTGGACTGCGTACCTTTCGTGCGACCCGGAGCGCTACACTAAGATTATGCGCTTTTTAAAACTGGCGTTCGCCGAGGGCAGGGGCGTCACGGAACGGCTCACCGACCCTGCGGTGTTCGACATATTCGCGATTTGCCGCAACGTCGGCAGGGAGACGGGCAAGCTGGCCGGTTTCATACGCTTCTCCGTCATGGAAAACAATGTGCAGTTCGCGCAAATAACGCCGGAGCACAACCAGATACCGCTACTGATGCAGCACTTCGCGGACAGGCTCATGGACATCCCGTTTGTGATCTACGATTCCGGGCGGCACATCGCCGGCATCTACGACACGAAGGAGTGGCACGTGGCGGACGCACACGGGTTAAAGATGCCCGACCTGGCGGCGGACGAGGAGCAAATTCGAGAGCTCTGGAAGACGTTCTACAAAACAATCGCTATCGAGGCCCGCCTCAACTATAAACTGCAGCGCAACCACATGCCTCTGCGCTACCGCCGCAACATGACGGAACATGTATAAACACCTACGCACCGACTTCATTATAGATATTAATAATCCATTTAAATATTAATAGTCCATGATGCGTTCGCGGTAGTCGGCTTTCAGATCCGCCATCATGTAGGACACAAGCCTGTCCAGTATCACAGCGGCCTCGGCTTCGGTCAGCTCCCTCAGCGGGTTGATGTTGCCCCTTTCGTCGCCGCGCAGGAGCCCTATCTTCTGCGCTACATACAGGGCATCCCTCGCGTACGCCGGTATCCCGACGTCGTCCGCGTACTCGGTAATTGCGCCGTGCGCGCTGGCGACGGCCTCCAGCCCCAGCGCCCGTATCAGCGTGACGGCGGCGTCAGCGACGCGCACCCTTTGGTTCGGGCGGAACTCCAGTTTGTCTATGGGCCCCATCAGCCCCCTGGCGAACGCTTCTTCGATTTGCGCATAGTACACATGGTCGGCCGGCACGTCGGTAAAGCTCGGCGCCGGGGCCTGGGCGCGCCCCTGCCGCGTGCCTCCTGTCGTCCTGCGCTGCCTGATGCTCGGGTCTTCCGGCACGGGCTTGGCCGCTGCGACCAGCGCGGCTGCGAAGCCAGCGCGCGTGATGTATTGATCGGGAACATATTCCGAAGGCCTGGACGACAGAATTTCGAGGCCGAACAGCTTGGAGATTGCCTCCTCCGCCCAGTGGCCGTTTATTTGCCTCAAATCCGGCGATACCAGCCGCTTGACGGAGGGGAACATGCTTATCTGCGTGCTGTCCGTGTACCGCTGCAGCCTGTCCGTGGCGACGCCCGCCGCGTCGAACTCCGGCAGGCGCGCGGAGAACTCCAGCACATTGTCGTTGCGGCGCGTCTCCAAAAAGCCGCCCCGGAAGCTGATAGCCTGCGGTTCGTTCTCCACATAGCGCAGATCCGTGATGATCGACTGGGATCGGCGCACGTTCGCGGAGCCGGACCACAGCTCCCGCACCCCGCTGTCGCCCGTCGTCATAACGCTCTGGGTGTAATCGATCACATAGTCCATATCCTCAATGTCGGCGCTGCCCCACGCCTGGTCGAAACCGTAGAACTGCCCCGTCGCCTCGACGGTCAGGTAGTCCCCGCTGGACGACGTCACAGCGCCGCCGCCGACCTCGTAGTGCTTGCGGTACCATGTGTTGCCCGAATAATAGTGGACCGCCGGCCTCTCGTCTATCAGGCTGGTCCTGGCGAAGTCCATGCGCCGTAGCGTGTATGTCTGGTTGGCCGTGACGATCTTTTCGGACGGCTCGCGGGTGAGTACGGTCTGCGTCACGGTCTGCCCGTTCCCCTTGGCCTCGCTGGTCGTCTCGTATTGGATGTCGCGCGTGAGCTGTATGGCCCGGGCGTCGCTACTCAGTTTGTACGAGTACGCGGACGTCGTCCTCCCGTTGCTCTCGCTCTTTGAGATTACCAGCGTCCCTTTGAGCAGCACGGGCGACCCGGTCACGAACACGTATTCCTGAAAATCGTGGACCGTCCGCCCCGGGGCTTCCCCGGACGAGACGCCCGAGCCGTCGAACCCGCCGACGCCGTCGCGCGCATATACCACAGCGCCCGGCGCAGGGAAAATACAGCACAGCAAGAAGCAAAGAGCCATAACCAACGATGCCGCCGATGCCGACGCCGCCGACACCGACGATGCCCCCGGCGCCGGCGCGACCCGTTTTTTATGCCTGTATTTCATGCCACGAACCTCCCGTTAAATCAGTTCTCGATTATTATAATGTACCCTGTGCCAGAGACAGCGGTGTCGGACTTTATCACGCGCACCGCGTCGGACTTCCGTATGGCAGACGGGGCGACGGGCATGCTGTTCTTGATGATCAGCGTGTTCGGCGCTATGACTACAGCCGTGTCGCCCTTCCTCTGCGTCCATGAGAATTTGGCGCGGTCGTAGTACGAGACCCAACCGATAGTCATGCCGTCCGGCTCGGACATCGCGGCGCCGTCCTCGTCCAGCTCGACCCCATCGACGCTGACGACCGTCCCCCGTATGTTCTCGATCCCGTACGGCGCAGTGCTGATGGCCAGCGCGTCCGTGCCGTCGGAGAGCACGTAGACGGTGCGCGGCGGGTCCGTATAGTCGTACTGCCCCCTGCCGTCGAACATGTTGAGCTGCGTGGCCCCTCCGGAGGTCAGGAACAGCGTGTCGAATGTCAGCGAGAACGTCTTTGGCGTGTTCGCGTACTTCCACTCCGTCCCGCCCAGCTCCAGCTCGGAAAAGGATTCCAATGTGAACTCTTTGTGCAGGACGACATTGGATATCCGCCCTCTGTATATGCGGACGCGCGTGTTGTCAGCCCTGCCGCCGATTTCGACCACTTCGGCCCTCATACGCCCCGTCGCGTCCTCGCGGCTGGCGACGACATAGGCGAGGTCGTCCTGCTCCACCGCCGCGCCGCTGATTAATAAGCCGTCCTTAATGATGATGGAAAAGTCTCCCAACGCTATGTCGCCAGGCCCGTTCGCCAGGCTAAAAACGCCCGTGGAGCGCCTAATGCTCCTTATGGCGCCGTCGTATAACTGCTCTTTGTCGTCCGCGCCCCTGACGCTGATCTGCGCCGCTACCTCCACGCCGCCGTAGTCGTTCATGACGGCTATGTACACCTCGTTGTCGCGCAGCAGCTTGTTGGCGCCCGCCGGTGTGACAAGCGTGTTCCCCATATATATGCGCGTTTCGGCGTCGATGTTGACGGCGTCGAAGCCCTTCCTGTCCGCCCATTCCCACCGACCCTTTACAAGCTTCTGCACGTTGTACACGACGGCCTTCTTCGACATCTCGTCAAAGCGCGACAGCACCGCTTTGTAGACATTGCCGACGCGCCCCCGGTCGCCCTCGTGCATTATCGTCACCTCGCGCACTACCGTGACGCCTGCCAGGTCCTGCAGCAACACGCGCACGGAGGCGCCCGGTACGAGTGCGGACTTTCCCGCCAGCCGATAGTCCTTGAAGTACATGACGTCAGCGCCCAGCGGCAGGCTGAACGCCGCCTCGGAGGCGCCGCCTGACGCCTTCCCGGGCGGATTGCCGGACGCGCTCCCGGATGTATACCCGGATGCGTCCTCGTCGAACCGGATGACCAGGGAGTCGGCCAGCACGGAAATGACTGTACCGTAGCGTTCTTTGTAGTTGGTGACCGCGCTGATCGCCGTAAGCTCGCCCGACCCGTCGAAACGCACGAACGCGGAGTCCCCCGCAGAGAGCGCGTCTAGGGAGGCGGCCACGCCATCTTTCATAACGTCTACGGCCATCGCGTCCGAGTAGTTGTATATCATCAGCTCCGGCCGCTCGCCCTCCCTGCCGAGCGAGCGAACGGCAGTGCGGTCGCCCGACTCGCTATACATGGAGACATAGCCCAGCACGGGGTTGTTCTCCTCGATGATCCCCCGCGCGACGCCCGGCTCGCCCAGGTGGTAGCTCAACATGACGGTCTCGATGTAGAACAGGCTGCGGAAATCCTCCACGCCGATGATAACGACCATGCCCGTCTGCAGCGCGCCAATGTCAACATGGGCGCCGTTCGAGCGGACGGCGACGACTTCGCTGTATATGTATTCCGCCGAAAGCCGGAGCAGCTCCTGCGGCGCTTCGGCGGCGCGGTACAGGCTGTTCGCGTCCGGGTACTCCAGCGGGAAAATCTGCGTGAACGCGATCCTGCGGTTCACGTGGTCGATGCCGTCAATCTGCGCGAGTACATAGGCCCTGGCGGCCACGCCTGCGCCGCCCCCGGCGCCGCCCGCTGCTCCAGGCAGGATCTCCATGTACCGTATCTCGTCGCGGCGCCCCGGATAGCGGTTCCGCGACGAGATATAGCGCACCCTGTCGCCCGTCTTGAGCACGGTCTCGTCCTCGAGCAGCCCCCCGGCATTGACGACCAGCCCCGTCTCCCGCCTCCCGGCGGACGCGGCGCCGGCGCTGTCGCCGACCGCTATCTCCGTCGTTATGACGTCCAACCGCCCTATCTGGTTGCGGATGTAATAATTGGCCCGCATGAGCTCCGCGCCCGCGCCCTCCGGCGCTGCGGCGACGTCCGTCTCTATCCTCTCAATGGTCCCTGTCGACTCGACAAAGCCGTTTTTCGCGAACACGAATTTCGACGCGTTTTTAATGACCTGCGCCGCTTGCTCTCGCGTCAGCCCGTCGCGCGGCATGAACCGCCCCAGTGCGTCCCCGCTCATGATCCGCTCGCGCAGCACCGCTTCCACATAGGGGACGTACAGGCTGTCGACGCTCTGCCAGTCGGAATAGTTCGTGAAAACCGACTCCTGCCCCCTGACGGGTGGTATGTCCAGCGCGCGCGCCAGCCAGTATGCGAACTCCTGGCGCTGCGCAACCGCTCCGCTCCGGAACGGGGATAGGGCCTGCGCCTGGGCGCTGCCCGTCGCCGCCTCATATTCCAGCGCGGATATAAGCCCCATGTCTGCGGCGACGCGCAGGGCGCCGTTGATCCAGACGGCTTCCGCGCCGGACGCCGCCCTCCCCGCCAGGCGTTCCGCCGCTTCAATCGCCTCGCCGGCCGCCTGCGCTTCGCCCTCCAGCCCGGCGGCCCGCACCGCGAGCGCGAGCGCCTCACCCTTGGTCATGACAACCGAGCCATAGTACAGCGGCGCCCCGAAGCCCTTCACGATGCCCAGCGCCCCGCTCTCGTATATCGCGTCGCGCGCCCACGACCCGCCGATGTCCTGAAAATCGATGTTGAACAGGACATCGAGGTAGTCGCGCGAGCCGACATAGTTGTTCAGCGCGCGCTCCGTCGTCCTGCCCGGGGCACCAGTGGTAGCGGTTGCAACCACGGCAGCGCCTGCGGCTGCAACCACGGCAGTGCTAGAAGCCGAAGCCACGGTAGCGCCTGCGGTTGCAACCACGTTAGCGGCTGCAGCCGCGGCAGCGCCCGCAGGCGGGCGCCCAAAACACATCGCCAGGGCGCACAGCGCCGCTGCCGCCCTCTTAGCCGGAACATATATATGATATCGCCGCATGTACATCCCTCGTCACATAACGATTTAAACTCGAAGGGGCGAAACCGCCCCGCCTGAAAGTATAGATATAGAATAATTATCGGTTAAAAGGCTCAATTATATTATTTTAACGCACAAAAAAAGCCGCTGCTGTACGCGCGACCCCGGCCCTCTGTCTATTTTTAATTTATGACGCCATGTTTAGATGCCAATTACTAAACTACATTATAGCGATAGCGTTAAACTATATTAAAGCGTTTTAAACTATATTAAAGCGTTTTATAGTAATCGGCGTTACGGCTCATGCGTCGCGCGCCGATTCGCGAATCTCCATGATGACGTCGCTGAACACGCGGCGCCCGTCGTCGATAGCCATTTCGTACCCCAGGCGGATGGCGCCGCCGTGCTCGCCGATGTCGATCTCCACGTTGCTCGCCGTGATGTTGACCGTGAACGAGCCGTAGCCCGTGTCATAGTGCGACTGGTGCTTCTTCCCCTGCTCGAATATAAACTGCGAATTGACGGCGCCGAAACGGACGAGCGTGAGTATATCGCCCGAAGCCTCTATCGTCGTCGTAGTCCCGTCCATCCCCGTCGTCTCGCTCTCCTGGTACGATATGTAATGGGAGTCCCCCATCTTTTTATATGTGCCCTCTGTCACGAGTTCCATTACATCGGGCTCCATGCCCTCGTTTATCTGCAGCCCGATCATGGAGACGATCACGTTTCTATCCATTACGGCAACCTGCTTTCGTATTTGTCGATGTCCAGCTTTTGGACGCACGCGCCCGCCGGCTCGCCCAGTATGGCGCCGCACAGCGGCTCGAACTTCTCCGGGCTGTCGCTCGTGTAAAAACGGATTTGCGGAGATACCTCGCCTCTGCTCCCGCCCTCGCCTCCAGCCTTGCCTGCGCCTCCACCTTCGCTCTCGCTCCCGACCCCGCCTCCACCCTCGCTCTCGCTCCCGGCGCACAGCCCCAGCGCACCCAGCCTGGCGGACACCTCCGCCGCCACCGCCTGCGCGGAGCTGACGAGCATAATACCCCCGCCAAGGGCCGCACTGATGACGCCCCCCAGCAGCGGGTAATGCGTGCAGCCCAGCAAAAGCACGTCTATCCCCGTTTCGCGCAGCCCTCCCAAGTACTCCTCCGCGATGATGCGGGCGGACACGTGATCCCACCACCCGGGGCCCTCTTCGGCGATGGGCACGAACAGCGGGCAGGCCTTTGCGAACACCTGTATATCCGGATCCGTCTCACCGAGCACGTCCACGTACACCCCGCTCGCTATGGTCGCCGCAGTGCCGATGACGCCAACCCTGCGGTTGCGAGTGGCGCTCGCTGCTGCCGCGGCCCCCGGCCTGATGACCTCGACCACCGGGACGCCGAGGCCGCCCAGCGCGCCCGCGACGGGCCCGTACGCGCATGCGCTGGACGTGTTGCACGCTATGACGAGCAGCTTAACGCCGACTTCCAAAAAGAACCTGGTGTTTTGAAACGTATAGCGCCGCACTGTTTCGGGGGATTTTACGCCATAGGGCGTCCGCCCGCAGTCCCCGAAATATACGATGCTCTCGTTGGGCAGGATGCGGCGGATCTCCTTGAGGACCGTCAGCCCCCCAAGCCCCGAGTCAAAGACGCCAATCGGCCTGTTATCCATTGCGCACCTTGCTATATATTTCGCGCACGTTCAATTGGGACCGGCCCTGCGGCTCGGCCTCCCCGCCGTTGCCGGGGATGCCCATGTTGTTGATGTACGACGCGAGCGCGTCGGCGTTGGACGTTATGTTATTCAGCACGCCCAGGTACGGCTCCGCCTGCTCCGTCTCGCGCTTGAAGCTGTACCGGAAGTAATGGTCAATCTCGCTCCACGCCTCCTCGAACAGCGTCCGGACCTGGACCTCCGCCACCATGTCCTGGCGGCCGAGCTTGATCAGCAGGTGGTAGTGTATGGAGCGGTAGCCGTGCCTGTGCTCGTTGAGCTCGCAGCCCATTTCGGCGTACTTGCTGAGCAGCGACTCGGGGTCGCCCTTTTTATAGTTCGCCCTGGGCGCCGTGTAAAAGTCCCAGTTTTCGGCCAGGAACCGGTGTACTTCCACCCAGTTCTCCTTAAACAGGTGTAGCGCGCGAAGGCCAATCAAATCCTTGACGTTTTTTTCGTAGTCCTTGAATGTGGCCAGGAAAGCCGGCTCCTGGGCCGATTTCCTGATTATTTTTTCTATTAGGTGCTCCTTGTCCTTCACCCTGTACTTGATGGAGTGGATGGACTTTTCCTTGTTCATCAAATCCGCCAGGAACCGCGCCGTGTCCTCATACATGGGCAGCCTGCTGCTGTACTCCTCCAGTATTACCATTAAATCGTCCCAGTTCATGCCGAGTTTTTCGAATTCCTTCTCGTCGATGCCATATTTTTCGAAAAAAGCAGTTTTGTCCATGAATACCCTCTCATATTGTCATTGTGCATATATCGTCATTTAAAGATAGTTATTTCGTTTATTTCACCTATATCGTCTAATTCGTCTAATTCGCCTATTTCGTCTATCTCGCCTATTTCGTCTATCTCGCCTATTTCGTCTATCTCGCCTATCTCGCCTATCTCGCCTATTTCGCCTATATCGATTAATTCGTCTATTTCGTCAATTTCGTCATCGTCATTTGTTATGTCTTCAACAGCGGTTTTTGCTAAATGATTTTCGAGCGCCGGAGCCCCTCGATAGCGAGCCGAGCGAGCGCCGCAGACAGTCCGCCCTGCGCTATGTTGACCGGGAGCTCCGCCACGGCGGCGGCCAACCCAAAGGTGCGATCAAACAAAGACAGTACAACCGCTTCCGCGATAAAATAGCCCACTACCATAACGCACGCTCCGGACGCCAGCGCCAGCGCCAACGCGGGCTTTTTCGCGCCGCCGCCGTTGACTGGCCCCCTGCCGGAGAGCCTACCCGCGACGTACCCTTCGACACCCTTGACGACCAGCGTGATCGGCGCGAATATATAGCTGCCCGTCAGTATGTCGGCCAGCGCGGAGCCGACGGCGCCGGCAAACGCCCCGGTGTAGCTGCCGAACAGCACGCCGGCCGTCAGCACCACGGTGTCCCCGAGGTTGAAGTAGCCCTGGGCAAACGATATCGGTATCTTCGTAAAGGCTGTCGCCACGACCGTCATTGCGGCCAGGACCCCGGCTATGGCTATCCGCCTGATGCCGGCGAGCGGCTTTGGTTCACCTTTAATACGCATTTTGCTTCACATCGAGGGATTTGGCCGTCAGGCTCACTTCGCGGATATGGAGCGACGTCTGCCTGTCCATCTCCGCCCTGATGAGCTTGGCGGTCCCGGCCAAAACGGCGCGAATCCCGACGCCGTATTTTATGCACAGCGACATCGCGATGTCGAGCCTGTTTTCCGCGAAGTCGACGTTGACGTCCATCACCCCGGCCACGCCCGCCGACTTCATTGCGACGCAGGCTGCCAACTGCTCCAGCGCGGACCTGGATATGGAGTACCCGCCCAGATAGCTGAACGTCGGCCGCACGACCGTGCGCTCGCCGGCGCCGGCGCCAACGCCCGTACCCGCGCCCGCCTTTTTCCCCCTCCTCACCAAATGGCGCAGCGGCGCGAGGAAATATCCGGAAAACTCCTTTTTCAGAGCGAATGTCGGCGCAGGTATCACATGCTTCCCCTCTGATCTGCGAACGGCGCGCGCTGCTTCGATGTCGCTGTCCGAAACCATGTCCCCGATATCGATATACATATCGATCGGCGGTAGTTTCAGGCGCTTGGCAATTTCGTCGACCATATGGGCCGACGTGCCGAGGATCATCACAGACTGCGCGCCCGACCCTGCGAGCGCCTCGCCCACCTGCTCTGCATGGCTCTGCTCGGTATACAGCGCCCTCCTGACAGACGCTATGCGCGAAGCCTCCCGTTTGGCCGACGAGCCCGCCAGCACGCGGTTCTCCCGTATCAAAAGGCCGTCATCTAAAATATATGAAACGCCGAACCGTCGCGCCACGTCGAGCGCGTGATGGCTCTTGCCCGTCCCGCTCGGGCCCACAAACCCATATACCGTCAATTCGCCCCCTGCCGCAAAAACGCCACGGAAGCGCACGCGCACAATAGGAAACATTCTGCATGGCGTCCGTGGTACGGCCCAACCCTTTATTGTTTCTTCACCTATATATAATATATCAATTCGTTTCTCTTTTCAACGCGTCGGCCGCCTGTGCGCCTGTTCGAATTATCAATAAATTTTCTATGACTATTGACATATAGACACAATGTAATTTACGTGCATGTATTATCATGATAAAATCATACACTGACCGATAGAGGGTCGACAGCGGGCCGACTGCGGACGATCCGTGCGCTTGGCTTGCATTAATAATTTGCCGGAGGGCCTTTTGTATGGCACATGGTAAAATGAAAACTGCCGTCATGACGGGCTTGAAAAAAATTGAAATCGCCGAGGCGCCCATCCCCGACCCCAAGGCAGGGCAAGCGCTCGTGAGGATCGAATGCGTGGGGATCTGCGGCTCGGACCTGCATTATTTCGAGGCGGGCAGGCTCGGGTACCGCATAGTAAAGCCGCCGTTCATACTCGGGCACGAGGCGTGCGGCGTCGTCGAGGCGGTGGGCGAGGGCGTCTCGAACGTGAAGCCGGGCGACCGGGTCGCGCTTGAGCCGGGCAGGCCCTGCGGCGTATGCGACTTTTGCCGTAAAGGCCTGTACAACCTTTGCGGCCAGGTGGCGTTTTTCGGCTCGCCGCCGACCGACGGCGTGTTCCGCGAATACGTCGCGTACGATGCGAGGCTGTGCTTCCCGCTGCCGGACAATATGACGGCGATTGAGGGCGCCATGGTCGAGCCGCTGGCGATTGGGCTCTACGCCGCGCTGCGCTCGGGCGCCGGGATTGGGAAAACCGCCGTCGTCACGGGCGCCGGGTGCATCGGGCTCATGTCCATGCTGGCCTTGAAAACGACCGGGGTTTCCCGCGTGTACATAACGGACATCGAGCAAAAGCGCCTGAACAAGGCGGCGTCCCTTGGCGCGAGCGCCGTCATAAACGCAAAGGAGCATGACACCGTCGAGGAAGTCATTCGCCTGACGGGCGGGGCGGGCTGCGACCTTGTCATCGAGGCGGCAGGTACGGAGATAACCACTGTCCAAGCCATACGGATGACAAAAAAAGGCGCTGTGATAATGCTGATTGGCCAAACGGCGGACGGAGAAATCAAGCTGCCCATCACCGACGCGATAGCGAAGGAGCTCACGTTCATGACGATATTCCGCTACAGGCACGCCTTCCCGCTTACCATCGAAGTCATTTCAAGCGGGGTGGTAAACGTAAGGGAGGTCGTCACGCACGTCTATTCGTTCGGCGACATACAAGAGGCTTTTGAGCAGAGCCTTAGCGACAAGGCCAACATTGTAAAGTCAGTCATTAAAATTAGTTGAAAAAAAATGGCTGGTCCACGCAAAGATCGAGGGCGGCCGATGTTGGCCGCCCCCCTGTAAATTGAAACTGATTTTTTCTTTTGCATTTTTCCGGTTGCCGCCAACCGGTTTTCATTTGTCTTTTTGCTCTTTGGTATTTTGCGAGGCGTTGCTTTTGTAATTTAAGATGAAATCTAAGCATTAGTACATTTGCAAACTTCATCTTTAGTGCTCTATATACTCTATATCGTGTAACGCATCCGAACTAATCAATACATGTTGTATGACACATCATATTGTATCACTAATTTTTTTCTTGTCAATATATAGATAAATATTTTTTTTACAATTTTGATATACTATTTACATTAAAAATAGGGAGGATTGACATGGATACAATGCAGGCGATTTTTGGACGCTACAGCTACCGGGGCATGTACAAACCGGAGCCCGTGCCGCGCGAGACGTTAAAAAAGATAATGGAAGCGGGCCTGGCCGCGCCTTCTGGGTGCAACACGCAAACGACGAGCCTGATCGGGCTGGACGACGCTAGGCTGATCGGCGCCGTGTCGGCCAGCCTGGACAGCCCGCACTTCGCATCGGCGCCGGCCGCTGTGTGCGTTCTGACGCAGCGCATCCCCGGCTACGCCGACGTTTACTTCAATGTGCAGGACTACGCCGCCGCGATCGAAAACATCCTGCTGGCTGTCACGGAGCTCGGTTATGCCAGTTGCTGGATAGAGGGCCAGGTGACGGGCGATGCGAAGACGCAGGCGGACATGGCGGCGGCGCTGGGCGTCCCGGACGGCTATGAGGTAGTCGCGTACCTGCCCATAGGCGTTCCCGCAAAAGACGGCCCCCGCGCGTCAAAAAAGCCGTTCGAGAGCCGCGCATGGTTCAACGGCTACGGGAAGTAATAGGCGCCGCCAGTGCAAAGCGGTTATTTATAGCTTAAATCGGCGCCCTCATGGCGTCGATTTTTGTGCGGCTGTCTTCCTGGTAGGCGTTCAGCTCCGTCAAGCCGTACCGCGTGGCCAGCTCTTTTACGCTCGCCCTGCCGCTTTTGGAGCGGAGAATGAACCACTGCTCGCGCCAGTAGTCTTTCTCCATTTCGATGTCTGCGCCACATTCGCCGATGAGCTTTTCCGCTTTGTCCTGGTTGAAGTTGTAATGGAATATGCGCCTGTCTAAATCCAGTGTATGCTCCATGACGCATGCGCCATCTTCGCCGACACCGTTGCCGCTACCGTTGCCGCCACCGTTGCCGCTACAGTCGCCACCACTGTCGCCCCCGCCGTTGCAACCACTGTCGCCGTTACCGCCCCCGCCGGACCGGTATACGATCTCCCTACCGTCGATGTCGTATACGGCAGCGTCCGGCACCTGCGTACAGGTGACGATGGGGTAATGGTGGATCAGGCTGTAGGCAGCCAACTGCATCCCTGCGGAGTAAGCGCTGCTCCACACCACCATCTCCGCGCCAAGGTCATACAGGTTCTGCCAGACAGCGGGGAAGTTCGCGTCAAAACATATGGCCAGCCCGATCTTCCCGATGTCAAGCTGTGCGACGCAGTCCCCGGCGTCTGTGACGGAGCATGGCGGGTCGATGTCGAACTCGGACCAATATGGATACATTTTTCGGTACGAGGCCACCACTGTGCCTTCCCTGTTTATGACCAGCGCCGTATTCACCCTTTTCGCGTTTTCGTGGGCCATGTACAGCGGAAAGATGATGTTGGCCTGGCGTCGCGCGGCGATCTGGCATACAGCCGAAATCACGCCCGAGTCCGGCGGGAGCGCGTCCGCGTGGTTGCCGGTGCAGGTCTCTGGCAGTATCACCAAATCCAAGCCGTCCCGGATGTGTTTGTTCAAAACAGACAGCATGGCGTCCGCATCGGTTGGCGCGAACGCGATGCTCATTATATTTATCGGCTTTCCCATATTGAGCCTCCTGTAATACCCTGTTTATAGGTGATTCTAAAAGTCGCGGACGCACAATGTGCGTCCCTACATATGGTCAATCAACATTCCATATATACAAAATGTTGTAGGGGCGAACAGTGTTCGCCCGTAAAATACCAGCTTTCACAATCGTCTATGCCCTGTTTAAAATATAATAGTGATTATATGGTTTTTACATGAATAGCGCAAGCCAACCGAATGGACACACAAGGTCGGTAGGCTCAAGACGCGCGGAGGCGCGATATACAGGCTCAAGACGCACGAAGGTGCGCTATACCAGGCTCAGGACGCGCGGAGGCGCGATATACAGGCTCAAGACGCACGAAGTGCGATCGATACTTCGCGGGAGACGCGTTCGCCTGCGGCTTCGCACACGACAACGATATTGATGACTGACTGTGTTTCGTCGGCATATGAAATATGGAAGTCCGACACATCGGCTATCTTGAATGTCCCGGACGGGTCGCCCACTTGCGGGGCCGACGCGGTTTTTTCCACCAAGCGGCCGGTCCCGCCGTCCGCAGGTTCTTCGAAATAAATAAAATAATGATCGGACAGCTCCCCGCCGCCCAGGCCGCCTTCGATTTTCAACACTGGCCTGTCATTGGTGAGCGAACCCGACGGCACGATGCTGACTTTTCCTTGCGCGCTGTTTTGGCGCAGTTTCACCGTTATGTAGGATATGGCGATGCGGGCCTCGCCCTGGGCCGTTTTATCGTCCAGCACCCTTTGAAAAGCGCCCCCGCCAGCCGTGATTATCGTCAGTAAAGACGTCGCGAGAAATGCCATGAGCGTCAGCGCAATCAGGAGCTCGACGACAGAGAAGCCCGACTGCCCGCATACAAACAAAAAAACCGGATGCGAGCTTTTTTCGCGTTTTATATCTTGTTGGGTTTTTTTATTAGCCCCGTACATGCATCTACATATAAAAATAGCCGCCGATTTCATTCCGCCGCCTTTATTCCGCTACCTTTATTCCGTTAACTTTATCCAGCCACTTTCATTGTCTCTCCCGCGCCCCGACGGCTAAGACAGGGCTGCCGCCTACAATGGCGTATGAATATTCATATTTATCCGGCTTCACAATTATCTGGTAGTGCTCGCGCAGATAATCGAGGCCCGTGTCGCCAACCGCAGGCGGATATCTCCCCTCGAGGGCGTAACACTGGCGGATAGCGTCGTTTATCGCTGACATGTTCGCCAATCTTTCGCGTTCGTATATGGTTTCGCGGTACGCAAGCATGGGGGGCAGTAATACACTGAACAATACCGCCATTACGGCGATCACCACAATCAGCTCTATCAACGTAAAGCCGCCATCAAATTCGCTTAGGAAGCGACTGCCGCTTCCTAAGCCGCTTCCTAAGCGACTGCCGCTTCCGAAACGGTTGTCAAAGCGACCGTCTCTACCGAAGCAACTGCCGCTATCGAAACGACTGCTGCTTCCGAAGCTGTTGCCGCTTCCGACACAGCAGTCGCAGCGACTGCCGTCATCTTTCATGCCGCAAACGCTCCGCTCCATCTACGCCACCTCGTCCACGCTGCCGGTCGACGCGTCGTAGCGCACGACATATGTGGCGCCCCCGGCCGTCAAACTGTATACAAAACACCCGTCAGCGGTAAGCTCGCTAATGCGCCCGGCATACCGCGCGCCGGACTTCGCGTAAATCATCTCATATATGTCGCCCATTTCGGCGTTGTATGGGTCAAACCTGCCTTCGACTTTGAGCAGCTCTATGGCCGCCCCGATGACCGCCGCGTCCTGCCTGGCGCTGGTAAGCCTCGCGTCAGAGATGAGCGAGGACATCAATGGGAACAGAGCGGCTGTGAGCAGTGCGATTATCAAAACCACGACTGCCAGCTCTACCGTCGTAAAGCCGCTGTCCCGGACATAGAAACGCGAAGCGCTCGTACCACCATTCATAGCTGCCACCCTATAGCGAAGTCATCACGCTGATCATCGGCAGCATGACGGATACAATAATCAAGCCGACGACCGCGCCGAGGATAATTATCATAATCGGCTCAATCATCACCGTCAGCCGATCAATCGCCTCCTCGACTTCCAAGTCAAAAAAATTGGCGGTCCTGCCCAGCATTTCATCCAGCTCGCCCGAATTTTCGCCTACGGCTATCATATGTACGAGCAGGTTCGGGAACAGCTTGACGTCCCGTATCGGCCCCGATATCCCCCTGCCCTCGCGGATGGATTGTGCGCACGCTTCAAAGCGCTGCTCCGCCACCTTGTTGCCGATGATCCTCCGCATTATGTCCACGGCGTTGATGATCGGGACGCCGCTCTTCAATAATATGCTCATGCTCCTCGCGAACCTCGCCGTGATGATTTTGAGGCACACGTTTTTGAGTCCGGGCGCCGTCAGCTTGAAGCCGTCGATCCAATAGCGCCCAACGGCGGATTTACTAAAATACCTGATGACGACGAGCAGCGCAAGGACAAGCGCCATTATCAGCAATATATTGCCCACAAAAAAATCGCTGACGCCAATTAAAGCCGCCGTAATAAACGGCAGCCCCTCCCCCATCTGGCCGAGGATGTCCGTGAACATAGGGAGGATTTTCACGATCAACAGGACGATCACCGCCACGGTGAGGACGGCCAGTATGGCGGGATAGGTCATCGCCGATTTGATCTTTTGCTTGATTTTATAGTCCCGCTCATAATAATCGGCGAGCCTTTGCATTATCGAATCGATCGTGCCGCTGACTTCGCCGACCTGTACCATATTAATAAACATTTCCTCAAAGACGTCCGCATGCTCCGACATCGCCTCGGACAAAACGATGCCGCGCCGGAGCTGTTCGCCGACGCTGTCCAGCACGCTGTCAAGCTTTTTGCTTTCCGTCTGCCCTTTTAACAGCGACACAGCCTCGACAATCGTCACGCCTGCGTTGAGCAGCACGGAAAACTGCCGGCAAAAAACGGCGATCTCCCTCGATCCCACTTTGTTAAAAAACGTACCGTATGCGTTCAACGCCAAGCCCTGTTACCACCTCCGGTTCAAAAGCTGCGCCAGCAGTTGCGTGTCGCCAGCGCGCAGCATGGCGTCGTCCTGCGATATCACGCCCGAGATAACCAAGTCCGCGAGGTTGGACTCCATCGTCTGCATGCCTACGTTCGCGCTGGTCTGCAGTATGCTGTTGATCTGGAACGATTTGCCCTCCCGGATAAGGTTGCGGATCGCATTGTTTACGATCATGACCTCGCAGGCCACCGCCACCCCTTCGCCGTCCTTGAACGGGATCATCTGCTGCGTCACGACGCCCTCCAGCACCGTGGCGAGCTGGCTCTTGATCTGATTCTGCTGGTTAGGCGGGAACACATCGATGATGCGGTCGATCGTCATCGACGCAGAGACCGTGTGCAGCGTCGAGAAGACAAGGTGCCCCGTCTCCGCCGCAGTCAGGGCGATGGCAATCGTTTCGACGTCGCGCATTTCGCCGACCATTATGACGTCCGGGTCCTCCCTGAGCGCGGCGCGGAGCGCGTTGGAAAA
Source organism: Oscillospiraceae bacterium (assembly GCA_009777515.1). GTDB lineage: Bacteria > Bacillota > Clostridia > WRLR01 > WRLR01 > WRLR01. The sequence goes on along the minus strand of WRLR01000004.1, from coordinate 32,938 downwards.
CGAGCGCGTGTCCGAGCCGACCTCGCGCTGCCCGACGAGCGACTGCTTGTGCTTGTGCAGATATTCTATTGGGTCCTCGATTGTTATTATGTGGCACTGCCGCTCGGAGTTTATGATGTCGATGATGCTGGCCAGCGTCGTCGTCTTGCCGCTGCCCGTGGGGCCCGTCGACAGAACCAGCCCCTTGCTCTTCCTCGCGAACGTCTTTATGACCTGCGGCAGGCTCAGCGAGTCGAACGGGGGTATGTTGAACGGCAGCGACCGGATGGCTATGCCGTACGTGTTGCGCTGCTTGTACACGTTCGCGCGGAACCTCCCGAGCCCCGGCCTGGAGAAGGAGAAGTCCACTTCCCCGAGCGTCTCGAGCGTGTCCCTCTGTTTTTCGTTTACCAGCGAGGCGACGTGCCTTTCCGCGACGGCGGGCAGTACGATTTCGGCGCCCGGTACGGATTCCAGCATGGAGCCTACCCGCATCAGGGGCTTCGCGCCGACGCCGATGTGCAGGTCGGTCGCTTTACGGTCGCACACATATACCAAAAGGGCGTCCATGTCGCCAGAATCAAGCGCGCCGCCGCCCGCCCCTGCTCCGTCGGCGCCCGGATTTACCCCGACGCTCGGATTCGCCCCGGCGCCCGGCGCCGCTCCGCCGCTCATAAATAAGGCTTTATTCAAATCATGCTCCGGCATATACAGTATTCACCAACTCCTGTATGGAAGTAGCGCCCTCGAGCACCAGCGCCCTGCAGTTTTCATACAGCGTCGCCATGCCCGCGCCTGCGGCTGCCTCCCGTATTTTTTCAGCGCTGTTCATCTGTTCGATCACATGTTTTATATTGCTGTCTATGAATAGTACTTCGTGAATGGAGAGCCTACCCCGGTACCCGATCCTGCCGCAGCGCTCGCAGCCGATGGGATCCGAGACGCAGGCCGGGCCGCCATGCCGTAAAATTTCCAGCTCGGCCCCGCTGGCATCCCTTTCCGATTTGCAAAACTCGCACAGCCGCCTGACGAGCCTCTGCGCTATCACGCAGGTCACGGCTTCGCTCAGCAGATACGGCGGTATGCCCATATCCGTCAGCCGCGTTATCGAACCGGGGGCGTCTATCGTATGCAGCGTAGAGAGTACAAGATGTCCTGTGATGGCCGCGCGCACGGCGATTTCCGCCGTTTCCTCGTCGCGTATTTCGCCGACCATGATGATGTCGGGATCCTGCCGCAAAATGCTGCGCAGGCCGCCCGCGAACGTAAGCCCCGCCTTTGCGTTTACCTGAACCTGGTTGATCCCTCGAATCATATATTCCACTGGATCTTCTATCGTAACAATATTCTTGTCCGGGCGGTTGAGCTCAGCGAGCAGGCTGTATATGGTCGTTGTCTTCCCGCTCCCCGTCGGGCCGGTCACCAACACAATGCCGCGCGGCGCTTTGATGGCGGAGTCTATCAGCTTGTTTTCGCGCTCGCTAAACAAAAGCTTGTCCCGATCGAACGCGAAACCCGAACGATCCAGTTTGCGCATCTCTATTTTTTCGCCGAACACGGTCGGCAGCGAGGAGACGCGGAAGTCAAACGTTCTGCCGCTTATGCCCATCTCTATGCGCCCGTCCTGCGGCAGGCGGCGCTCGGCTATATCCATTCCGGCCATCACTTTTATGCGCGTCGACACGGACGAATAGAGTTCAATGGGGATACTCATATTTTCGATCAAACTGCCGTCGACCCTGTAGCGGACCCTGACCCCGTCCTCAAAGGGCTCGAGGTGAATGTCGCTTGCGGACATTGCCACAGACTCGTTCAGTATGGAGTTCGTCAGCCGCACAGCCGGCGCCCCGCTGACGTCGCTTTCGGCTTCGTCCGCCAGCCTCTTGATGTCATGTGCGCTGTTTTTAGGCTGCGCGCCGCCCATCTCGGTCTTTAGGTCCTCCAATGCCTTGTTGGAACGCTGCCTCATAAAATATGAATCGATTTTTTTGGCGATTTGAGCAGGATCGGCGCTGAGCGGTATTACGGTTTTTTTAGTGATAAAGCGGATATCGTCAATGGCCTGCACATTTTTCGGGTCCGCCATCGCGACGAACAGCCTGCCCTCGCGAATCCGCAGCGGCAGCACGCCATATGTCTTTGCGATCTCGTCCGATATACAGCCTATGGCGTCCGGTTCCGCCGCGACCACTTCCAGGTCGACTGCCTTCCCCACTTCCAGGTCAACCGCATTGCCTCCATCCGGAAACAAAGCTTTCTGTGCCCCGGCGTCCATGCCCACCCCAGCGCCCAAGCTTCGCACATCCATCATTTACGCGCCCTCCACATCGTACAATCATTGAACGTCGCACAATCATTAAAAACATCGAACGTCACACAATCAATAAAACATCGCCAATTTCACCCATAACTGACATACTGTCGACGCGTCCACATCCTATCTACCACCAATAAGCGTTATTTAGTCAATGTTTAACAGTAGCCACAGCCGAAGCAGGGTCGGCGCCGGGTCGGCGCCGGGTTCAAATCGGTATTGACGAATGTTGTGATAAAGCATAAAATAATCCCAAGCCGACGCTACATACAGGATCAAAACAGACAATTTACCGATGGGCGGCGCGGCTTTTATGGAGGCTAAGTATGGCAGGATTTTTTGGTTTCTTCGACTACACCAAACCGGGGCCGGGCGTGCCCAAGGACGCCCCGCCAAAATCAAGGCTCAGGCTGTTTTTTGATGTGCTGCTGCGCAAGTTCTGGAAAATAATTCAGCTTAATTTGCTATATACGATTTTCAATATACCGGGGCTCATTTTCCTGTTCATCGGCACGCAGTTCATGTTCCCGGAGATCATGTTCGGGGACATCGAAATCGATGTGTACCTGCGTCTGATGTTCGGCGCGTTTTTTATCTGCTTCCCCATACTCTGCTTCGGCCCGGCCCAGGCTGGCATGACGTTCTGCCTCCGGAACTTCGCCCGCGAGGAGCATGCGTTCCTGTGGAGCGACTTTAAAGAGCACGGGCTGAAAAACCTAAAAGAAAGCCTGCTCATTTGCATGATAGACTTTGGCGCTTTTTTGCTATTGTGCATCGCGATCAACTTCTACGGGCAGCTCATCAACCAGCAAAGGATATGGGCGCTGTTTACATTCGGCGTCATTGCGCTCGCGTTCCTGCTGTTCGCGATGATGCACCTGTACATATACCCGATGCTGGTCACGTTCCACATAACGGTGAAGCAGATCTACAAGAACGCCCTCATCTTCGCCACAATCCGTTTTATCCCGAATATCGGGATCCTGCTCGTGTGCGGCTTGATAATAATCGCTACATTTATTATTACGGAGCTGGGCGTCATCCTCTTGTTGCTGATAACGACGTCGCTGATCGGGCTCATCATCAACTTCTATTCATATCCGACGATAAAAAAATATATGATTGACCGCCTACAGGAAGGCGACGCAGACGAGGGCGACGGCGAGGGCGTAGCAGCGGTTGCGGCTGCGGCCGCGATCGAGGGAGAAGGCAGCGACGCGGCGCCGGGCGGCGCGCTGCCGGGGGGCGCCTCTGCGATAGATGCCGGGGCTGCGCCGATCAACGCTGACGGAACAGCGGCAGCTTTTACTGATGCGATTTTAGACGGGGGCGCGGACGACGTTGAGGCTGCGGCTGTGGCCGGGGCGCCTGCGGTCACCGCCAAACCCGGGCAAAAGGTCTATGTCGACGGCAAGTTTGTGGACCCCATAGCGGAATCCGATTCGTAGGCCAATCTTGGAAAAAGCGATGCCATCCGGCCAATTAGGCGGCATGCCCGAAGGCGCTTGCTTGCGTGGCGAAACCCAAAGCCAGGCGAAATATTTTAATTACCTTTTAAAAAGCAGCGTGGAGGTCGTACTGTTCATCGATCGCGGCGGCCGCGTCGCCTATTGCACTGACGCGATGCTGCGCCTTGCCGGCATATCCGACTTTTCGTCCATCGAGGGCAAGCCATACCAATACCTTTACGCAAAATTCGGCGGAGAGGCGCTCGTCAGAAAGGGCGTAATCCATTACGAGCAGGTAAAACAAACGCTGCGAGCCTCCTCCCTGGAGGTTTTTATAAACTTTCCGGGCAGCGGGAACAACCGCGTCTACAGCGTCAACGTCGCCCCGATGATCGACGGTGGCGGCGCGTTCGACGGCGCCATCGTCTCGCACCACGACACGACAGAGACGAGGCGCGTCGCGGCGGACGCGAGGGGCAGGGAGCTGGAGGTGCAGATGCAGGCGGCGCAGGTCGCGTCGGAGGCCAAAAGCAGGTTCCTCGCATCGATGAGCCACGAAATACGCGCGCCGATGAACGCCATCATCGGCATGAGCGACTTGATCCGCACGGACAACCTCGATATGACGCAAAGGACGTTTTTTGGCGATATCAAAAAGATGTCGAAGTCGCTCCTGCAAATCATCAACGACGTGCTTGACTTTTCCCGCATCGAAGCCGGCAAGCTCGAAATCACGCCGGTGCATTTCAACCTGCTGGAACTGTTCAATAATATATGCTCCATGTGCCGGTTCCTCGCCGAAGCCAAGGGGCTGTATTTCTATTGCTCATACGGCTCTGACGTGCCTGCCGTCGTATACGGCGACGACGTGAGGGTCCGCCAGGTTGTGTTTAATATAATAAATAACGCCATCAAATATACGCGCGAAGGCCAGGTCTCTTTTAGCGTCGGCAGAGATGATAGGGACAGCGGAGCTGATAGTGACGGCAGCGACTGTGTCGTTTTTACAATCAAGGACACGGGCATCGGGATCAAAGAGGACGATCTGGCGAAACTGTTCAACGCGTTCTATCAGGTGGACATGGCGGTAAACCACGGCATCGACGGCAGCGGCCTCGGCCTGTCCATCACGAAAAACCTCGTGTCGCTGATGGGCGGCGAGATCGACGTACAGTCGTCATATGGCGAGGGGTCAGAATTTACGGTGCGGCTCCCGCTGGCCGAGGGCGACCCAGGGCTGGTGGGGGGGCTTGCCCCGGCGCCGCTTATCAGGGCTACTGACGGCGCCCGTGTGCTGGTCGTGGACGACAGCCAGATAAACCTCAAAGTCGCGCTTGCATACCTGGAGAGGCACAACATTCACGCGGAAACCGCGCTGAGCGGGCCCGAGGCGATCATGAAAATCCAAAAGGCAGGCAGGCCCTACGACCTGGTATTCATGGATCATATGATGCCTATAATGGACGGCGTCGAAACAACGCACAGGATACGCGCGTTGGGTTTCGCCGATTTGCCGATCGTCGCGCTGACAGCGAACGCGATAGAGGGCATCCGCGATCTGTTCTTGCAATCCGACATGAACGATTTCCTCTCAAAGCCCATAGACCCGGAAAAACTGAACAGCGCGCTGGTCCGCTGGCTGCCGCCCAGTCTGCTCGTAGGCGGCGGGGCGGCTGCGGAAAATGGTTTGGCGGCGGCGAGCGGCGGAGCGGTGGCAGTGGCGAGCGGCGGAGCGGTGGCAGTGGCGGGCGGCGGCGCGGCGGCAGTGGTGGGCAGCGGCGCGGTTGCGGGCGGCGGAGTGGCGGCTGTTGTGGGCGGTGGCGCGGCGGCGGCGGTGAGCAGCGGAGCAGCAGCGGTTACGGGCGGTGGCGCGGCGGCAGGTGATGCCTTTTCACAAAACCCATATATTAATTTTACGGATGGGATAAACAACGCGCTCGGCGATCGGGCGCTGTATAAAAGGCTGTTATCTGATTTTTTGGCGGAACATGGGACAGACCACAGGAAAATCAAGGATGCTATCGACGCCAGCATGTTCGACGACGCGAAGCGATTCGCGCATACGCTTAAAGGATCGGCGTCGCTGATTGGCGCGAACAGGCTGCGGCAAGTCGCGTTCAGTACGGAGACGCTGCTGGACGAAGATGAGACCGGCAAAGCCGCAAAAACACTGCACAAGCTGGACCAAGAACTGACAGCCACGTTCGATACAATCGAGCAGCTCCTGCCACAATTTCCTACTTGATTGTTACAATAGCTTGCTGTATAATGTGTACGTCGTGCGGCAGGAGGCTGCCGTGGGGCAGTTTGCGCCCGTAGCTCAATTGGATAGAGCGTCTGGCTACGGACCAGAAGGTTGTGGATTCGATCTCTGCCGGGCGCGTACTGTTAATGGCTTTCGGGGATTCCCGGGAGCCATTTTCCATATATTCCAGGTATTAGACGGGCGCAACGCAAAACTATTAATAACGGGGGCTTGTATGAAAAAGCTGGTGATCAACACAAGCGACGCCAAGAGCGTTATCAACAAAAACATCTACGGCCATTTCTCGGAACACCTGGGCAGGTGCATCTATGGCGGCCTGTACGTCGGGGAGGGCTCCGACATACCAAACAAGGCGGGCATGCGCGCCGCCGCCGTGGACGCGCTCCGGCACATCCGCGCGCCCGTGCTGCGCTGGCCGGGCGGCTGCTTCGCGGACGAGTACCACTGGATGGACGGCATCGGCCCGGCCGGCGCACGCAAGCGCATGGTCAACACCCACTGGGGCGGCGTCACCGAGGACAACAGCTTCGGCACACACGAGTTCATGGAGCTGTGCGAGCAGATCGGTTGCGAGCCGTATGTGAACGGCAACCTCGGCAGCGGGACGGTGCGGGAGATGAGCGAGTGGGTCGAGTACATGACGGGCGACGGCCTCTCGCCCATGTCCGAGCTGCGCAAGCAGAACGGGCGCGCGGACCCATGGAAGTTAAAATATTTCTGCGTGGGCAACGAGAACTGGGGATGCGGCGGTAACATGCGCCCCGAGTTCTACGCAGACCAGTACAGGCGCTACCAAACATACCTACGCAGCTACGGCGGCAACAAGATATACAAGATCGCCTGCGGCGCCAACTCGTTCGACTACGACTGGACCGACAAGGTTATGGCAAATGCTACGCGCTATATGGACGCGATATCCCTGCATTACTACACGGTACCGTTCGACTGGAGGGACAAGGGGAGCGCCACGGACTTCGGCGAGGATGCGTACTACATGACGCTGCAAAAGGGGCTGCGCATGGAGGAGCTTATCAGCAGGCATCTTGGCGTTATGGACAAATATGATCAAGAGCACCGCGTGGGCGTGATAGTTGACGAGTGGGGCGCGTGGTACAATGTCGAGCCCGGCACCAACCCAGGCTTCCTTTACCAGCAGAACACGATGCGCGACGCGGTGCTGGCCGCGCTCACGTTCGACATATTCAACGCGCACGCGGACAGGGTCGTGATGGCCAACATCGCGCAGACCGTCAACGTGCTGCAGTCCGTTATTTTGACCGAGGGCGACAAAACCATCCTCACGCCGACATATCATGTGTTCGACCTCTACAAGGAGCACCAGGACGCGACGGCGGTCAGCCACTGGATTGAGAGCGACGAAGTCGGCGCGGGCGACGCGAAAGTGCCGCGCCTGTCGGCGACCGCTTCGATAAAAGGCGGCACGCTGACGGCCACCATCACGAATACGTCCGCCACAGAAAACGCTTCCATTGACTGCGAACTTATCGGCGTTGGCAAGGCCCTGCCGCCTGAAAACATATGCGGCAAGGTTCTGATGGGCGCAATTAACGCGATGAACGATTTTGACAGCCCGGACAAAGTGACGATAAAATCCTTGGAAGGGATTGAAGCAACAAGCGTCGGCGCCGGCAACTGCGCAAACATCCGCTTCACGCTGCCCGCGTGCTCCGTCGCGGCGATATCGCTGAAGCTGTGAACAGCAGCCTCCGCGCCGCCGACTATACCTCGGATCAAAAACCTGTATTCTGTAAGCGTTGTCTGCTGTCAGAGCTTACGGATAAGCAGCTCTACCAAACAGTGCAGGAATATATCATGGCATTGCCCGAGCATACCAAAGCGGCGCCGGACGAATACCGGCGCCGCCTCTTAATATGTGCGCAGTGCGACGAGCTGATCAACGGCACGTGCCGCCAGTGCGGCTGCTTCGTAGAAGCCCGCGCCGCCAAGCAGAACGCAACATGCGCAAAAAGCGCGAAAATTTGGTAATATCTATAAATAATCCGAGACGCCTTATGCGCTAAGGCGTCTCATCTGTAAATATCCAACAATAAATATCCGTTAATAAATGAATTTTACGCCGGTTGTGGTCATTGATAGCTTTTCGATGAATCGAATGTCGTCGCCGTCACGCTCTTTTTCGCGCGGCTGGTTTCCCTGCGCCGGGTCAGCTCGCTAAGGAAAAGGTCCTCGTCGAACGGGATGTCGATCTTCTTGTCCAGCCAGCTTGACAGGTGCATGGCATTTGAAAGCGTCAGCCCGTTCAGCCCCTCGGAACCGTCGGCCACAAGAGCCTCGCCGCGCAGTATCCGCCCGGCGAACGCGTTCATTACAGCCTTGTGCTGCGGGTACAGGCCGTCCGTCTCGACTTCCGAAACTGTCATCGGCGGCTTGTCGAACCCGCCCTTCGCCGTCTTGCAAAACTCGCGCTCGCTGATGTCGAGCTTGTACAGTATAAGCTTGCTGTCCTCGCAAACCAGCTTGCCCCGGTCCAGCGTCACCTCAAAGCGGTCAGTGCCGGGCGCGTCCGCCGTCGTCGTCACGAACACGCCGGTCGCCCCGTTGGCGTACTCCAGGTACGCCGTCACATCGTCCTCCACCTCGATGTCGTGCCATTTCCCGTTGTGGCAGAACGCGCGCACCGCCGTCGGCATGCCGCAAATCCACTGTATCAAGTCGAGGTTGTGCGGGCACTGGTTGAGCAGCACGCCGCCGCCCTCGCCGTCCCATGTGGCGCGCCATGCGCCGGAGTCATAGTAGCTCTGCGTGCGGTACCAGCTTGTTATGATCCAGTTGACGCGCTTGATGGCGCCCAGCGACCCGCCCGCGACCAGCTCGCGCATCTTGATATAGACGCTGTTCGTCCTCGTGTTGAACATCATGCCGAACGCGAGGTCGGGATGCTCCTTGGCGGCCTTGTTCATCTCGCGCACCTGTTTCGTATACACGCCCGCCGGCTTCTCGCACATGACGTGCAGCCCTTTATCAAAAGCTTTTATGGCAAACGGCGGGTGATCGTAGTGCGGGACCGCGATGAGCACCGCGTCGCACAGCCCGCTACCTATCAGCTCGTCGCCGGACGACATGATTTTCACGGACCCGGCTGTATCGGCGCGCGCGACCTCCCGCCGCTCCTCGCGCAGATCCGCGATGGCGACGAGATCAATCTCGGGCGACTCCCCCGCCATCATGTACTTGGTGTGCCCAGTCCCCATGTTCCCGTAGCCGATGATCCCCAGTCTTACTTTTTTCTTCTGATCCATTTTTAATCGCCGGTTCGCTACCCCGGCGCTCCTTTCGAATTTATATTAAATCACCTGTAGCCCAGCGCCGATAGGTTTTTATAGGTTTTTTCAAAACATATAAATGGGCTCTCCGCGCAGTGATCCTGCTCGTACAACAAATATTTTACCCCGCCGTCGGCCTTCAGGGCGTCCAGTATCTTCGGGAAATTGAGGTTGCCTTCCATGATGGGGACCATGACGGCCTTGCGGTCCGGTAGCACGTCCATGTCTTTCAAATGCACGCACGGTATGCGGCCCCGCAGCTTGGCGATCCAGTCGCAAACGTCCCCGCCGCCCGCCTGCACCCAGTACGTGTCAATGGTGAAGCCCATCTCGGAGGGCGAAAAGCTCTCCATCAAAAAATCCATGACGCGCTTGCCGTTAATTTTACAAAATTCGAACTCGTGGTTGTGGTACATGAACTGCTTGCCGGCGGCGGCGATTTTGCGAGCGGCCGGCAAATAGTCGGCCGGGAAGCGTTCCAGCCAAGCGTCGCAACGGTAGCGCTCCGGCATCATGCCGATGCCGATGTAGTCGCAGCCCATAATTTCGTTTTCCCTGATGACTGCGTCCGTGTCGTAAATTATCCGATCCGCGTTCATGTGCGTCAGCACGACCGCCAGCCCGTGCTTGTCGCAGAGCGCGCGCACGCGTTCGGCGGGGATGCCGCCGCCAATCCCGGATATCTGGACGGTCGTGTACCCAATTTCTGCGACCTTTTTCAGGCTGATGTCCAGATCCCCCTCCGTCTGCGTGAACTGCCTGACATTGTACATCTGTGCGCCTAAGACCATATCATCGCATATCCTTCCCAATTTATTTTTATATTTCCACCGGTTCGAAGCCGCTTGGGGCTAATTCCCAGCGCTCCCGGAACCCCAGCCGTTGCAAAAGCGCTTCGGCTTTGTCAAACGCGTAGTTCAGCTTGTCCGCAAAATGGGCGTCGGAGTTGACCATAATGCGGGCGCCTATGTCCCGCGCCGCTTCCAGCAAAAAGTTGGCCGGGTAATTCTCGTCCGATATGCCTTTTAAAATGGGGGACGTGTTCAGCTCGATGATGTAGCCCGAGCGGACCGCGCGCTCCAGGGCAGCTAACGCGGCGCGCCGATACTCTGGGACGGTATCGTCGAAAAAGCGGAACCTGCCGCCGACGCTGCTGCCGCCACCGCCGCTACTACCGCCGCCGCCGCTGCTGCTGCCTCCGCCGCTACTGCCGCCGACGCCCCCCGCTGTGTTGAACCGCCGCACCAAATCGATGTGTCCGAGTATATCCGCGCGTTTTACCGAAGCAAACTCCAGCACCGCGTCATAATACGCAGCCGCGTAAGCGAGGCCGTCGCCGCCAAACTCGTCAGCGACAGCTTGCGCGGTAATCGATTCATACGAGTCAACGCTGTAGTACCTGCCGCCGCGTACAATGCAATGCACCGACCCTATGGTATAGTCGTATCCGTCCGCCGGGAACATGTTGACCGAATCGTTCTCAAGGCCAACGTAGATGTCCAGGCGCCCGGCGTACCGGGCCTTAAGCCCGTCAACTGTGTCCCTGTACTTGCGCATATCATCCGGCGTCATCCCGCAGTACAGCCCTTCGTACGGCACATACCCATGCCCGGAAAAACCCAGTGAACGGAAACCCAGCGCGAGCGCAGCGTCGATGTGCTCCTGCGCTGTGCTCTTGCCGTCGCATAAAACCGTATGCGTGTGGAAATTAGATAAAACCAACGGCTCCTTGAATGCCTCCGTGTTTTAACGTGAAATATAACAAAAAGGGCAGAACTGTGGCGCGAGGACAAGCGTATAGGATTAAAGCTTGTCATTGCCATTGCTGTTTTCATGACTATTTGTGCGCAGTTTGTGCATGGTCTTTTATATAGATGGCCGGCGCTGCGCGCTTACCTGCATGATGTCATGGCATTGGCGCCAGCGTTTCGTTCTCGTCCAAACTGATAGCGCCGTCGGCGATGGCTATGGCGCGTGCAAGCGACAGTTTCCCTTCGTACAGCGCCTTCCCCAATATCGCCCCGTACGTCCCGATGGCCAACAACTCGGCTATCTCCCGCTCAAAGCTAATGCCGCCCGAAGCCACGATGTTCAGCGGGGCCAGCGAGCCGAGGCTGCGGTAAATTTCCAGGTTGGTACCGCTGAGGCGGCCGTCCCTGGCTATGTCGGTATATATAACGGTTGAAACGCCAACGTCCTTCAGCCTTTTGCAAAACTCGACGGAGTCTACGTCCGTCACATCCCTCCACGCGGACACGGCCACCTGCCCGTCGCGCGCGTCGACCCCGACGGCAATCTTGTCCCCGAACCTTTTGACCGCCTCTTCCACAAACGAGAAGTTTTTGACGGCGACCGTTCCGAGGATGACGCGCCCGGCGTCGTGAGACAAATAGTTATCGATCCGAGCCATGTCGCGTATGCCGCCGCCTACCTGTACAAACAGCCCGCCGTTCATGCACAGCTTGCGGATGGCGCTGTAGTTGACAGGCTTGCCCTCCAGCGCCCCGTCCAAATCGACGACATGCAGGTTGCGCGCGCCCTCGCCGACGAACTTTTCTGCGGCGCCCTCGGGCGAGTCGCTATACACGCGCATTTGGTTAAAACTGCCTTCCGTCAGCCTAACCACTTTGCCGCCTCTGATATCTACCGATGGGAATATTTCCATTTGACTCTCCATCACCCCCACAACAGGCTTCGCCCATGGGGCGTCCACCTGCTTAACCCTCTATATTTCCGATAGTATCCGCAACATAAGATTACGCTAATAATCATATTTTGTAAAGGAAAGGCAAAATAAAAATACGTAAAAATGCAACCGGGCGGGGCGTATGGTTATTGATCTCGGTATGCCTAGAACAATATTATTTAATGTATAAAAATAGGTATTTATTCATTAAATCGCTTAACATGGCTTTGCTTTTGTCATATACTTACATATATTATCATGAAATTTTAAGTTTATTTGAAAGGCTGGTATGTATCGTGAAAAAGTTAGTCGCTTTTACGTTGTCGCTTTCCTTGCTGATAGGCCTTGTACCCGCAGGGCATGCTGCGGTGGCGCCCGCCTCCGCCGACACAGCGGCGCCCGCCCCTGCGCCCGTCGCGAAAGGCGGGTACACGCTCGCGCCGCTTGCATACGGCAAAACGGGGGTCGAAGCGGCTAGCCCGTTCACGCTGACGACGCCGGAGGACGCCGGGCCGGAAGAAATTTATGCGGCGCTTTCGATTGACGGCCAGCCCGCCCCAGCCGTGGAGCAGAAGGCGGCCAGGGAGTTTTTGATAATCCCATCCGCCATGCTGTCGCACAACACCATATATGTGTTCAGGCTATCGCGCGCCGGCATGGACGACATAACATGGGCGTTCCAGACATCCTATAAATTCGAAGTGACGTCCAATTACCCGCGAAACCAAGCGACAAACGTCCCCTGTGACAGCGGCATTGAAATAACGTTTTCCGTCGAAGTCTATGGGCCGATTGACGACCATTTCAATATATCGCCGCATGTGGACGGCACGTTCGCGTACCACGGGGATACGGCGGTGTTCATGCCCAAGGCGCTCGCGTATCAAACGGTATATACCGTCACGCTGAAGGCTGGCCTTTCGCTGGAGGCGACGGGCGAGGCCCTGCAGGGAGCGACGGTCGAGGCTCTGCAGGAGGCCCATGTGTTCTCCTTTGAAACCGAGGCGGAGATCGAGCATGAACCGCTCCAGCCAACGGAAACCGTCAGCTTCCAATATGATTATGCCGAGCTACCGACGATCGAACCGCCGACGATAGGCTTTTCGATACTAGCCCGATCCGACACAGCGCCCGACCCCAAAATAGGCGTGTACAAGTTCAGCAGCGCGGAAGAAGCGCTGGCAGCCTTAGAGACGCTCGTAAAAGCGCCGAATTGGTCGAGTTATGCCAAATTCTACAACCGCATTGAAACATTCGGCATGGCTTATGTGATGGAGTTCAACGCAAAGTTCAGGTACGACCGGGCAAACCGGACGCTGACGCTCCCAGGCATGCTTTCGCAGGGCTTCTATCTGATCGACGCCGCGCTCGGCGAATCCCGCAGCCAAATGATTGTGCAAATCACCGACCTGCCCGTGCATATCGTGGCTGACGAAAGCCGCGCCATCGTTTGGGTCAACGACATAACGACAAACAAGGCCTCGGCCGGCGCCGAAGTCCACGACGCCAAGGGCGGCAAAACATACACGACGAACGCCAACGGCGTCGCTGTCATTGACAGGGCGCTGGCGCAGGGCGAAAAAGAGCGCCTGGACATAATGGACGCAACCGGAGGCAAAGCCTGCATATGGCTGAACAGCCAATACACCGAATACTACAGCTACTACAGCTACTACGGCAGCAGCTCAGGCTCATATAACAGCAATGATAGCGCCAGCTATTGGACGGCCCTGCAGCTAGACAGGACGCTGTTCAGGGCCGACGACACGGTATCGTTCTTTGGGTTCGTCCAGAACCGGGACTATAGAAACAAGGAAGATATAAATTATGTGACGGCAACGCTGGAGTCTCGCTATTATTACCGGAGCAGCAATGAAACGCCATTGTTAAAACAGACCGTGCAAGTCGAAGACGGGATATACTCTGGCGAGATAGCCCTGCCCAACCTGGACCCCGGTTATTATACCTTGAACATTCTTCATGGCGACGTCGAGCTGAGCAGCACATATTTTATTGTGCGCGAATACGTAAAGCCGCCGTATACTATAAGCGTCGCGGCAGACAAAAAAGCGGTGTTCGCAGGCGAAACGGTCACATTCACGGCCTCGGCGGCGTTCTTTGAAGGCACCCCTCTACCGGATCTGGATTTGAGCTACTACGTGTCCTCCGGCAGCCTTCTCAACAGTGGCGCAGGCACGGCCACGACCGACGCCGACGGCAAAATATCCATATCGCAGGAAATTAAGCCCTATTCCAACGCGCAGGGGGAGGAATACATCGGGATCGAAGTGCAGCCGTACTTGCCACAAACCGGTATGGGCATTAATACCGCGCGGGCACGCGCCTTCGTCAACGACATCGACGTCCGCGCCAACGCCTCGCGCACAGGCGCCGACGCGACGCTGAAGATCAATGTAAATACCATCACGCTGGACAGGATCAACAGCGGCACGGCAAAACATTATAACGACTACATCGATAAACCGGTCGGCGGCAAATCGCTGTCGGTTAAAATATACAGAGTATATTACGAAACCGTCCCAGACGGTGAGTACTACGACTATTATGAAAAGAAGGTTGTGCCGAGCTATAAGTATGTACGCGAAACGGAGCTTATAGACAGTTTTACGATGCTGACGGACAAGGACGGCGCCGCCAATAGGAATTTTTCGGTCCCCGACGTTAAATGGGAAAGCTATTATGCCGAAATTTCCTGTACAGACAGCAACGGTAAGGACATTAATATAACCGAATACATCGGGCGCGACTACAGTTCATATTACCGTAACGCCGCGACCAACGATTACTACCTCAGCGGAGCGAACGATTCATATAGTATCGGCGAGCCGGTGGCCATCACGCTCATGCGCGGGGCAGACGCAGTGGCGGGCGGAAATGTGCTGTTCGTCGCCTTGCAACGCGGGATACAGGGCTGGCAGGCGGGCAGGAATACGTACAGCGCCACATTTGCCCGCAAGCATGTCCCCAACTTAACGATAAGGGCCTACTATTTCAACGGCTACAAATACGAAACGGGCGGCGGGATGAGCCAAACGATATACTACAACTATTCCCAGAGCGGCCTGACGCTGACGGCGGACGCCGACAAAGAATCCTACAAGCCGGGCGACACGTGTACAGTAACAATTAATGCGCGGGACAAAGACGGCCTTGCCGTGCCTGCCGCCATCAACATCAGCGTAGTGGACGAGGCGCTGTTCGCCCTCTGGAACTATAATGTTGATACGCTTAGTTCGCTTTACTCAAAAGTGGATGCCGGGCCGGTGTTCGAGTCGGCGACGCACCGCCTGTACACGCCGAAGGGCAGATGGCCCGATTCCTACATTGTTTATGATGAGGATGTGCCGATGTTGGGATACATAAACGATAGCTATGCGCAGGAATTCAACACATATGAACGCAAAAACTTTAAGGATACCGCCATTTTCGAAACGCTGCGCACAGGGGCGGACGGCATTGCCACATACACATTCACGCTCCCCGACAACATCACATCGTGGCGGCTGACGGCGTCCGGCATAAGCGACGACCTGTACGCCGGCAACAGCGTACGGAGCATCATCGTCTCCAACCCGATGTTCATAAACTACACGCTAAACAGCGAGTTCCTTGTCGGCGACCGACCGGTGATTGGCGTGAACGCCTACGGCACAAGCCTGGACGGCGGCGAGACGGTGGAGTACGAGGTCTGGGACGAGGGCGCGCCGGACATCGTTTACAGGGCTGGCGGAAGCGCCTTTGAGCGCGTAAACATACCGCTGTGGGAGATGGCGGAGGAGGGCGCGAACGCGCTTGTGATAAAAGCGACCGCGAGCAACGGCGCAAGCGACTCGCTCGTGCACGCGTTCGCGGTGTACAAGACATACCGTGAAGTGGACGCCGCCGATTACCGCGACGTAGAGGCCGGCATTGCGCTCAGCGGCGGCAGCGGCGGTTTGACGCGCATAACGTTCACCGACCGGGGCAGGGGCCAGTTCCTTTGGGAACTGATAAGCTTGCGCCGCGTCTACGGCGATCGGCTGGAAAAACTGCTGGCTTGCCGCGAGGCAAACCGGCTGCTGGCCGAATACTTCCCCGACCTTATATTGTACGGTGGCAATGAGGACGTTGACAGCAAGCAGTACCAGCAAGACGACGGCGGGCTGTCCATCCTGCCCTTCGGGTACAGCGACCTTGAGGCCACGGTAAAATTGATGCCATATGTAATGGATGAAATCAATGGCTTTGAATTGAAAAATTATTTATACGACATTTATGAAAATAGCTATTCGGAAAACAAAATGGCCGCCCTGTACGGGCTTGCGATGCTACGCGAACCCGTGCTGTTGGAGCTGGACAGCTACGCGATGCTGGATGCGCTACCGGTAAGCGACGCGACCTATATCGCGCTGGGCTATCTGGCTCTCGGCGAGGCGGAAAAAGCCGCCATGCTGTACGACAGCCGCGTCGCACCGAAGCTGCAGCGCCTGGAGCCGTATTACCGCGTCGACGAGGGCAGTGACAACATTAAAATTTTGGCGGCCACGTCCGCCGCTGCCGCCCTCGCCACAAAACTGGACAGGCCCGAAAAAGAGGGTCTGTACCAATACTGCGTCAATTTCCACGCGGCTGACGCTCGGATAGACATGGATTCCAGCATCGAAAAACTCGCGTATATTAAACACGAAATAGCGAAAAAGCACGACTCGGTCGGCGCAGTCACCTACGCGCTGTTTGGCGACGAACGCACGATAGAGCTTTCGGATGGCCGGAGCCACACCCTGACGATACCGTCCCAGAGCATAGGCGAACTGGAAATATTGGGCGTGGCCGGCGATGTGGGCGCAGTCGTATCGTATAAAGCGCCTATGACATATGATGAACCCAGCGGCGGGGATTTATCCCCTGACGGGGATTTGCCCAGCGACGGGGATTTGCCCCCCGGCGTGGATTTACCTCCCGACGGGAATTTGCCCCTCGAAACTGGCATAACAATCCGGCGCAATTACTATAAGGAGTTGAAGCCGGATGTCACAGCCGGCTCGCGGGCCGGTGGCAGGCAACGCGGTGGCGACGAGCCGGCAGGCGGCAGGGCGCCTGAAGAGGCCTCTACCGTATTTAACCAGGGCGACCTGGTGCGCGTCGAGCTGCAGATCGCATACTCCGCGACAGCCGTCGACGGTACGTATTCTGTGACAGACTATCTGCCTTCAGGGCTCATGTTTGCCGGCGATCCTGTTAAAATAAAAACACCACGCGTTATAGATCTAGACTACGACTATTACGATTATTTCGGCTACAGCTACGGCTATTTCGGCTATTACGGCTACAGCAAAAACGAAGGGCAGAAAGTCAGTTTTTACGACTACAACGACCAGCCGGGCGGCGAAGCGGCTACATATTATTATTACGCGCGCGTCGTGAGCCCCGGGACATACAAGGCGGAAGGCGCGTTCGTGCAGAGCCTGGCCGCGCTGGAATATAGCGCGGCCGGCGAAGACGCGACAATTATAATAGATTAATTATTATGCAAGCCGTACATACGGGCGACCGGGGGCGGTCGCCCCTACACGAATAATTGATTATTATAAATACTGATTATTATAAATACTGATTCTATAAATACTATTGAACTTTTTTTGCGAATCTTACGTCTATAACTATAAACGTATTATAGCCGCTTTGTTCGTACCGCGCCTATATCGTATCTTTTGCTGAAAGGCTGGTAGCCCCATGAAGATGATAACCGCTGTAACTTTATTAATTTCCCTGATGGTGGGCTGTGTGCCCATTAACATTGCAGTGCCCGCTAGCTCCGCCGCGCCCGACGCGAAGGAGGGGTATACACTCGAACCGTTGGTGTACGGCAAGACAGGGGTGGACACAGCCAGCCCCTTCAAGCTGACGACGCCGCTGGACGTCGAAGCCGCCGAAATAGGTGTGGCGCTGTCAATCGACGGTCAACCCGCGCCGGGCGTGGAGCAGAGCACCAAACGGGAGTTCCTGATAACCCCCGCTGCCGAGCTTATGCCCAACTCATTGTACATATTCAGGCTGTCCCGCGTCGACGGAGCGGATATCACATGGGCTTTCCAGACGGCGATAAAGTTCCAAGTGGCGTCGGGCTACCCGCGCAACCAAGCGACCAACGTGCCGATAAACAGCGGCATTGAGATAACGTTCTCCAGCGACGGCTATAGCCCCATAGACCGCTATTTCGACATTTCGCCGCAGGTGGGCGGCAGTTTCGAATACCATAAAGAGACGGCAGTGTTCGTCCCGAAGGGCAGGCTTGAGTACAAAACGCTTTACACAGTCACGCTGAAAGCCGGCGTCCGGCTCGAGGGAACAAACACGGAGCTGCAGTCGGACTACGTGTTCGCCTTTGAAACCGAAGCCGAGCCAAGCTATGAGCCGCCCACATACAAGGAGTCCGTAAGCTTTTACTACGGCTATGCCGAACTGCCGACGATCGAGCCCCCGTTGGTAGGTTTCTCCATATACCACGACCGGATCATCACCACGCCCGACCCCAAGGTGGCCGTGTACAAGTTTGGCGGCGCGGAGGCGGCGCTAAGCGCGGTGGAAACCGTGGCCGGCGCGCCGACATGGTCGCGCTATGCCAGGAACGACAATCTGATCGAAACGGGCGGCATGCAAAGCATAATGGAATTCAACGCCAGGTCCAGGTACGACGCCGATACCAGGACGCTGACGCTGCCGGACAAGCTCACGCAGGGGTTCTACCTGATTGACGCCGTGCTCGGCGAGTCCCGCAGCCAGATGATCGTCCAAATCACAGACCTGCCCGTGCAGGTCGTAGCCGACGGGGACAGGGCCATCGTGTGGGTCAACGACTTGACGACGGGCAAGGCGTCCGCCGGCGCGGAAGTCCGCGATGTTAAGGGCGGCAAGACATTCAAAACGGACGCGAACGGAGTCGCCGTCATCGACAGGGCGCTGACCTCTGACAGAAGCGAGCGCATCGAGGTCACGGATGCGAGCGGCGGCAAAACCTGCATTTGGACATACAGCCAAAGCTACGGCTACTACTACGGCTATGACTACGGCTACGGATGGGGTGGGCCCTACTACGGCGCGGGTGCGGGCGGCGCAGAGGCTTATTGGACGGCCCTGCAGCTTGACAGGACGCTATTTAAAGCCGACGACACGGTTTCGTTTTTCGGGTTCGCCCAGAGCAGGGACAATGGCAGCAAGGAAGAAATAAATAATGTGACAGCCGTGCTGACGCAAAGCTATTGGAGCGGCGGCTACAGCGCCAGATCGACGCTGCACAAACAGACAGTACAGGTCATAAATGGGATGTACTCGGACGAAATGATACTGCCCAACCTTGACCCCGGCTCGTACAACATAAATATTTACCATGGCGACACAGTGCTCGGCAGCACCTATTTTGAGGTGCGGGACTATGTAAAGCCGCCGTACAAAATCGAAGTCGAGGCTGACAAAAAGGCGGCGTTCGCCGGCGAGTCGGTCACGTTCACGGCTCGGGCGGAATTCTTCGAGGGCACCCCGTTGCCGGATCTGGACATATCGTACAACATCTACGCCTACATGCTGGAAAATAACAAAAGGGGCACGGCTACGACCGACTCCGACGGCCTTATATCAATAACGCAAAAGATCACGCCCCAGAGCGGCGCGCAGGGTGAGCGCTCCATCTCTTTCAGGGCCGAGGCCACGCTGCCCGAGATCGGCGAGACATATAAAGAAACCAGCGTTCGCGCATTTATAAACGACATCGACGTGCGCCCAAAAGCCAGCCGGACGGGCGGCCGCGCGACGCTCGAAGTCGACGTCAATTCCATCACCCTGGACAGGATCAACAGCGGCGCCGCGGAGCACTACTTTGATTATCTAGACGAGCCGGTAGGTGGCAAGTCGCTCTCTGTCAACGTGTACAGGGTCTATTACCTTAAAGTACCGGACGGGGACTACTACGACTACATTGAAAAGAAAAACATGCCCAAATACAAGTATGAGCGCAAGGAAGAGTCGATTGACCGGTTCACGATGCTGACGGACAGAGACGGCAACGCCAAAAAGGACTTTAACGTGCCCGACAACAAATGGGAGAGCTATTTCGCAGAGATATCGTGCCTCGACGGCAACGGCAGGGAAATAAAACATAAAGTCTATATCGGGCGCGACTACACCTACTATTACCAAAATGCCGGCTCCAACACGTGTTTCCTCGAAGGCGAGGAGGAAAACTACGGCATAGGGGCGCCGGTCAGCCTCACGCTCATGCGGGGCGCCGAAGCGGTTGCCGGTGGGAACTTCCTGTTCGTCGAAATGCAGCGCGGGATACAGGGCTGGCAGGCGGGCAAGAACACATATAGCACCACGTTCTCCAGGAAGCACGTCCCCAATATAACGGTCAAGGCGTATTATTTCGACGGCTTTAAATACATACAGAACTACAACATGAGCGCGCTGATCCGCTACGACTTCAAACAAAACGACCTGGCGCTGACTGTAACTACCGACAAAGAGTCGTACAAACCGGGCGACACATGCATTATAACGGTTGTTTCCGAAGACAAAGACGGCCTGGCCGTGCCTGCCGGCGTCAATATCAGCGTAGTGGACGAGGCGCTGTTCGCGCTCCGGGATTATAGCGTGGATACGCTTGCATCGCTCTACGCGTTAGTGGGCCCGGGGGTGGTGATCGAATCGGCGACGCACCGCTTGTACGTGCCGAGTGAAGATGTGCGCCTCGCCAGGGCCGCTGGCGGCGCCGACCAAATGGAAATGGCGGCGGCGCCGTTGATGGCGATGGCCGATGGGGACTTTGGGGACGGAGCGTCGGCGGACGATACCTACCTGCGGGAAATTTTTAAGGACACCGCGTTTTTCGAAACACTCCAAACGGGCGCGGACGGCAAGGCCACGTATACATTCGTGCTGCCCGACAACATCACGTCGTGGCGCCTGACCGCCTCCGGCGTCAGCAACGACCTATACGCGGGCAACAGCGTAAGCAACATCATCGTCACCAACCCGATGTTCATTAACTATACGCTAAACGACGAGTTCCTGATAGGCGACAAACCGGCGATTGGCGTGAACGCCTACGGCACGGGTTTGACCGGCGGCGAGACGGTAGAGTTCGAGGTTTGGGACGAAGCCGCGCCCGACGCCGTGTTTAAGGCGAGCGGCAAGGCATTTGAGCGCGTCGACATCCCGCTGTGGGAAATGGCCTCCGAGGGCGAGAACGCGCTGATAATCAAAGCGACCGTGAGCGGCGTCGCGGGACTGAGCGACTCGGTCAAGCACCAATACTTAGTACGCAAGACATACTTGGAAGTGGACTTCGCCGACTACTACGACGTCGCGGCGGGCATGGCGTTCAGCGAGAGCGGCAGCTTTGGCAGCGGGGGCCTTGTGCGCATCACGTTTACAGACAAGGGCAGGGGCGCATATTTGCAGCAACTGCTCGGCCTGCGCTACATTTACGGCGACAGGGTGGAAAAGCTCCTGGCGCGCCGCGAGGCCAACCGGCTGCTGGCCGAATATTTCCCGGACGTAAAGCTCTATGGCGATAAGGACGGCTTTGACTTAAGGCTCTACCAACGCGACGACGGCGGGCTGGCCATATTGCCACACGCGGAAAGCGACCTTACGACCACGGTCAAGCTGATGCCGTACATCATGGAGGACGTCAACACATTTGAGCTGAAGAACTATTTGTACAATATTTACAATGGCGAAAACGCGGACAACAAGATGTGCGCCCTGTACGGGCTGGCGATGCTGCGCGAGCCGGTGCTGCTGGACCTGGACAGCTACGCGGAGCTGGGCGAGCTGTCGGTCAGGGACGCCGTATATCTCGCGCTGGGGTACCTGTCGCTCGGCGAGACGGACAAAGCCGCCGCGCTGTACGACAAGATCGTCGCGCCGGGGCTGGAGAACATCGCGCCCTACTACCGCGTCAACGTGGGCGACGACAACGACGATATCCTGGCGGCCACTTCCGCCGCTACCATCCTCGCAGTTAAGCTGGACAGGCCTGAAAACGAAGGGCTGTACCAGTACTGCGTCAGGAACCACACGACGGATATTTTGATAAACATCGAAACGCTGACATATATCAACCACGAGATAGCAAAGAAAAACGAATCGGTCGGCAAGGTCACTTACTCGCTGTTCGGCGACGAGCACACGATTGAGCTAAAGAGCGGAAGGGGCTTCACAATAATGGTCCCGTCGCAGCGCATGGGCGAATTCAAGGTGCTGGACTCGGAAGGCGAGGTGGGCGCCGTCGTGTCGTACAAGGCGCCGATGACGCAGGAAATGTCGCCTGACAAGGACATCAAGGTCGAGCGCATTTATTATAAGGAAGTAACTCCGGATGGCGCCGATTTGCCAGGCGGCGGCGGCGCGGCGGGCGGCCCCGGTAGCCCAAGAGCTGCTGCTACCACGTTCAATCAGGGCGACTTGGTGCGCGTCGAGTTAAAGATTGACTATACCGCGAAAGCCATCGACGGATCGTACATAGTGACCGACTATCTGCCGTCGGGCCTCGCGTTTGTAAACGACTCGGCGAAAATATCCGACTCGAGAAGCTTTGGGTACGGGCATTACCGCTACTGCACGTTGGTAGGGCAAAAGGTCATGTTCTACGACTATAACAGCAGGTTCAACCGCAACTATACGTACTACTATTATGCGCGGGTGATAAACCCCGGGACGTTCAAAGCCGAAGGCACATTCGTGCAGAACCTGACCGCATCGGACTACTACACAGTAGGCAACGACGCAACCATAACAATTAATCCGTAAAGATGCCATGATTTTGATGATGTTGTTGTGATGTTGTTCGACGGCCTCTGCAGATTATTTATTGACAAACGTATGCATCATTGGTATATTTAGCGCATGACAAATGACTATTCCATCGATATAGCAATGTTCAGCCGCAATTCGCGCGCCAGCAGCCACGCCCATCGCCATTTCATTCAATGGCTTGGGTAGGCGCGCCCGATATCGATACATCAACCGCGCAGCCCCAGGCCCAAAGCCTGGGGCTGTTTTTTGTGTTGCTAAAGCCGGAAGGCTATAATATATTCATGAAAGGGAGACGAACGCACATGAACAACCCGATCCCCAGCATCGAAATCCTGCGCGGCGCAGACGTTTCGCCCGAGCGCCTGCGCGCGCGCATATGGGAGAACAACCCCTCCGTCGGGCAAACGGCGGCCGACATCATCGCGGACGTCCGCGAGCGCGGCGACGCAGCCGTGCGCGAATACACCCTCCGCTTCGACGGCGTCGACGTCGGCGAGCTTGCCGTCGACCCACAGGAGATCGAGGCCGCATTTGCGCACATAGCCGCCGAAAGCCCGGAACTGATCGAAACGCTGGAGTTGGCCGCAGCCAACATCGGCGCGTACCACAAGCGCCAACTGCGCCAGGGCTATATAATCACCGGCGAGCGGGACGGCGTCATCACCGGGCAGCGCATCATGCCGCTGGAACGGGTAGGGCTGTACATACCGGGCGGGACCGCCGCCTACCCGAGCACCGTTTTAATGAACGCCATCCCGGCAAAGCTTGCCGGCGTGGGCGAGATATGCCTCGCCTCCCCGCCGCAAAAGGACGGCAAATGCGACGCCGCCATCCTGGCCGCCGCACGCATCGCGGGCGTCGGGCGCGTGTTCAGGATGGGCGGCGCACAGGCCATCGCGGCGCTCGCGTTTGGGACAGGCAGCGTGCCGCGCGTCGATAAAATCACGGGGCCAGGCAATATTTATGTGTCGACGGCTAAAAAGCAGCTCTATGGCGTGGTCGATATCGAGATGATCGCAGGGCCAAGCGAGGTACTGATAATCGCAGACGACAGCGCCCGCGCCCGCTTCGTCGCCGCCGATATGCTCGCGCAGGCGGAACATGACGCCATGGCCGCAGCGCTGCTTATAACGACTGACCCAGCGCTCGCCGACGCAGTAAAAGTTGAGCTGTCAAAACAATTGGAAACCCTGCCGAGGCGCGAAATCGCGGAGCGCTCCCTGGCCGAAAACTGCCGCATAGCAGTGACCACTTCGCTAGAAGAGGCCGTGCGCCTGAGCGACGGCGTCGCGCCGGAGCACCTCAAACTGTGCGTCCGCGACCCGTTCGCGCTGCTCGGCGCAGTCCGACACGCCGGCAGCGTCTTTTTGGGCGCATACGCGCCGGAAGCGCTGGGCGACTACCTGGCGGGCCCGAACCACACCCTGCCGACCAACGGCGCCGCCCGCTTCGCCTCGCCGCTGTCGGTCGACGACTTTGTAAAAAAGTCGTCTTTCACGTATTATACTAAGGAAGCACTGCAAAGGGACGCGGCGCACGCCGCCCGGTTCGCCCGCCAAGAACAGTTCGAGGCCCACGCCCGCAGCGTAGAAATACGTTTCGAATAATTTTATACGAGGTCACCCATGTCATCATTTTTATCCGGCAGGTTCTCCGGCATCGAGGCGTATGTCCCAGGCGAGCAGCCACAGGACCGCTCCTATGTCAAACTCAACACTAACGAAAGCCCGTACCCGCCGTCGCCCGGCGTGCTGGCGGCTATCAACTCTGCGGAGGTGGCCAGGCTCAACCTCTACCCCGACCCCGACACGCGCTCGGCTGCTCTCGCCATCAGCGGCGCCCTTGGACTCGGCCCCGAAAACATCATACTCGGCAACGGCTCCGACGAACTTTTGGCGTTCGCATTCCAGGCGTTCTGCGACGCGAAAACGCCCGCCGTGTACGCGGACATAACATACGGCTTCTATAGCGTCTACGCCCGCATAAACTGCGTGGAGTCGCGCGTGCTTCCGCTGGACGACACGCTCCGCCTTGTCCCGTCCGACTACTACGGAGCGGGCGGCACGGTTTTCATCGCCAACCCGAACTCGCCGACCGGCCGCGCCGTGCCGCTGGCCGGCATCGAGGCCATCATCAGGGGGAACCCCGGCAACGTCGTCGTCGTGGACGAAGCATACGCGGCATTCGGCGCCGAGAGCGCAGTGCCGCTCATCGCAAAGTACGACAACCTCATCGTCGTCCACACAATGAGCAAATCGAAAAACCTCGCAGGCGCAAGGGTAGGCTACGCAATGGCGCGCAGTGAGTTGATCGCCGATTTGAACACAATGAAATTCTCGTTCAATCCATACAATATGAACAGACTGTCCCTGCTTGCGGCGGAGGCGGCCATCAACGATTCCGATTATTATGAAGAGTGCGTGGCTAAAATAGTGAGCTCGCGCGAACGGGCCGTGCTGGCGCTATATGGCCGCATGTTCGACGTGCTGCCCAGCAGGGCGAACTTCCTGTTCGCCAAGCCAAGTTTTGGCAGCGGCAGGGACTATTACCTCGGCCTGAAAGAACGCGGCGTACTGGTGCGCCACCTGCCACAGGAGCGCATAAAAGATTATGTCCGCATAACAATTGGGACCGACGAGCAGATGGACGCGCTGCTCGCCGCGACGGACGACATGATGGGTAAAAACAGATAAGCGGAGGGACATGAAATGAGCGAATTGTACAGAACCGCCATATTAGCGCGAAAAACCAAGGAGACTGAAGTAACCGTCGAAATTACTCTCGATGCCCCTTCCGAGCCCTCTATTCGCGTCGCCACGGGCTGCGGGTTTTTGAACCACATGCTAGAGCTGTTCGCGTTCCACAGCGGGTTCGCGCTGTCCGTCGACGCGCGCGGCGACACGGACGTGGATTACCACCACCTCACGGAAGATGCCGGCATCGTGCTCGGCCAGTGCATAAAAGAGGCTCTCGGCGACGCCGCCGGTATCACGCGCTACGCGAGCGTCTTCCTGCCGATGGACGAAGCGCTGGTGCTGATAGCCCTCGACATCTGTGGGCGTGCGCACCTCAACTACGACGTCGCCATGCCCGCTCCGAAAGTCGGCGACTTCGACACCGAGCTGGCGCAGGAGTTCCTTCTGGGCCTGTGCCGCTCGCTCGGGCTGACACTGCATGTTAAGATGATGTATGGCGCCAACGCCCATCACATCATCGAGGCGATATTCAAAGGGCTCGGTCGCGCGCTCGGCGCTGCCGTAAAGCCCGACCCCGCGCGACGCGGTGCCGTCCCATCGTCAAAAGGCAGCCTATGACAGCGGTAAAACTTTAAGTGTTGGCAGCAGCGGCGTAAAATATTTGAAAGGGCAGGGCCGCGGCGCGGCGCCATACTACAAATGTGCGCTGGTCGCTCGCGGCCTGCGAACGGCGTTATATATGAACGACAAACAAAACGCTTTGGAAACCATCCACTTTGGCAAACCGGATCGCATCATGTCGCGCGTCCCCGCGCGCGTAGTTGCGTACCATGGCGCGAACCACCAAGGCTATGGCGACGCAGGTATCATCGATGGCCACGAAAGGCCTGTCGGCGCCAGATGGACGGATATATGGGGCGTCGGGTGGCACAAGGAGCACTGGGGCGCCATGGGGTTCCCTAAAATCAACCCTCTCGCCGAGATCGGCGCCCTGCGCTCATACCAATGGCCGGACCCGGACGACGAGCGCATTTGCGCCCCCATCTACGAGAGCGCGGCCGCGTTTGACGAACGCGATGAAATGTTTTTCGTCGGATCGCACAGGGACGCGCTTTGGGAAAAGTCATACATGCTCGTCGGCATGGAAAACATCATGGTGTACTTCTACACCGATCCGCAGTACGCCAAGGAGATCCTCCGCCGGATCATGGACTTCCAGCTAGGCATAGCCAAACACTACATTAAGGCAGGAGTGGACATGGTGAGCCTCAGCGACGACATGGGCACGCAGCGCGCGCTCTTGTTGGGGCAGGCCATATTTGACGAATTCCTCGAGCCCGAATATAAAAGACTATTCGAGCTTTATAAATCCAGTGGCATACTGATCGATTTCCACTCATGCGGCCACATCGAGCCGCTGCTTCCGTCGTTCATCGCCCTCGGCGTGGACATCCTGAACCCGGTCCAAGCCACGGCGAACGACTTGGCCGCCGTAGTCGCCGTCACAAACCGCAAAATGGCGCTGAAAGGCGGCATCTCCACGGGCCTGCTCATGGACGGCACACGCAGCCAAATCCGTGAAGCAGTGAAAAACGCCATCTCACTGCTGGGCAAGGACGGGGGCTACTTCTGCTGCCCAGACCAAGGCATGCCCTTCCCGCCCGCGAACTACGCCGCCTTCGAAGAAGCCGTGGAGGAGTTCGGCGCCTAGCGCGGGCGCCCGCTCACGCCGACATGGCGTCTAAGTCCAGAAGCTCCATAAATTCCGCGCCCGTGATGTTCTCCTTCTCCAACAAGCGCCCCGATATCCTGCCCATCGCGCCTCGATATTCCTGCAACACGCCAACCGCAATGTCCTGGCAGTCCGCCAGCACCTGCCGCACCTCCTCGTCGACCATCGCCTCGGTCTGTGCAGAGCATGCGGCCACGCCCCTGCCGTCCAAGTAGCGGCTCTCGGCCCTCTCCAAGCTCATCGGCCCGAACCGGTCGCTCATGCCGAACTGCGTCACCATCCCCCGGGCCAGCGCGGTCGCGCGCTCTATGTCGTTGGCGGCGCCCGTCGTCATCTCCCCGAACTGCACAATCTCGGCCGCGCGCCCGCCCAGCAGCGTCGTGATTTGCGCTATGATGTCGCCCTTTGTCGGCAGGTAACGCTCCTCCTCCGGCATGCTCATCGTGTACCCGAGGCTGCCCATCGTACGCGGCACGATGGTGATCTTCTGCACCGGCTGGCCGCCTTTTTGCATAGCGCCCACCAAAGCATGGCCCACTTCGTGGTATGCCACCATTTCGCGCTCTTTGGGGCTCATCACCCGATCCTTCTTCTCCTTGCCCGCGATCACGACTTCCACCGCCTCCATCAAATCGCCCTGCCGCACTGTCTTTCGGTCGCCCTTAACCGCCAGCAGCGCGCCCTCGTTAATCATGTTGGCCAAGTCCGCCCCGGTGGCGCCCGATGTGGCCAACGCAAGCTCGTGCAGATCCACGTCCCCGGCCAGCCTGACTTTGTTCGCATGCACCTTTAATATAGCCTCCCTGCCCGGCAAGTCGGGCTTGTCCACGACGATCCGGCGGTCGAAGCGCCCCGGGCGGAGCAGCGCCTTGTCAAGGATTTCCGGGCGGTTGGTGGCCGCCAGCACGACAATCCCTTTCTTGCCGTCGAAGCCGTCCATTTCGGACAGCAATTGGTTGAGCGTCTGCTCCCGCTCATCATTCCCGCCCACCTGGCTGTCCCGGCTCTTGCCGATGGCGTCGATCTCGTCGATGAATATGATGCATGGCGCGTTTTTCTTTGCATTCTCAAACATGTCGCGCACGCGCGAGGCCCCCACGCCGACGAACATCTCAACAAACTCGCTGCCCGTTATGGAATAGAACGGCACGCCCGCCTCACCTGCCAGCGCCCTGGCAAGCAGGGTCTTGCCCGTACCGGGGGGTCCCACGAGCAACGCCCCCTTCGGCTGCTTCGCCCCTATCTCGCTATACTTTTCGGGATGCTTTAATATATCCGAAAGTTCCGCCAGGCTCTCTTTCGCTTCGTCCTGCCCGGCCACGTCGGCAAACGTGACCCCGACGTTTTTTTCGTGCTTGTATTCTTTGGCCTTGCTCTTCCCCGCGCCAAAGATGCCGCCCAGTCCGCCCATGCCGCCCATGCCTCCCATGCCGCCCGATCCGCCCTTCCCCATTTTTTTCATGACGCTGCGGGCAATCAAATTGAACACAAGATACATGATGAGCATTGGGACGATCCAGCTTGTGATGAAGCCAAGTATGGGTGAACTGGCGCGAGCCGCAGGCTTGTAAAAGTCCACGCCATTCCCGCTGAGCCGCTCGACAAGCATGGGATCGTCGACCTTTGTCACATAGAAGACGCTGTCGGCGCCGGGGGTAGGCTGCCGGGCCTGGTCGGCGCCCCTGTTTTCGATGTCGAGGATTTCCGCCACCTCATCAAGGTCGGCGCCGTCCCGCAGGGATACCAATATCCGTTCGTCTTCCAACTGGGCCCCGCCGATATAGCCGCCCTCCACCAGCCGTATAAACTGGCTGTACTCTATCTGCATCCCGGGCTGCACCGCCCCGAAAATCAAGTTGAGCGCAAAGTTGATCAAAAAAATCACTATTATTATATGGAATACATTAAATTTCTTTGGGGCTTTTCCCGCCGGAGCCCCGCTCTCCCCCTTGCGATCCTCGCCGCCCCCGGCTTTTTGGGGGTCTGCTTTGTATATTTTATTGTCTGCGCCGCTCCTTTTGAAAAGCTTCATTTATTCGTCTCCCTCTCCTTAAATTATTATATTTAGATAATATGCGACCAACATAAATTAAACTTCAACAAATAATCCATTTTTGTTGAAGTTCAGTTGAAGCATCTATATTATTATCATCATCAATGCGTATTATCATTTTCGGATGAACCGGGCATTAGCGGAGGTTTTTTTGTGATTAACATACTCGTGGTCGAGGACGACCAAAATATAAGGAAGCTCATCGAAGCGGTCCTGCTCGACGAACGTTACAACCCGATCCTCGCGTGCGACGCACCAGAGGCGCTAGGCATTATCGACGAACAGCACATTGACCTGATGATTACTGATATAATGATGCCGGGAATGGACGGGTACACATTGACGGAGCAGTTGCGCGACGCGAAGTACGATTTCCCCATACTGATGGCGACGGCTAAAGAATCGATCAAGGACAAGCGCAAAGGCTTTATCGTTGGAACGGACGACTATATGGTCAAGCCTATCGACGAAGAGGAGCTGGTCCTACGGGTAAAAGCGCTGTTGCGCCGGGCCAAGATCGTCAGCGAGCGCAAAATAACCATTGGCAAGGTGACGCTCAATTACGACGCCCTGACCGTCAGCCGGGCGCCCGAGCGGGTCACGTTGCCGCAGAAGGAGTTCCTTCTTTTATATAAGCTGCTCAGCTATCCGGAAAAGATTTTCACCCGCATTCAATTAATGGACGAAATTTGGGGGCTCGACACAGAATCGGCCGAGCACACGGTCAGCGTCCACATCGGCAGGCTGCGCGAGCGCTTTGGCGGCTGGCCGGAATTTTCGATTGAAACGGTCCGAGGGCTGGGCTACAAAGCGGTGAGGAACGATGAGTAAAACGGACAACATCGCCCGAAAACTAACCTGCCCTGTGCGGAAACTGACCGGCGCCGCCCGAAAACTATTCGGCCCTGTGCGGAAATTGGCCGACGCCGCCCGAAAACTGACCGGCATCGCTCGAAAATTATCCGGCATCACCCGCAAGCTGACCGGCGCCGCTCTCTATATGATGGATGTCGCCCGCAGGCTGTCCATGCTCGTCGTACTGGTGATGCTGATATTTTCCATCCTTTTTGTTAGCGTTGGGGCGTCCGGCTTTGCGATGTATGCCCTCTTCCGGATGGGCATCATAAGCCCCCTGACTATGGGAAGCATGCCCGCATTTATACTGTTACTGCTTCTCGTCAGCCTGTTCATTGGTACGATTATCGCAATAATAGGAGGGGAACGTTTTTTACGGCCGATCCGGAGCCTCATCGAAGCCACGAGGGAGATAGGCGCCGGCAATTTCGATGTGCGGGTGGACACAGGGGGAAGATACGAAATCGAGCGCCTTGCGAAAAGCTTCAATGAAATGGCCAAGGAGCTATCGAGCATCGAGACGCTACGCAGTGACTTCGTGAGCAATATATCGCACGAGTTCAAGACGCCTATCGCGTCCATCCGGGGGTTCGCGCGGCGGCTAAAGAAGGAGTCGCTCACGGAGGGGCAGCGCAACGAGTACCTGGACATTATTATATCGGAGAGCGACAGGCTCAGCCGGCTTTCCAGCAACGTGCTGCTGCTGTCGAGGCTCGAAAGCTCGGATAGAATTTTTGAAAAGGCCGAATATTCGCTCGACGAGCAAATAAGGAGGGCAATCCTGACCCTGGAGCCGCAGTTGTCGGGCAAGCAGCTCGAAGTCGAGGCGGACATCGGGAGCGTGTGCATATACGCCAGCGAGGAGATACTGAGCCACCTTTGGCTGAACCTCCTTACCAACGCCATCAAGTTCAGCCCCGCAGGCGGCACGATCCATGTCAGCCTCGCGGCGTCCGGCGGGAGCGCGGTCGCGACGGTGTCCGACATGGGCGTTGGGATGGACGAGGACGTCAAAAGGCACATCTTCGACAAGTTCTACCAAGGCGACCCGTCAAGAGCCGCCGATGGGAACGGGCTCGGCCTCTCGCTCGTTAAAAGGATACTGGAGCTGGAAAACGGCAGTATCAGCGTAGACAGCGAGCCCGGCAAGGGCGCTCGCTTCACAGTGACATTGCCGATCAAATAGTACGCGCCTCACCTGCACAATATCAGTCGAAGTCTCGCAGGAACGGTTATTTGGCTGGTTGCAATCATGATTAAGTATGAGCGGCTTTGGCCGTCCGCTATCGTATTTTCGTAGGGGCGCTTTTACCGTCCGCGTCCCTGCCCCTATTCATGCGGAGCGCATTAGAAAGCGTGGAAAAATGAGAAAACTGCTGAGCGTAAAGAACTGGACCCTGTTCGTTTTCATCACATTCATTGGTTCAACAATCTATGTCGCAGTGAGGATGATCCTTGCGCCCACCGTTACGGCATCACCCGCTGACGATGCAATCAGGGTGAAGGGCGACTATATACTGCTGTTGCTCAGCTGTATGTTTGGCGCGGTAGCCATGCTGTTGCCCGGTTTTTTGATCCACCGGGTCAACTTAAATATCCCCTCATATATGATCATCGCGTACGCGGTATTTTTGTACTGTGCAATATATTTGGGGGAGGTGAGGAGCTTTTATTACAGGGTTCCGCACTGGGACACCATTTTGCACACGTTCAGCGGCATCGGGCTGGGGGCGCTTGGCTTTTCCGTCGTCAGTCTGTTCAACAAGTCCGACACCATCACCTTCCGGCTGAGCCCGGTGTTCGTCGCCTTATTTGCGTTTTGCTTCGCCATCGCCCTGGGCGTCGTATGGGAAATATACGAGTTCACCATGGACTATATTCTACTCACTAACATGCAAAAGCATTCGCTGGAATCAGGCGAAATGCTTTTGGGCCAAAACGCCCTGATGGACACGATGAAAGATTTAATTGTGGACGCAGTGGGGGCGTTTTTCATCTCCGCCGTGGGCTACGTCTCATTGAAATACGACAAAAACTGGCTAGACAAGCTCCATATCCGCCACGCGACACATTAAGCCACAATTCCCACATTGCCTTCCTTGCCTGCCTTGCCTTTGTTTAGCCTGCTTTTCCTCTGCCTTGCTAGCCTACCTTGCCTCTGCTTAACCAGCCTTGCCTCTGCCTTGCCTCTGCTTAACCAGCCTTGCCTCTGCCTTGCCTCTGCCTTACCTCTGCCTAACCTCTGTCTTGCCTCTGCCATACCTACCTTGTCTCTCCTTGTCTCTGTCCTGTTTGTCCTTTTCGCCTTGTTCGCCATGACTATATTATTCGTCATATATCTCAAACATCGAAATCCAGCATGTCCCGTATTTGGCGCCGCTCGTCGATACCGGGGTACACTTCTTTCAGCGCGAGTCCCCTGGCTGTCAGCTCGAATACGCACCGCTCGGTGACGTACAGAACCCGCTGCCCGCGCGCAAGCGCCCTCTTGCCCGAAAAACTGATGGCCCCGATGTTTTTCTTGAATTTTAGGATCGACCCTTCATGCGATATTGTAACAGCACCACTACTCGATTCCGCTACCAGTCCCCTCGTCGTAAAACTCATGCAGAACACAATTGTGCCGGTCGCATGCGTGATGTTTGCGAACCCGCCGATGCCGGAATACCCGCCAGCCAGCTTGTGCGCATTCACATTGCCCTCCGCGTCCGCCTCCAGCGCGCCGAGGAAGCATATATCCAGCCCGCCGCCGTCATAAAAGTCAAACTGCGTCGCCATGTCGCATATCA
>WRLR01000003.1 GCA_009777515.1 Oscillospiraceae bacterium | reverse complement strand
GGGCCGCCACGGAGGATTACAGACGGAGCGGCGGCGGGTTGACATAATCGCCCCGTTCCCATTTGTCAACTCGCCGCCGCTCCGTCTGTACTATTTGTACCATTTGTACCGTTAGTGGAGATGAGGGGGATCGAACCCCTTACCTCTTGAATGCCATTCAAGCGCTCTCCCAGGTGAGCTACACCCCCAAAATATGGTTGCCAAGCATAAATTTCATTGCTTGACGCGCTTTCGCCGCTGTAATGACTATGTTAATTGAATTGCCGCTTCCTGTCAAGGGACAAATGGGACACAGACAAATGGGACAGGCATATATCCACCACCTTGTATGACGCTTCCACTTTAGCGGAATCTCATAAATTATACCTAGATACCGCTAATGTGAAAATGATGCATTATTTTTATGTCACTGGCTAATTTGCTTGAGAACACTGGAATATACTGATATACTCCATATTAACGCAATATTATGAGCAGATCATCAGAAGCTAACATCAGCGGAATGTATGTTATTTATGGTAGATTCAGCTATTGTTGCGAAATGACACGCATTAATCGAATAAAGACAGACCAAGGCTTTCTGTCATCTTGTTCTGCCCGCCACCATATTCAGTTTGCTATATTGTTCCGCCTGTTATGCTTTTCAGTCTGTTATGCTTTTCAGTCTGTTATGCGGTTCCGTCTGTTATGTTGTATACGTAGCGGGCGTTTTCGAAAAAGACCTTTTGATAGGCATCCGGCGGCACGAGGGCTTTGCAAAACTCTATGTACGACGCCATCGGCGCGAGGGGCCAGTCGGTGCCGAACAACACCTTGTCATAGCCGTCCATCATCATAAGTGCCTGCTTATATCTATCCACGATCAATTGTTTTTGTAGCATGGACTCAAAAAACGCCGCGTCGCCGACCAGCAGGCCGGACAGGTCCATGTACACATTTTTGTTTTTACCGGCGACCTCGCAGCCGTCGTATATCCATGGCGCGCCCATGTGGCATATGATGATGCGCATGTCCGGCCGGTCGACCGCCAGGGTGTCTATGCTCAGCGGCTGGGAATAGATGAGCTTCCCTTTTTCGGAGTATGTGTCGCCCGAATGGATCGCAACTGGCAGATTATGCCGTTCGGCAAAATCAAATGCCGGTGCGTATATGGGGTCGTTTACATCATAATGGTAATACCCGGCATAAATTTTGATGCCGACAATATTGCCACAATTATTACCGACGATCAATGCCTCTTCCATCTTATCTATTGCGCCGTGCGTCAACGTGTGCGGGTTTATTCCGAGGCATAGCAAAATTTCGGGCGGGGGCGGCCCGCCGGAGAGATCGGCCAGCATGGGGGTTTCGGCGCCGTTGTCCGGAAACACAGACGGCGGGCGCTCGGACAGCCCCATACAGATAGAGCGGACAATGCCGCAGGCTGCCGCCTCCGATTTGTAGCCAGCCTCCGAGTATTCGACGACGGAAGTCCGAAGCCCGCATTCGCGGAACGAGGCTATGTCGGAAAAGTGCATATGCGCGTCAATAATATTCATTTCATTATTCCCTCTCATTTATACTTCAATGTAGCTGTTTGCCGATAGCATACAAATGAACTTGCGGGCGACGTCTTGGCCGGTGATCTTTTTTAACACCAGCGCATACAGTTCTATTTGCTGCCTGTATTTGCTATCATGTTCGTTTGAGATGTCTTTTTGGGCGGTGAACCCGGTTTTATAGTCGATTAATACAATGCCGTCCAAAGTCTCAAACCAGCAGTCGATACTGCCTTGCATGAGTACAAAAGGCATGTCAGTCGGCGGTTCTGACGGTTCCAGCGAATCTGGCAGCTCGTGCAGTTCCGGCGTCTCCGGCGGTTCGTGCAGTTTTGGCGACATTAGTGTTTCGTGTAACATGGGCAATCCGGTTCCTGCGTGGCGCGTCAGCCCCCAATATTCATCCAGCGTCAATTTAACTGTAAACATCGTTTCGCGGTTCAGTTTTTCTGCGCCCGCCGCTAGCTTCCCGGGCGTAGAATTTAAAAAGTTCAATATCGCCCGCCGATCGACTGCAGCCGCCTGTTCCGGTAACAAGGTTCCATTTTCTACAAGGCCTTCAATCAGCGCCTCCAGCGCGTCCGGCTCTGCGTCGCGCGTAAAATCCGCCCACTCAAGGACAAG
Organism: Oscillospiraceae bacterium; assembly: GCA_009777515.1. GTDB lineage: Bacteria > Bacillota > Clostridia > WRLR01 > WRLR01 > WRLR01. The sequence goes on along the minus strand of WRLR01000003.1, from coordinate 69,287 downwards.
ATGGGTAAACGTCCCTATTTGCGCGCGCGTAAAATCGCGGGTTCCTATCATAAATTTTGGGATTGCAAGCGTGTCCAAGCGCTGCCCCGTTGTCGCGTCTCCGCTAATATCTGTAACCTCGGGTGATAACAGACTGATTTCTGTTTCGATGCCGTCGTTGTTATCTTCAATTCTATCCATGTGGCGCCGCGCATCTGACCGCGCCTGCACAATATCGGTGACCGTCACTTTTTTGGGTATGTCAAAGAGCCAGCTATATGGGTATTCCCATGAGAGCTGCGCGTCCAGCTCGTCATAAAACCTGTCCGGCAACAACCCGTCAAACGGCGGCGCATCCGCTGGCGCGCCCGCTGGCGAAACATCTGGTAGCGGCTCTCCTGTTTGCGGCGCATCCTGAGGCGTGTCAGAAGCGCCATTCGAATATGCTTCGGCGTCCGTAAAATCACTCGCCGCATACATATATATAGGAAATTCGGGACGGGATTTCAATGATGATAATATCCAAAACATAAACTTATCGGCTTTTAACGCGAACGCGGGCGGGAACTTGGATATGGCGCTGGGCTGGTCGCCGTAGGGCGCGAACAGATCATCAATTTTGCGCCGGTAATTGTCAGCATTCGCGAGCGTTCCAACCAGATACAGCCGGTTTTTCGCCCGTGTCAGCGCGACATACAAAATACGCATTTCTTCGGACAAAGCCTCGTTTCTGATCATTGTTGCAATGACTTTTTTCGCGATGGTGTCGTCGACGACGCGCCGCTCAAGATCGACGTAATTCGGCCCAAAACCAGCGTCCCTGTGGAGCAGGAGCTGGTTCATTGTGTCCCTCATATTAAATGATTTTCCGCATCCAGCAAGGAACACAACAGGAAACTCCAGCCCCTTGCTTTTATGTATGCTCATTATGCGGACGCTGTCGGTGTTTTGGCCGAACAAGCTCGCTTCGGCCAGATCGTCGCCCTGTTCAATCATGCGGTCGACAAACCGCAGGAAACTGAAAATGCCCTTGTAACTGATTTGTTCATATGTTCGCGCATATTCGAATAATTTTAATAGATTCGCGCGGCGCTGCTCCCCGCCGGGCATGGCGCACGCCTGCAGATAAAAACCTGTATCGTGCATCAAACCCCATATTAGCGCGCTGACCGGTTTATTTATGGAGAGACGCCTCCATTGGGCGAGAGCGGTTATTGCTGCTTGCGCTTTTTCTACCGTTGCGCCGTCAATACCGTCAAACATGATATGCGCGTCGGAAGAACGGAGCGAAGCGATTTCTGCAAGGCAATCATAGAGGGGCTTATGGGCGCCGCCGCTGCGGGCGTCGTCGGCGGCGCCAGGGGTTTCCGTATCGGCGGCGTCAGTGATTTCTGCATTAACGATGCCAGGGGTTTCTGCATTAGCGACGCCAGGGGTTCCAGTGTCGGACTCTCTTGGTACGGCCTTCGCATCGGCACCGGGCGGTGTTGCGGCGCGCCGAATCATTGTGGCCTCTTCAGCCGTGAACGAAAAGATCGGGGAAAGCATAACTGTGAAAAGGGGAATGTCTTGCAACGGATTGTCTATGATTCTCAGCAGCGAGAGCATGACTGATATTTCGTATTTTTCAAAATATGCAGACCCGGAATCTGTATACGCAGGGACGCCAAGCCGGATAAGTTCGTCGCGGAACGCGGGCGCGGACACCTTTGTCGCCCGCATCAACACGGCTATGTCACCGTACGTAACAGCCCTCTCCCCGCCCCCCGCATCGGGCAGGCGCGCTTCGCGCATAAGTTCATATATTTGCTGTGCGACAAACCGGGCTTCTAACTCCGCATTGCCGATGTCCTCCAGCTCCACGCTTTCTACATCCTCCGGCTCCGCATTATCGACGTTCCACGGCTCCGCACTGCCGAAGTCATCAAGCACTGCGCTGCCGATGTCCCCCGACTCCGCCGCGCCGTCCGCCATATCGTCGCCTGTATGCGACGAATCAAGGCCATCGCTTTCGCTCGCGAAATTAACAGCGCCGCGCATATTTATAGAAGCCGATACAGGCGGCTTTTTGCTGATAATATGTAGTTCGGGGATAAAACCATGCGCTTGATCAACCGTTCCGGGCCGCAGCCACTCTTCCTCCGTATAATCGAGCTCGCCGGCCTTTTCTGACATAATCGAGCCAAATATCGTGTTTACAAAGTCGAGTATATGACGATCGCTACGGAAATTGGCATATAACAGGGCTTTTACGCCTGGCGGAGCGACTGACGGAGCGACAGGCGCGTCAGCAACCGCGCCAACGCCTACGCCTGCACCAGTGCCCGCGCCCGCGCCCACATTGACGTATGAACGATACTTATCCATGAATATTTCCGGCATGGCCTGGCGGAACCGATAAATGCTTTGCTTGACGTCTCCGACCATGAATATCCTGCCGCCCGATACGGCTTTTATGATATATTCCTGCACCATATTGATATCCTGGTACTCGTCAACCAACACCTCCGCGAACCTGTTCCTGTAGGCGTTTGCCGCTTCCGACGGAACATAGTTGCCTGTCGCGGCGTCGCGCTTCATTAATATATTGATGGCGAAGTGTTCCAAGTCGTTGTAATCGGCGACGGCGCGGCTGCGCTTAAGTTCCGAATAACGGCGGGTGAAAGCGTCGACGACGGAAGACAGCTCGCGGAGCAGGGCATGCGATCGCCGGAATTCATCGGCAATATCAGAAAATTCCAGCAGTAAATATTTATCAAAATATTCGTTTTTTAATTTACGCACTGCGGTTTTTACGGCCTCGCGCCCCGTTTTGCGCGCGGCGTCCTCGCCCCTCGCTGCCCTCGGGCAAAGGCACGCCATGTCGCCCAGCGCCATCGCCGCGCTTCGCAGGCGCTCCCAATCAATTATCGTACCGTTGCCACCGCCGATGTCGCCGATACCGCCGCCGAAGCCACCGCCATCATTACTATTGCTACCACTACTGCCATCGATACCGCTGCTACCGCTGTCATCGCCGCCGCCAACCGCGCCCGAGCACATGTTATACAGCTCGAATATGCCATCTATGGCGTGCGCGGCTTCGTCGCGCTTTGCTTCGTTTTTTATACATTCCAGTACCGTAGCGCCATAGCGTCGCAGGATGGCCGTCACCGAATCCAGCTCGCCCGCCAGCAATTCCACGACACAGCCCGCCCAGACGGACGCGCCGAAGCCTTCTTTTGTATCCACGCAAAACCGCTCGGTCATTCTTTCAAGCCACTCCGACGGCCATGGGGCGCTCTGCGTAAAATTGTATGTCCTCAGAACGACCTCCGCGACCTTCCTGTCGTCGCGCCCCATGCCGTAGCTTTCGACCAAATTGGCAAACGCCGCGTTGGTCTCATCGGCGTAGCGTTCCTCCAGTACATCGTCCAATGCATCCGCGCGAAGCAGCGACGCCTCGGCGTCGTCCATCAGGCGAAATCCGGAATCGAGTCCGTCAATCAAGTTTACATTGTCTTTAATGACCGAGTAGCAAAAAGAATGGAGGGTACTGATGGACGCGTTGTCCAACAAAATGAGCTGTTGCCGCAGGTATGCCGCCTGCTCGGCGGCTTCATTATCAATGCTCTGCATTTCAATGGCGTCCAGCTTGTCGGAGAGGGCCTCCGCTATCCGCTCTTTCATTTCACCAGCGGCTGCCGTCGTGAATGTGACAATCAAAAGCCTGTCTATCCCCATCGCAGCGTCGAGGACAAACCGCTCGCCGCCTGCTTCGCTGTCGCCGCTCTCAACCCCGCCATAGCCAGCCTCGCCCCCGGTGCCTATGAGCCGCAGCACGCGCTCTACAAGCACGGACGTCTTGCCCGAGCCCGCCCCGGCGGCGACCAACAAATTGCCGCCACGGTAATTTATTGCGTTAAGCTGTTCATCCGTCCACTTTTTGTTCGGCATAATATATGTAAGCGTAAATATTTATATTAATATTAATAACTATGTCAATTGAGCATCTTATCTAAAAACGCTTCGATGCGCGGGTGATCGGGGTTGTTGAAAAACACCTCGGGCGGGCTGTCCGCCACTATGATTTCATTATCGACAAATATGACGCGATCGGACACCTCGCGTGTGAACCCCATTTCGTGCGACACGATCACCATCGTCATGTGTTCCCGTGCGAGCGACTTGATAACGTCCAGCACCTCGCCGACAAGCTCCGGATCCAGCGCGGACGTAGGTTCGTCAAATAGCATGACATCCGGCTCCATCGCGAGCGCCCTTGCTATTGCGACCCTCTGCTTCTGGCCGCCCGACAGCCGCGACGGGTACGCATCGGCCTTGTCTTCCAGCCCGACGCGACGGAGTTTTTCAAACCCCAGCTCGCGGGCGGCCGCTTTGCCCAATTTTTTAACAATCAGCGGGGCCTCCATTACGTTTTGCAATGAGGTCATATGCGGAAACAAGTTAAAACTCTGAAAAACCATGCCTGTTTTCGATAAAACAGACCGTATCTTTTCTTTTGAATCCGGTTTCACTCCATCCACGCCAACGGCAGCCACAACGACGCCTTCAATTTCGACGACGCCCCTATCGATTGTCTCCAGCCCATTCACGCACCTCAAAACGGTGCTCTTACCAGAACCGGACGGCCCGATAATCGAAACGACCTGACCCCGTTCCACAGACAGATCGACCCCGCTCAATACGCGCAGCGCCCCAAAGTTTTTATGGATATTTTTAAGGTTGATCATTGTCTCGGCCAATAGTTCGCTCCTTTAAAACACTATTCGAATCCCTACAGCGTATTGCCCAGGCCTATCGCGTCGACCAGTTTTTTTTCGACCTTGCGGAACAGCATGACCAGCAACGAAGCCATCAATAAATATACGACGAGCACAAACGCGAACGCGTCGATCCGCAAATCACGGATGACTATCCGCTGGGCCGTCCTCATCATGTCCATCAGCGCAATGCTCGTGACCAGCGACAGATCCTTAAACAAAATTATCATCTCTGAGCATGTCGGCGGCAGGACGCGCCTGATCGCCTGGGGGACGACGACGCGTCGCATTGTTTGGAAAAAGCTCATCCCAAGCGCTTTGCACGCCTCGTACTGCCCCTTGTCGATGCTGATAATACCGCCGCGTATGACTTCGGCTTCGTATGCGGCAAACGACAGGGAAAACACGACCAGCGCGACCGTAATGGGCGTCCATACAATACCAATGTGCGGGAACCCGTAGTATACGACGCTCAATTGCAACACCAGCGGGCTGCCCCGGAACACCCAAGTGTACATGTTCAGCGCTGCCCGTACCGGCTTTGGTCCCGATGTTTTAGCGATGGCTATGGCGAAGGAGAGCGGAATGGCGAACAACAGTATCAAAAAATACAAAATAAACGACATTCTAACGCCCTCGGCCAATGCCGGCAACTTGTCCAGCAAATACGGCCAAAATGGCAGGCGCGCCAACTCGTCCACTGTCTCCACCACCCCCTCACATCATCAGTCGTACGCCGTAAAGCGCCGTTCCAGCATGCTGAACAGTTTAACCAAAATGCTGGTCAGCGCCAGGTAGATCACAAACGCGTAAATATATGGAACAATTGTCTTGTCGCGCGATGTTATTTGATTGGAAACGCGCACGATATCCTGCATGCTGATGATGGAGATCACAGCCGCATCCTTCAACAAATTGATGGCTTCCGAGCAGGCCGGCGGCAGCGCGATCCTGATAGACTGCGGGATTATGACGCGGAACATCATGCGCCAATATGGAATCCCGAGCGCGCGGCACGCCTCATACTGCCCCCGGTCGACAGACGTTATGGCCGCGCGCATTATTTCGGTTATGTAGGCGCCCATATTGAGCGCGAACACCCACACCGCGCCCGGAAAATCGTCGCGCGCGCCCAGCAGCGGCATCAGCCCATATTTCATGATCATCAACTGCAGAAGCAGCGGAACGCCGCGCCACGCCCATGTGTAGACATTGAGCAGCCCCCGCAGGGGCGGCGGGCCCGCCGTTTTGGCAATCGCAAAAAAAACGCCCAACAGCATGGCCGGAAATATCGCGCCAAAATAAACTTGGAGCGTACCGGCCACGCCGACGAGCATTTGCGGACTAATCCGCGCAATATATCGCAATAAATCCATCAGCAAATATGCATGTTGATTAAATTAATTGAATAAAATATATAACTAATACTAAATAATCAATATGTCCTCGCCGAACCAGCGGATGCTGATTTCTGCGGCTATGCCGGAAGAACGCAGATAGTCGAGCGCCTCGTTGATCTTCGCAATCCAGGCCTCGTCCGACTGGCGGAGCCCTATCGCCATCTCCTCCATGCCGAAATTCTCCTGCAGCACCGTGTACTCGCCGGGGGCTTTGACGTTAAAGTCGCCGTAAAACGCTATCCCGTCGATGACTACTGCGTCCAGGCGCCTGTTGTTCAAGTCCATCATCGCCTGCGTGAAATCCGCATATTCGCGGAGTTCGGCGAACGAATCGCGCACAGCGGGCTCGTCGTCCAGCGCGTTGAGCGTGGAGCTGCCCATCTGCGTGCCGACAATGGCGCCTGCGAGGTGGCCTTTCGTTATGATATCCGAACCCACGAGCGTGACGATTATCTGGTTGCTGTTGACATACGACTTACTGAATGTGATCTCCCGTTTGCGCGCTTCTGTGACGGACATGCCGTTCCAGACGCAGTCGATCTCGCCACTGTTCAGGCTGAGCAGCACCGTGTCCCAAATGACCGGCTTTAACTCGACTTCGACGCCCAAATACTCTGCGGCCGCCCTCGCCATGTCGATGTCGAACCCGACAATTTCATTGTTCTCGTCGCGGTAGCCCATTGGCGGGAACGAGTCGTCGAGCCCGAGAATAAACTTGCCCTCGCGCTGTATTCTCTCCCATGTTTCGTCCGTCAGGGCGTCGGCAGCCGTTGTGGGCGCCTCGGTGGTCGTGGTCGTCGTTGGCGCCGCAGTCGTCGTGGTCGTCGTTGGCGCAGCGGTGGTGGTTGCGGCAGTCGTGGTGGCTGCGGCGGTTGTGGTTGCTGCTGTAGTCGTCGCGGGCGCGGCGGTCGTGGCTGCGACCGTCGTCGCAGCCGCCGCTGTAGTCACATTCGCGGGCTGCCCGCCGCACGCCGCCAGCGAAGCCGCCAACAACGCAAACACGAGCGAAAGCGCCAGCACATGCAAAAGCGTCCGCGAGATATGCCGCCCCGTCCGCATGCCGGTATTTTTATTCTCCATTTTGATCGTTATGCCCATTTTTCCCAATTTGTTCATTTTGTTCGTTTTCCTCTCTTTCCTTATTTTGTCCATTATCTCCATTTTTTCCAGTTATTTTCCCCTTATTTACATAACAAAATATGATTCATATACGCATTGATTTCCCGTAAACCCCACTCAAATACAGTCACAGCTTCATGCGCGGCAGTACAAAGTTCAAAAACAAGTTATTTTCATACATGCCCTTTGAAAAACGCGCGCTTTCAATCAAATCATGGAGGGGTTCCAACTGTATGACAATATTGACGACCATTATTACCGCAAGAGCAATATAGACTACAGCTATCCCCTCGATTAGCCCGAATACAGGGCCCGCTATATAATTGAACAATCTGAACATTTTCAATGCGGCGATCTCGTCTAAGAATATTTTAACAATGGCGATAATTACCCTGATAATTACATAAACGACGACGAGGCAGAACAGCGCTATCACCGCATGTGTACATTGCGCGCTGAAATGCCCGATAATATCGATGTCATTGAAAATGTTCGTACGCGAAATCGATGCAAGGCTCGCCGGCCTTGTAAAAATCGCCTCCGCAACGCCGTTGGGCAGCCGGAGCATATCGACGATGCCGATGAGCGCGTTGTCGATGTTCACTTCAAACTGGGCGGCGCTCACCTCCGGGTTCGAGAGGAAGTTATCGTAAATAAAAGCGTCGATGACGGTTTCTGCATAAGTCCCATATATAAACCCGGCGAGCCTGTCGTAAAACGCCAGCGACATAATTAAGGCGATGAACATGGACAACAAGCGGAAAGACGAAAAAATGATCCCGCTGGAAAGCCCGATGAGGAAAAAAACGCCTATGGCTATCAAAACCCCGACGTCCAGCCAGTTCTTATCAAATATCGTTGAGACTAACCGTTCAATGTTTTCCATTTATCCGCCCGTTGCTTGTAAACGTACTGTCTTGCATTTTGCTTGCAATTAACTTGCACTTTGTATGCACCTTGCTCGCACTTTACTCACACTTTGCTTGCACTTTTTTCCACTTTGCATACATTTTGCTGCCCGTTGCATATTCACTGCTCCGCTACGAATCAGAACGGGAATATATCCGCGCTCTTTTTTGTGACGGCGAGTATGCCAAACTTTTCGGACGCCCCGCCGTAAAGCGTTTCTGAATCCAGCGTCAGGCGCGACACAATACTGCCGTTATCTTTAATGGCCACAACCTCGTGGCCGAGGTTGATAAACAAATATCCATTGTCCGCCGACATGTTAACGATAGGCTTTTCCGAAATATACAAAACCCGCCCCTTCGGCGTGTCCCCGTCATATTCCATTACCAACGCCCGATTGTTGTACCGCACGGCAACTGCCGCTTTGCCGCGCGGGAACTCGCACATCGCCATGATTGATTCATATTTTTCCTGAATAATCAATTCTCCATGCTCCGAATAGAGCCGGAAAACATCCTCCGACGCGACCGCCATCATACCGCCATCGAGATAGCGGACACCCAGGAACACCTCGCCCTCGTCCGAATCTATAGTAAAAATTGGCTCTGCGTTAATATCAAAAAACTCAAGGCCGGAACTTACACCGATGCCGGTTGTTTTTAACCGGTTAATCACAAGCTCTTTGCCCGACGGGGCTATTTCCGAGCTGAGCACATAATCATCGGCGACGACCCAGTCGAACAGCGTCTTACCCATCGGCGCCATAATTTTAACGCTGTTGCGGTAGCCCACCGCGTCAAAAACAAAGGCGATATAGCCGTTTTTATTAATTGAGGCGTTCACGATACCGCTCGAAAACGATTCCTCCCATACAAGCTTCGCGCCCTTCATCACAAACGCAGACCTGCCGCCGATATCGCTGACAAGTAAATAGTCGCCGCGTTTATGCAGCGCAGGCTTGGTAAAATCGATGTTCTTGCGGAATACCTCCGCGCCCTCACTGTCCAACAGGCTGAAACTATCGCGGGAGCATTCCGCGAGATAGTTGCCGTACAGGCAAAACTCCGTTTCCTCACCGGAGTCATAGGACAAAGACATCGCCGGTATGCGTATCTCCGAACCGTCCCATGCCCCGCCGGAACCCATAAGTTCAGAAGGCGCCCCGCCAACCCAGCCGCTTCCCGAGCCGCTTCCCGAGCCCGAACCATCAACTGAGCCGCTACCCGATCCACTACCCGTACTGCCGCCCGCACCGCCGCCTATACCACTACCCGAGCCGCCGCCCGAGCCGTTACCCATGCTTCCGCCGCCCGATCCGCCGCCCGTACCGCCACTCGAGCCGCCACTCGAGCCGCCACTTGTGCCACTGCCAGCGCCGTTGATCGAACCATTTAGCGCATTGCTAAAAAACGGGACGTTCACCCCGCTGTATGCCAAAATCCCAAGAGTGACCAACGACACAACAAATATTGCAAGGACCATCGCCACGGAACGGAAAACGCCGGCTGTGCGTCTATTGTTATACGGAATTTTATCATTAGTAGATATCAAATTTATCACCAGTACGCCGGGCCAGCTTTTTTTTAACAATAAAAATGGATAAAAATACGCAATAAAGCCGCCGCGCGGCCACATACATAATATCACAGGCAGGATGTAATGAAAAGGTAATAAAGATTAGCACGATTTTATGGGGAAAATGGATTGAAAAAATGACTAAAACCACGTAGAATATATGTACTGCTGCCATTTCTGTTCTAACGTTTGTTTATAAGGGTGTTAATATTATGTCTGATCTTGAAAGAAATGAAACCTCGCGGGGTGGAGTCCATCAGCGCGGCATTGTCGGGCGTTCGCCGCGATCCCGCGCCGCTGCCCGTCCGCAACACATAAATCCGCGTTTTCAAGACGACGGCGGGTTTAATGGCGATCGCACATCAGACGCATCAGCGGCTCCCTACAGCGCGGAACAGGGGCAACTGGGGAATTTTTTGCCCAGTAACAATACGGAATTTAGCGAAGCACATAACGGTTCGTTAGGCGCGGCTCCGGCTGCAGCCTTTGGCGCGGCATTTGATGATACGGAACAAAACGCATCGGAAAGCGCCGATATTAACCGCGTTTCGAGTTTCCGGGACGCCGACGCTGATATAGATGGACAATATCAATATAATAACAACGCAAACAACCAATATGACACTGGTAATTATAACTACGCTAATGGCAATTCACATGGCTACGCTAACGGCAATTCAAATGGCTACGCTAATGGTTATGCTTACAATCAAACAATGGGCGATGTACGGCGCGGCAACGACATGAGGCATACGGCTCAACAGGAGGGCGCGGCTGCAAGTCGCGGCGCCCGGCAGCCAAACGGCGGGCAGCCTCAAAACCGTTCTGCGAACGGTTACCGTTCGCAGGATGCTTTCCGCTCTCAGGAAACATCGCGTACGCCAAGGGGTATGCCGCAGTATGGCTCTGCCAACAGTCCACAGGGCGGCATGCGCCCGCAAAACGGCCCGCCCCCAAGGGGCGCCGCTCCCGGTCGCCCACAGGGCGACTTCCGCTCGCAGGGCGACTACCGCTCGCAAGGCGACTACCGCCCACAGGGCGATATGCGTTCGCAGGGCGACTTACGCTCACAAAACGGCCCGCCCCCAAGGGGAGGCGCGCCTGGCGCCCAGCAGAGAGGGGCCCCGCAATACGGCGGAGGCCAGGGCGAGCTATATAATAACGCTCCAAGGAACGGTAGGGCCGGCCCCGGTAACGGCGCAAGGGCTCCCGGCAACGGCGGCGCATCGCGCAACAGCGCAGCCGGTTCCGGTAACCGCAACAATACACGCAATGGGGCAAGCGGCGGTTCTCGCGGCGGCCCAGGCGGCGGCTCGCGCGGCGGCGCCGGTGGCGGTTCCCGCAACGGCGCGGGCGGCGGTTCCCGCAACGGCCCAAGTGGCGGCTCGCGCGGCAGCGGCAGCGGCGGTTCTCGCGGCGGCTCAAGCGGCGGTTCCCGCAGCGCTTCCGGGTCCGGGCGCGCTCCTGCGCGTCGGCCATCACAGGCGACCACCAAAAAATCCAGGGTCACACAGATAGTCAACATCATGCTGATCGTCCTGTCCCTGGGGGTCATCACCACAATCGTGCTGCTGTACAACAATACCTCGAAACAGGGGCCGGGGCCGGCGCTTACGCCCGTTACGCTTTCAGAAGAATATGACCATGACATGGTGTACGAGGGCGTGTATGTCAGCGGCGCGGATGTGTCCGGTAAAACATACGAGGAGCTGCTATTCTTTTTAAACAGCGAATTCGGCGGCAATCTGGAAAACAAATTCATCACGATAAAAATCGGCGACGTCACGGAAAAATATTCGTTCGCCGAGCTGGGCGTCCGCTATAATATAGACGAAGCGGCGCGGCAGGCGTTCGACATCGGCCGTGTCGGCAGCGGCGCCGACCGCATGCGCGAGATCTCGATTATAGCCAGCGACCCCATCAATCTGAACTTAATTTACAACTACGACCACGATAAAGTGACCGAGCTCTCCAACCGCATAGCGGAAGAAGCGGGCGTGCTTATCGAAGACGCGGACGTCCGCTACACGCCGACGTCGGTAATCATAAAGCCCGGGCGCGAAGGCGTTCGGATAGACAAGGACGATCTCACAGAAAAGCTGCACGGCGCCCTCGACAATTTTGAGAGCGCAGAAATAGAGGTCAACCTCATCATGTCGCAGCCGGACCGGATCGACGCCGACAGCATATTCAACACCATCCATAAAGACGCCGTGGACGCGTACTACAAGGTTTCTGAGGACAAAAAGTCCATTTCTGTCATAGCGGAGGTATTGGGCCAATCCGTCGACAGGGACAGGCTCATTCGCGCGATCGACTCGCTGAACAGCAACTCTTCGGAGGAGGTCACGATACCGCTCGTAACAGTAGACCCAACGGTGAAGAAGGCCGATTTGGACGGGAGCCTGTTCAACGACAAGCTCGGGAGCGCCAGCACGAACTTTACGGTCGGCAGCACGAACAACAAGAACAGGCGCGACAACATGACACTCGCGACGAAGACGATTACCGGCTACATTTTGGCGCCCGGCGACGAGTTTGCCTTTAACGAAACTGTCGGGATGCGCACGGAGGCCAAGGGCTATAAAGTGGCCGGCGCGTTTATGGACGGCCAGCTCATCGACGACGTCGGCGGCGGCATATGCCAAGTGTCCTCCACGCTGTACAACGCCGTTCTGTATGCGGAACTCGACGTCACCATGCGGCAAAACCATTCATATGTCGTGGGCTATGTCCGGGACGGGTTCGACGCAACGGTCTCATACCCCCTGCCGGACTTCAAATTCAAAAACAGTTCCAACCATCCCGTCAGGATTGATTGCGGCGTCGACGGCACGACGATAACGTTTACATTGCTCGGTACGCAAGTCGGCCCGAAAAAAACCATTTCATTTTCTCACAACGTCACAGCGACGACTCCGTTCACGCGGATAACCTCCGAGGATCCCTCTCTGCCGATTGGCACGACCAAAGTCTCTCAGTCGGGCAGGACGGGCTACACGGTTGACTCGTACAAAACCGTCCAGGTAGGCGACGGGCCGAAGGAAACGATTAAGATCACTACCAGCAGGTACAAGGCGATGGATCAAATCGAAACCATCGGCACGATGCCGCTGCCCCCGGGCGAGGACCCCTCGGAGACCCTGATCGTGCCCGACGAGGGTGAGGAAGACTATATTTCAGACGCCAACGTAACGACGCAGCCCAGCGGCGAAGGGGAGGCCGGCGGCGAGCAGGGCGGCGCCGGGGAAGAGCCCGCGACTGCGGAAAACGGTAGGCCGATTAGGACGCCGCGCCCGACCCGCGAGCCCGTCACCGACACTACAACGTCCACAACAGAGCCGACGACAACAAGGCAAGATACCGATACGCCCACAGAAACGACGACGGCGGCGCCTGAAACCGAGGCCGCGACATCGTCCTCGACGGAAGCGCCTGCAACAGAAGCGACGACGACGGCGCCTACCACCGAAGCCGCGACCTCGCCTCCGACGGAGGCCTCGACGGCCGCGCCGACAACAGCCGGCGCCACTGAAGACGTGGGCGCGGAACCCCCGCGCCGAACCCCCAGGCCCCCCAGGGAATAGGCATACTAAATTATTAATATTAATAATAATACTTAAGGGCGACCGTCGTCGGTCGCCCTCTTTTCGTCTATTGGCTGCCTCCGGTCACCCCCGGTCGCCCCCGGTCGCTCGCCTCTCACCCCTTGACTGCCCCTACGATGACGCCCTTCGTAAAATGTTTCGATATGAATGGGTAGATGACCATTATGGGGATGGTGGACAATATGATGGTCGCGGACTTGACCGACTGCATATCAAACTGCAGGAATATTTTTTCCTCATTGGTCGCCCCCGGAACCAGGTCCAACACGATGTTGCGCAGAAAAATTTGCAACGGTTGTTTTTCCTCATTAGTAATATACATCATCGCGTTGAAAAAAGCGTTCCAGTGGTTAACGGCATAAAACAGCGTCAGCGTCATGATGGCGGGCATAGACAGCGGTACAAATATCTTCAAAAGGATGCCGAAGTTCGAGCACCCTTCCATCCTCGCGGATTCTTCCAGCTCGTCCGGGATGCTGAGGAAAAAATTTTTCATCAATATCAGGTTATATACGCTTAAAAATGACGGAAGGATCAAAGAGGCCAGCGTGTCCAGCAGTTTGAGGTTGAACAGCAAGAGATATAGCGGAACCATCCCTCCACTAAAAAACATCGTAAATATAAACAGATACATGATGACTTTTTGGCCCGGGAACGCTTTTCGGGACAGCGGGTAACCGGCGAGCACCGTCAGGCTCATGTTTAAGGCGACCCCCAGCGTGACGACGATGACCGAATTGCGAAACGATAGAAAAAAGAAGCGGTTCTTTAATATAAAGTTATACGCATCAAGCTGAAAGCCTTTGGGTAGCAGGAACACCTGCCCCGAAGCCACAAACCGTTCAAGGCTGATCGACTTGGAAAACACGTTGACGAACGGAAACAGGCAAATTATCCCAATCACCATTAAAAACATGTAAACAATGGCCGTAATACATTTATCCCCAATGGATAAGCGTTTCATGGCTCGTCCCCCTCTCCGGTTCACAATCTGTGCCCCGATCCCATCCCTTGCCCATTATATGATCCCCGGTTCGCCCAGTTTTTTTACGAAATAGTTCGCAGAAAACAACAATGCGCAACCGATAATGTTGCGGAACAGATTGACCGCCGTGGTAAAGCTGTACTGCATCCGGCCAATGCCCATGCGGTAGACATATGTGCTTATTATATCGCCGATGTCGTACACGGCGGGCGTGAGCAGCATCATGATTTGCTCGTGGCCAGCTTCCATCAGGTTGCCCAACCGGAGTAGAAGCAGCACCACGATGGTTGAACGAATACCCGGCAGGGTGATGTGCCACATCTGGCGCAGTTTCCCGGCGCCGTCCACTGTAGCGGCCTCATAAAGATCCGTATTAATAGAAGAGATCGCGGCGATGTACACGATCGCGCCCCACCCGGAGGACTTCCAGATATCCAAAAACACCAGCACCCACCGAAAATGCGAGGGGCTGACAATAAAATAAATGGGCTCGAACCCTAACGACTTAATAATCGCGTTAACGATACCGTAGTTCAACGAAAGAATGTCCATCGCCAAAGCCCCGGCGATGACCCAGGATATAAAATGCGGTATATATGATATTGTCTGTATGGAAACTTTGAACACACGATTGCGAATCTCGTTGAGTGCGAGCGCCAGCACAATGGGGAATGGGAAGTAAAATGTCAGCTTCATGATACTGATGATCAGCGTATTTCTGAATATCTCCCAAAATTTTGGGGTCTCGAACAGCCTTTGGAAATGTTTGAACCCAACCCAGGGGCTGGCCATCACACCCTCGAAAATATTAAAGTCTTTAAACGCTATAACAATGCCATACATCGGTATATAAGCAAACACCACCAAAAAACAAAACGCGGGCAATATCATCAAGTACATATCTATATTTTTAATAATGCTTCTCATCGTTTTCATGTTACCGCTCACCCCTTCCGCTCACAACTGTGGACTGGCCGGTGCATCCGACGCCTGATCGGGTATATATGGCACCTGCATCCGATATTGCCCCGGCGTCATACCTACATCCTTTTTGAAATTGCGTATAAGAATATTCGCGTTGATATATCCGACATTGCTTGCTATCTGTTCAAGCGTCTTGCCCGTCTTCAACAATTCCTTGGCTTTACCAATCCTCACATGGCGCAAATATATTAAAAAACTTTCGCCGTGCATGCTTTTAAAAAGGCTCGACAGATATGGGGGCGATATACCAAACGCCGAAGCCACCTGCTCCAGGCTGAGGTTGATCTCATAGTAATGTTCGCGGATATATTGTTCTATTTGCGAATAGCGTATATTGCCCATTTCCGCATCGGAATGCTTCGTCAGCTCCACTAACCGAAGGCGCGCTCTCTCCAGTTCGCCTTCCATAGCTTGGTGGCTCTGCATGAGGATAGAAATGCCCCGGCGGATGTCCACAAACTCTTCCGTCGTGGATTGGTGCCTCCCGGCTTCGGGCTGCCGACGAATCAGCCTGATAATTTCAGTGACGGGCGATAGATTGTTTCGAGTCAGGTATATGGATATCACGAGACCCAGCGCCGTCGCGGCCAGTAGGCTGTATGCCATCAGCGCTTCTATAAGCGCCAGGTTCGCGGATATGCTGTCGATGGAGTTGAGCCACACATACAACCATGGGCTGAAGTCCGACGCGGCGTAACAAAGTATAATATCCGGCGAGGGCTTATATACCCCGCTTGCGCCCTCCGGATTAAACAGTCCGGGTTCCCAGTCGGCGACCCCATCGAAAGCGCTGCCGCCATAGCCGCCGCCTGCGAAAGCGCCCGCGACAGCGGAATTGTCGCCTACGATTGCGACTGCGCTGACGCTAGCGCCTATACCTACTCCGATAACCGCATCCCCTTGACTATTAACAAGATACAAGCCGGACTGATCGAGCGAAGACAAGCGAACAAATTCAGCCCTGATAATATCCACGTCTATCAGCATCACCAGCGCCGCTTTGCAATCCTCCCTACGCACGGCAGTGACTGGGATCGCCCTTGCCAGCACTATATATTGTTTTTGCTCCGAAGGGCTACTGATAATGAAAAATCCATATTCTGGCCATCCGGAAATGAGCGATTCCCAGTTAGACCCGCCGTCAGGTTGGTAAAACCTGTGCCTTGAAAAATGCTCCCCTAAGTCCGTTTTCCCGCTGGAAGTCAGCACAAACCCGCCATTGTAATTAATTAAAAAAGCGTCGGAGATATAGTTGTCCGAAACCTTCGCCCTGTCCAGTAACGCCTGAGCGAGTACCAGCGTCTCAATTCCGTAAGCGTCGATCTTCGTTCCTAGAGTTGAAAACTTTGTGATCCTGCGGTCAATGACAATGTCCATGGATTTTTGGCTTACGCCATATAATTTGTCGTCCATGCCGGTCTTTATCTGGCTCAGTATTGAAAAACCGTATTTCTCCAGCTCCTCGTGAAAATACCCCCGAAACGATATAAACACGGCGACGCTGACAATGACGGGTACTGTCAAGATAGACAAATACCCGATAAAATAACGGAAAGAGGCTTTCTTAAACAACGCCGGCATACATCCGTCCCCCTTTCACGGTAGGCAACGGCCCGATTGAAGCACTAAATTCTCTTATATGCCGACGCTGTTTCAATACAGCAAATTATTAGCGGGGGTAAGTCTTGCCCCGTCCCCGCCCACCGCGCACTCCAGTGGCTAATACGCCTCTACGTACCATTCATTGAGAGCCGCAAACGCCTGGTCGGCGCCAAGCGCCTTAACCTCGCCTACGAATTTGTCAAAATCTGTAAGCGGCCTTGTGCCTATGATAAACTTAATATACTGCTCGTTGACATAATCGTGCAACTCGTTCCAAACATCCTCCACATCAGCAATATACGGGGAGTAGAGGTAATAATCCATGATTGTGCCGTACTCTTTGCGGCGCTCGTGGAAATCGTATACGCCGGCGATGGTCTGCCGAAGCTTGAATGACTTCCAATCCAGTGTGCCCGCGCTGCCCCATGTTGGCTTGGGGTTGTCCTCGCGGATCACGATTTCGCCGTTGACCCTGTCGTAATGTTCGCCCTCAAAGCCAGCCGACCTGACGTCCTGGACCTCGTCCGACATGGACCATTCGTGGATGAGGGCGGCTTCCACGGGGTACCTTGACCGGGACGGGATAAAATGCAAACTGTTATATATCGGCTCCACTTGGACGCCGACTTCGCCGTTTTCGCCAACCGGATATTCAATCCAGTCCCAAACGGCGTTGGGGAAATTGGCTTCGAGCTGATCCGTCTGCCACTTCATGTTAAAGAATGGCAGCGTGGCCACCATGACGTTTCCGGCGGCGATAACCTCGCGGAGTTTGAGCGGGTCGGTCGTCGGAAATTCAGGGTACAGTAGCTTTTCGGCGTAGAGCATGTGCATATAGTTTAAATATTCCAACGCCTCCGGCTCGATATATGAATAATAAAGTTTGCCATCGTCCCGGAGAATAGTCGAGGCGCCGATACCGAACGCGCCGGTGAAGCCGTCGAACAGGCCCGCCCCACGAAAGCCGTCGCCTGTAATGCCTTTACCAATCTGCCCCAGCGCGTATACGTTATTGTCGGGATCGCCGATTTGCTTAAAGAATTCATAGAACTCGTCAAGCGTCCGGGGCGACTCCAGGTTCAACTCATCCATCACGTCGATACGCGCGGCGATTGCGTTAGTGAATAGCCTAGGTGTAAGGTTGGGGATCGCATATATCTTGCCGTCTATCCGCATGGCTGTCCAAACCGACTCAGGTATCCAGTTCTTCACTGAGGGCATGAATTCCAGCAGCGGTTCTATGTCCATGAACGCCCCGGTCTTGGCCAGCGATGAATATTGCGCTTTTGTCATGGAAAACCCAAAATAATCCGGATGCTCGCCGGAAGCGAGGATCATGGTGACCTTGTCCAGCGCCCCGTCCATGGGCAGCATATCGGACTCCGTCCTGTATGGCGCGTTGTCCTGCGACCAGTTGACGAACGGATTGTTCTCCCGGGTGAGTCCCTCCGGCATGTCATGCCATACCTGGTTGTACGCGGAGAGCGATGTAAGCATTATGTCGTCCTTGTTCGCAAGCACATAACCGTTATATGGGCCGGTAGACTGGATCACAGTTCCACCTTTTAGCGTATCAACAGTAGATGCTGCAGCCGCGTCTGATACAGCGGTAGTGGTTGCGGCTGCGTCTGCGGTAGTAGTTGCGACAGCCGCAGTAGTCTGTTCGACTTGCGCGGCCGTTGTCGCGGCTGCTCCTGCCGCTGCGGTCGTCTGCGCTGGAGGTGCGCCGCCGGGCGCTGTGCAGCCCGCTGCCACGGACAATGCCAGTATCAGCGCCAGTATGATAAATATAGCTCTATTAAACATAATCCAATCCTCCTTTTTAACTTCAAATTAATTCATGGTTTTTTTAGGTTCGCGCAAATAGTTCCTGCACCAATATTCGCGCCATCCTTCGTAGGAGTGCGCATATTCCGTCCCGCCGAAGCCCCGGCTCAGATAATCCGTGGGCGCGGGCCACTCGGGCGCGAAGCCTACACCGCCGCCGCGCAGCCACGCCGCCACATCGCCGGGCATGCCGCGCTCGACCAGTAATGCTATGCCGGCTTCTTTTAACTCCGCTACCACGCCGGGGTTCGCTGCAGCCACTTCGTCATTGCCGCCAATGGCGTATAACGCGCACGATGCGTTGTCGGCGGCGAC
Organism: Oscillospiraceae bacterium; assembly: GCA_009777515.1. Classification (GTDB taxonomy): domain Bacteria; phylum Bacillota; class Clostridia; order WRLR01; family WRLR01; genus WRLR01. The sequence goes on along the minus strand of WRLR01000003.1, from coordinate 50,221 downwards.
CGACAGGCACCATTCGCAGTTGAGCACAGAAAATAGTTGCTGCTGCGGCGCCGTGTCCTTGCCGACGTCGATCGGCCCCCACGCCGTTACGGCATACTCGCGCTTAGACGGGCCTTTTAGCAGATCCTGAGAACTGGACATATTACATTCCACGCCCGCGAGGCCCAAAATTGTAGCATAAATGTCCTGCGGCGCAGTGATATCCTTTCGGACATGCGGTTTTAGCCACGGCGCCGATATCAACAGTGGAATACGGGCCTCATATTGTTGCGGGAGGCGCCTCTTGCCAAAACCGAGCCCGGGCCGGTCCGCCAGGTTGGTACCATGGTCTGCAGTGAGCACGACAACCGTGTTCTCCGCCAGCCCCGTGCGCTCCAGCGTGTCCAAAACCTTGCCCAACTGCCGATCGACAAAACTGAGCTTCGCCATATAGAGCGCTCGCTTGACCCGTTTTATTTCTTCTGTCATTGTGTCGCCGGAGCCGACGCCGCCAAACAACAGGCGCGGATCTATTTTGCCGTTGCCCTCCGGGAGATACATTTTTACATACTCCTCGGGCGAGTCCCACGGCTCGTGCGGATCAAAGCAGTCAACCCACAGGAAAAAATTATCGCGCCCCGCATTGTCTTCCAAGAAGAGCGACGCCGCGTCGAACAGTCGGCGGCAGTTCCAGTCGCCCTCGTTTTTCCTGTGGGCGTTGCTCTGAAGATAGGTCGCCATATAATGACCGCGCTCGATCAAGCTTTCGTCGGCCTTGCCCCATGCGTCATATGCGGGGTCCGGCGCCCAGTTGTCCGGGAACGTCCATTTTTTTGTTATTATCGGGCGATCCACCTCGGCGCCCCGTAAAAAAGTCCAGGCGTTAAAAAAGTAGTCGAACGCCATCCCGCCATTCACGAGATGCGGCGTATCGTGTATCAACTGTGTGCAGTAGCCGTTTTCGAAAAGCACGCGCGGAAACGTCCTTTTATTGATGTCCATTGGGTGCCAGCGGTTGAACGGATCGCCGTACGTCCCATATACCATATCCTTGCGACACGGAATCGTGGGATACGAATTTGTATAGGCATGCTCAAATGTGATCGAGCGCTCCCGCAGCCTATCGAAAGCGGGAGTCTTTAAACCGGGGGGCTTCTTTTCAGCGACACAGTCATAACGCAAAGTGTCGATGACGAAAAATAGAATATTACACATATATTTCTCTCCTGTCAGACGAATGGTGCGGCGGCAGTTCGCTAAAATGACGGCGTTTCTCCGACCATACGATATTTAAATAATCATATACTAAAGGTTAAACGGCATTAAATATTCATTCCTTACGATAAATAGCCAATCTTTACGATTTTAAAAGCAGCACAAAAATAGGGGCGGGGCTTGCATGCACATTTTGTTTGACATTACTGTTAACGGGTTTATAATTTAACCAACAATATATATATGCAATTTGATGTATTAAATATATTTTTAGCAGGAGGGTCATATGAACGCAGCAGTCTTTCAGGAGCGCAACGAAGCCATCCATCAAACTAAATTGAAATTCAACGACGAAAAAATCGTAATGAAGGGCACGTACGACAACGACGACCATGGGTGGATTCCGCTCCCGCCGTTTGAATACACCCGTTTCAAAGATGCGGCCAGCGGGCTCACTACAGGCATGGACGCCGTTTCGCGCACATTTTGCGCGTGGCTGGACGCCCACCCCGTCTATATACACCCGTACAGCGCCATCGCCGGGGCGTGGACAGGTACGGTCGGCTTCGACTCGTGGCGGCCCGAGCACCGCATGGACGACCGCGAAGAGGTGTTTAAACTGTACAACATCACCGGGCGCGTGCAGTACGCCATGAACCACAGCGCCCCGGACATGCAGATCGGGCTGGAGCTCGGCTGGGGCGGCTTGCTGGAAAAAATCCGCCGCTACCGCGACAAAAACCGCCCGCAGGTCACGGATTTCTATGACGGCGAGGAGCGCTTTGTGGAGGCCATACAGCGCTGGATCCGCCGCCATGTGGAATACGCCAGGGGTCTGGCCGCATCCGATCCGGACGCGTTCGTCCGCAAGAACATGGGCGACATCGCGGACATGAACGAATGGCTCGTCGACAACCCGCCGCGCACGCTGCGCGAGGCGGTGCAGTTCATCGGCTGGTTCCAGTCGGTGGACCGCATGTACTACCTGGGGGGCGCGTTGCAGGAGTTGGACGAGCTGCTGCGGCCGTATTACGAGGCCGACAAAGCGGCAGGGCGCCTGGAGGGCGGCGATGAGGAGGCCATTTGGTATATAGTCTCGCTGCTGTTCAACGACACGCACTACAGCCAGATAGGCGGCCAGCACCCGGTGGACGGGCACGATATGTCCAGCCCGATGTCGTTCATCATCCTCGAGGCGATGCACCGCCTTCGCATTCCCATCAACATGGCCCTCCGCCTGCACGAAAATACAAACGACGAGCTGTTCACCCGCTGCGTGCAGTATCTGTTCGAGGACGGCACGGGCGTCAGCTACGCCTGCTCGGAGGGGCTGGACAAAGGCTACATGCGCAATGGCCAGCCCGTCTCCACGGCCAGGATGCGCGCCAAGGTCGGGTGCAACTGGACAGCCCTGCCTGGCATCGAGTACTGCCTGCAGGACGTGCACAGGTACTGCCTGTCCAAACCGTTGCTGCTCGCGTTGGACGACATGATAGCGAGCGACGAGCCGGCGAGCATGGAGCATTTGCTGCGCCGTTATGAAGAACACATGAAGGTTGGGATAAATCTCATAAAGGATGGCATCGACTGGCACGTTAAATATAAATGGCTGAACCGCCCGGAGATAGTACTCAATCTGTTCGCGCACGGCCCGATTGAGCGCGGGATAGACATGTCGGCGGGCGGCGTGGACATCATGTATTTCACCAGCGACGGCGTGGGGCTGGCTACAGTTGCTAACTCGCTGGCGGCCATGGAGCAGCGCATCGTAAAAGAGGGCGCTTTGAGCTGGGAGGGTTTGCAAGCGGCGCTCAAGGCAAACTGGGAGGGCTTCGAGGATATCCGCATGTCGCTCAAAAGCGTCCCGCAGTACGGCTCGGGCGGCTCGCGCGCAGACGACTACGCTTTGCTGGTGTCCAAGCTGTTCACGGGGCTGGTGCGCGGCACGCCCACGCCCGGCGGCTTCCCCGTGATTCCGGGGCTTTTCTCGCACGGCGTGGTGTACGCCATTGGGAAGAACTTGCCGGCAACGCCGAACGGGCGCTTCGACGGCGACCCCATCTCGCACAGCGCCGACCCCGATCCAGGGTTCATGGAGGGCGGTACGTCGGCGCCCACCGCCAAGGCCAACGCCGTGGCGCGCGTGCAGTGCGGCTGGGGCAACACGACCCCGCTGCAGATCGACCTCGACGCGGGGCTGGCCAAGGAGTTCGGCGGCATCGACATCATCAAGAATTTTTTGATGGCGCACAACAATATGGGCGGCACGCTGGTAAATATCAATGTGGTTTCTAAGGAGAAGCTGCTGGACGCGCACGAGAACCCGGACAAATACCCCGACCTGGTCGTACGGGTGACAGGCTACAGCGCATTTTTCAAGTCGCTATCCAAAGAGTACCGGCAACAAATCGTCGACCGCTGGGTCGGCGAATGACGCGCCACAGGGTGCGATGTCCAATGAGGTATAGGTTGTTGCACGGGTACGCGGGCGACCGTCCCCTACGGGGCATAGGCGTCCATAGAACGTTGTACACGGGCGATTAACAATCGCCCCTACGAATGCAAATACGCCGGTAGAGGCGAGTGTTAATCGCCCCCGCCGGCGCATTGGCGTTCGCAAACCAGCGCCTTTACACCTCTATCTTTAAACAATTCGCAAACTTCACCGGCAGCTCCGGCGGCAGCTTTACTGTGAGCACGCCGAAATTCTGCGCGAACTCCACCGGCCTGCCGCCCGCCCCGTCCAGCAACCATACGCCTTTCACGCGCTCGTCCGCCAAGCTCCGCAGCACATACGTGCCGCCGCCTTGCCCTGCGCCGCCCCCTTGCCGTACACCGCCGCTCCCGGCCTTGCCCGCGTCCGCATCCATGACAAACGCATACACATGGTTTCCCTTAGCCGTATAACGGAAATCGTCGAAGCCCCAGGCTGTCCGCTCCTCGCGGAAGCCCTCGATGAGCACCTTCGCGCTACCTTCCCCAAACACCTTGTACGGGCGCGTCCCATACAGCCCTTCGCTACAGACGCCGAACCACGCGGCCAGCTCGTCCAATATAAACTTTGCCTCGTCGTCAATCGATCCGTCCGGCAATTGCAATATATTGAGCAGCATCGTCCCGTTCTTTGACACGATATCGACGATCATCTCGACGATATGCCCCGGTTTCTTAAACGGCATCTTCGCGTCGTAGAACCAGTTGCCGATACAGGTGTCCGTATGCCACGGCCTGTCTACGATACCCGGGAGCTGGCTCTTTTCGATGTCCACTATCCCGACGCTATAAATCTCCGGCCTCCGGTCCTTTTGCAGGTAAACGGCGTTGTTCTTCCCGTTCTTGCCTATCGACGCGTTGTACAGATACGCCACGGCCTCCAGCCCGTATTTATACGCGCTGTCGCCATCGCCCGCGCCGGTGCCCTGGTCGCCCGTGTGCCAGTGGTCGCCGAACGGCAGCGAACCGTCCGAATAAACCAGCTCTGGCGCGAAGCTGTCCACCATCTCCTTGAACACCGAAAGCCAGTATGCATGGTGCTTCTCGTTCTTTGTATACCACGGGCTGGACGCCGTATTCAAATCCCCGGCGTGTTCATAGTTGTCCATGTAGAAATCGCGGTACTCGGGATCGTTGCCGTCGTAAGGTACGCCCGCGTACGGCCCGTACGCGTCGCTCCACTTGTTCACCTTCCACCACGAGAACGTCGCGCCCAAGTGCTCCGTGAGCCCGAACGGTAGGTCGTACCGCTTGGCGGCCTTGTGCCAAAGTGCGCAGATGTCCTTCATCGGGCCGACTTTGGTCGAATTCATGCGGTTGAACTTCGAGTCATAGTTGAAAAAATGGTCGTGGTGCATCGCCTGCGCCACAAAATAGCGCGCGCCCGCCTTGTAATACAGATCCATCAGCCCTTCCGGATCGAACCTCTCCGCCTTCCACAGCGCGCATAAATCCTTGTAGCCGAACTTGGACGGATGCCCGTAGTGGCGCAAGTGGTACAGGTACTGCGGGCTGTCCTGGATGTACATGTTCCTGGCGTACCAGTCGCCGCACATCGGCACGCTCTGCGGCCCCCAATGGCTCCATATCCCAAATTTCGCGTCCCGGAACCAGTCCGGACACTCGTACCCATATAACGAATCAAACGTCGCCTTGAACATAATAACGTAAACCTCCCAATCCCGTATTTTATAATATTATGTAGTCGATTATAAAACCGCAGATATGATCATATGCCTAATAATACGCGATTAAACATGTAAATGGAAGCGCCATATAAATGATGATATAATTCCAATAATAAATTTAATCATAAAATCACGTAATATGATTATAAAATCACTCGGAAAGGGGCACTATATGGCACAAAATAACGATACTGCTATCGCCAATGCGGCCAAAACCATACGGGAGGGCGGGGCTTCGCTCGGCATTGAGCTGGGCTCCACGCGCATCAAGGCCGTGCTGATTGGCGCGGATCACGCTCCGATTGCTTCGGGCAACTTTGATTGGGAAAACAAGCTCGAGGGCGGCTACTGGACATACAGCCTCGACGACGTGTGGGCGGGCCTGCGCCACAGCTTCGCCGAGCTATCCCGCGACGTCATGGAGCGCTATGGCGAGCCGCTGGCGAAGCTGCGCGGGTTTGGCGTCTCCGGCATGATGCACGGTTATCTGGCGTTCGACGCCGACGGCGAACTGCTTGTGCCGTTCCGCACATGGCGCAACACAAATACCGAAAAAGCGGCGGCGGAGCTCACGGCGCTGCTGAATTTCAACCTGCCCATACGGTGGAACGCCTCGCACCTCTACCAGGCGGTCCTGAACGGCGAGGATCACCTCGACAAGGTCGCGTACATGACGACACTGTCCGGTTATGTCCATTGGAAGTTGACGGGGCGCAAGGTGATAGGCGTCGGGGAAGCATCCGGCATGTTCCCAATAGACAGCGCCTCCAACGACTTCGACGCGGGCATGGTCCAAAAATTCGACGCGCTGATGGAGAAGTGCGGGCACGGCAACTTGAAAATAAAGTCCATCTTTCCCACTGTGCTGATAGCGGGCGAGGACGCGGGCGCGCTGACTGCGGACGGGGCGCGGCTGCTCGATCCAAGCGGCGCGCTGGCCCCGGGCGTCCCGATGTGCCCTCCGGAGGGGGACGGCCCCACGGGCATGGTGGCGACCAACAGCGTCGCGACAATGACCGGCAATGTGTCGGCAGGCACCTCCATATTCGCGATGGCTGTCATCGAAAAACCGCTCTCAAAGATATATCCGGAGATCGACATGATCACTACCCCGGACGGCAAGCCCGTCGCGATGGTGCACGGCAACAACTGTACGTCCGATCTGGACGCGTGGGTGAGGATGTTCGCAGAGCTGAACGCGCTGCTGGGGGCGGACGTCCCCAAGCCTGTGCTCTATGATGCGCTATATAATGAAGCGCTCAAAGGCGATCCGGACTGTGGCGGCGTTTTGGCGTACAACTATGTGTCCGGCGAACCGATTACCGGATTCGAGCATGGGCGGCCCCTGCTCGCGCGCACGCCGGACGCCAATTTCACGTTGGCGAACTTCATGCGCTCCATGCTGTTCGGGACGATGGCGGCGCTGAAGATCGGCATGGACATCATCGTGGATAAAGAGCATATCAAGCTCGCCCAACTGACCGGGCACGGCGGGCTGTTCAAGACGAAGATCGTGGGCCAGCGGCTCATGGCCGCCGCGCTGTCCGTCCCCATCGCCGTAATGGAATCCGCAGGCGAGGGCGGCGCGTGGGGCATGGCCATCCTCGCGGCGTACGGCGCAAGCGCGGCAGAGGCTGCGACGGGCGCGAAAGCGACGGGGCAAAATACGCCCGAGCCGCTCGCCAAGTATTTGGATAAAAAGGTGTTCAAAGACGACGCAGGCTCGTTGATAGAACCGGACGCCGGCGATGTAGAAGGCTTCGCGCGGTATATCGATAGATACATAAAAGGGCTGCCAATAGAAAAGGCCGCCGTGGAAAATTTGAACTGATAATCATTAATTAATAATTATAATACGGCTTATTAATTAATTATGTTATAGCCGTTTATGTTATGGCCGCTTATGTTATGGCTTCGGAGCCAGCACTGCGACGACCATTTTGACAAAAAATTCTCGGAACCCCGGGAGCCGCGACAGGGGGCGCAAAAACCCCCTGAGCGGCTCTTCGTGGTAATATACGCATTCAGCTGGCAGTTCCCGCAATATGCCCCGGAACCGCCGAATCGTCATGCGGTTGATAAATGACAAATATTCGTCGCCCGCGCCCGTGCCGCCGATGCCCGAATCGCCATCCGCGCCACCGCCCGCACCGCCGCCATCGCCTGCGCCCGCGCCTCCGATATCATCCCCTACGCCGCCGCCCCTCCGCGAAACGCGCAGCGCCACCCTCCGCCCCGCGTCCGGCAGCCCGCCCACCAACCGCTTATACACGGCGATCAGCGTCTTCTCCGAAAAAAACACATGCACCCACGGCATGGCGATGGCATCGCTCAAATGGGCGCCATATGGGTGGTAATAGGGCGGGAAATTCAAATACAGCCGCCCGCCCGGCGCCAGCAGGCGCAGCGCCTCGCGCAGCACCGCCTCCGGCCTGGCCACATGCTCCACGGCGTCATTCATAATGACAGTATCAAAGGCGCCGTCCCCGAACCCGGTTTCGGCGGCGTCGGCGCATACAAACTCGAACGTGCCGTCGAATCCTTTCTTTCGCGCCAGCCCCATCGCCTCGTCCCGGTAGTGCTCGACGACGTCCAGCCCCACGACGCGCCGCGCTCCCAGGGACGCGTAATACAAACTTTTCCCCGCCGCCCCGCACCCGATGTCCAGCACGTCCTTCCCCTCAAACATATCGGCCGGCGTCGCGACCGGCATATAATACGCGATCGTCTGGGCGCCCTTCTCAAACTGCCACTCAGCGTACGTTTTGTCGCCCTCGTTGCTCAGGTTAAACGGATGAATGGGCAATTTTAACCATTTATTTATGAATAATAACAAAGTCTGTGATATAATCATACCGTAGCATTATATCTCAAATCGGATTTAAATTCGCTATTTTGGGAGAATTTTATGGATTGATAATTAACAATGGATTTGGTATGATACCTAAATGTTCGAGATAATTATGCCCATATGCCGAAAGGCAGTGCTATAATATCGTGTCGACAAACATTATTAAACACTATTAAACAATAAAACGGAGGTATAGCGGAAGCATTGCATTTACAACCCTGATGGGGCGAACACACATACATATACATAAGGCCTGGGGAGGATGTGCGAATGAGCAGCCAGTTGAGCGCCATATGGGACCACACCCTTGTCCTTCTTGAAAAAGAAGTGTCCGAAGTTGGATATAAGACATGGTTTGAACCTATCGTACCGATTTCTCTAAACGCCAATTCGATTGACCTTTCAGTCCGTCAAGAGTTTGTAAAGAACCATATTGAGCAGAACTTTGTCAATCTGATTAAGAACGCGATACAGGTCGTCACGCACAAGGACTATTCCATAAACATACTGCTGGACGACGGCATCGCAGGCGCTGAAAATACCAACGAAGAAAACATTCAATATACAACCCTTCTAAATTCCAAATATACGTTCGACACATTTGTCATAGGCAACAGCAACAAGCTGGCGCACGCCGCCTCTGTTGCGGTCGCGGAGAGCATCGGGAAAGCGTACAACCCGCTTTTCCTCTACGGAGGGGCGGGGCTTGGCAAAACGCACCTCATGCACGCCATTGGCAACTATGTGCTAAAACAGCGGCCGCACACAAACGTACTGTACGTGCCGACGGAGAAATTTACGAACGAACTTATAAACGCCATAAGGGACGACAAAAACAACGAGTTCAGGAGCTGGTACCGCAGCGTCGACCTGCTGCTGCTGGACGACGTGCAGTTCATAAGCCGCAAGGAGCGCACGCAGGAAGAGTTCTTCTACACGTTCAACACGCTGTACGACGCCGACAAGCAGATCGTTATCGCCAGCGACAAAAAGCCCGGCGACATCCCGCTCCTTGACGAGCGGCTGCGCACGCGCTTCGAGTGGGGCCTCACGGCGGACGTGCAGGAGCCCGACTTCGAGACCAGGGTCGCGATACTCAGGAAGAAGGCCTGGCTGCAGGACCTCATCGTGCCTGAGGAGATCATCGCGTATATTGCCGAGATAATCCCGTCGAACATCCGCCTGCTGGAGGGCGCGCTCAACAGGGTTGTGGCGTACGCGTCGCTTACGGACTACGATCTCACGCGGGCCATAGCGGAGGAGGCGCTCAAAAATATCATTTCGGGCGGCGAAAGCCGCGAAATCACCCAAGACGTCATCATAGACGCCATTTGCAAATTTTTCGATTTGAGGGACGACGATTTTGTATCGTCGAAGAAACGCAGCAACGAGATTGTATACCCAAGGCAGATAGCCATGTACCTTTGCCGGGAATTGTTGGGCATGTCGCTGCCGAGCATCGGGACCCTATTCGGGAAAAAGAACCACACGACGGTCATGCATGCGATAAAAAAAGTGAATGAGGAGATTTTGACCAGCGGCGAGACGAAAAGGCTCATCGAGAACTTGATTTCCGATATAAAAGGGCCGGTGTTTTAGTCAAAGCAAAGGGTCCGGCGTCCGACGCCCGACGCCCGGCGCCCGGCGCTTTTAGCACAAGAGCACTTGAGCAAACGTGCGTTAATGCCCATTTGTTTTTTATATCCACACTTTTGTGCATATGTTGATAAAAATGATGTTTATTTTATGTGGAAAACCAAAGACATCTAAAAGTTATAATTTGCCTTGTGCATAGCGAAGCAAATTTTCCACAGCATATCCACATAGCATAGCGGTCATAAAAACGAGCCGGCGCATTATCCGGCGCACTATTTAACCGGTTTATAAACAGTATGCACAGCGCCTATTACGATAACTATTTTTTATTATTTATATAAATAGATATATACACTGATATGGGATTTTATGGAAAATTTTACGAATGGCGGTAAGGTTTGATGTTTTTCGAGTGTGGCAAGGATGAGATTGCGGATGCGGTCAACAATGTACAAAGGGCGGTAAATGCAAGGTCTACCATGCCCATCCTGGAAGGTATCCACATCAGCGCGCAGAGCGACATGATCATCCTGTATGGGACCGACAACGAGATAGGCATTGAATGCACGTTCCCGGCGCGCATCGCGGAGCCCGGCGAGACCGTTGTCAACGCGAGGCTTTTCAACGACATAGTGCGCAACCTGCCCGGCGACGAGGTCGCCATAGAAACGCTGGACGAAACAAAAATCCGGATCAATTCTGGCGGGTCCGTGTATGTAATATTTTCCATACAGACGGACACATTTCCGTCTTTCCCGCAGGTCGAGCCGACAAATGTGTACAGCATCGACCAGTTTACGCTCAAACGCATGTTTACGCAGACGTCGTTCGCCATAGGCACCGACGAGTCGCGTAAAGTCCTGACGGGGCTGTTCCTCGAGAGCGGGGGCGGCGAGCTGCGGGCCGTTGCTGTCGACGGCTTCCGGATCGCGCTGCGTATGAACCCGGTGGAGCCGGCAGTAAATGAAATAAAGATGATCATCCCTTCGCGGACGGTCAGCGAGCTAATGAGGATCATCCCGTCCACGATAGGCGAGCTGCGCCTGTACGGCGGCGACAACCAGGCGGTCATAGAGTTCGGGAACTGCCGCATGTACACGCGCATCATCGATGGGGAGTTTTTTAACTACAAATATATATTGCCGTCCGAATACAGGACGCAGGTGACGATCGACAAGCAAAGGCTGCTCGAGGCGATAGAGCGAGCGTCGCTGATTATCAGTTCCGATCTGGTCAGGCTGTACCCTGTCCTGCTCAAGGTTTCAGAAGAGTCGATCCTCATTCACGCCTTGAGCGACAGGGGCAACGCGGACGAGGAAATCGCAATAGATATGTCCGGCGATCCCATAGAAGTGGCGCTGAACCCCCGCTATGTTATTGAGACGCTTCGCGCCATAGACGATGAAACGGTGGTCATACGTTTTACTACAAAGTTCGGCCAATGCGTGATACGGCCTGTTAACAACGATAGTTACACATACCTGATATTGCCCGTCAAAGTCGGCGAGTAAATATATATGACAATAAAAACCCTGCAGCTCCGCAATTTTCGCAATTACGGGCAGCAGACAGTAGAATTTTCCAATAGGTTAAACGTATTGTATGGGGAAAACGCCCAAGGGAAAACGAATATCCTTGAGGCCGTTTTTTTATGCTCCACAGGCCGATCGCACAGGACGCTCAAAGACTCGGAAATGATAAAATTCGGGGAGGAGGCTGCAGTCGTATCCCTGGAATTGGAACGCGAAAAATTCGGCAGCTTTAACATTGAGATTGAAATCCAGCGTACCGGGCGCAAGAGCATAATTATCAACGGCGTGCCCCAGCGCCGGGGCGGCGATTTACTGGGTCGGTTGAACTGCGCCATCTTTTCCCCGGAGGACTTGGCGATAATAAAAGACGAACCGGCAGTGCGGCGGCGTTTCCTCGACATGTTTATCAGCCAGATAAAGCCCGCATACTATTTTAATCTGCAACGTTACCTAAGCGCCCTCCGCCAACGAAACGCGCTGTTGCGCCAGTCCAGGGAGAATCCGTCGCTGCTTGGCACAATAGGGGCCTGGGACGCGCAGCTTGCCGATTTTGGAGCGAAGGTCATGAGGGAGAGGACGTATTTTACCGGGCGGATTGCCTATTTCGCGAAAGCTAACCATTCGCGGATTACTGGCGGTCGTGAAATGCTGTCTGTTTTATACGATCCGTCGCTAAAAATGACGGGGGATCGGTTAGGGGATTTAGCGATGGGGCAGCAGGGCTCTGAGGCAAATGAAAACGGCGCCGCTTGGGATGAGGAGATTAAGCGTCGCGTCGAAGAGGCGTATGCGCATGCGTTCGAAAACGCCTTGGAACACGGGTTGCAAACGGACGTTGCGCGTATGGCGACGCAATACGGGCCGCACAAGGACGACTTGACAAGCGCGGTCGACGGCCGGAGCCTACGGCTCTTTGGTTCGCAGGGGCAGCAGCGCACGGCGGCGCTCGCGTTGAAAATGGCACAAGTGGATGTGATGGCCGATGAAACCGGCGACTATCCTGTGCTGCTCCTGGACGACGTCATGTCTGAACTGGATGGCAGCCGCAGGGAAAACCTATCTGAGAACATGAAAAACGCCCAGACTATCATAACGGGCGTCGAACGCTACGCCCCGCCCGGCAGCACCTCCATCGAAGCCAGTTATTTCAACGTAAAAAACGGCCAAATAAACCAATCACCTTGACTTAGGATTGACACCCTCGTTGTTATTACATATAATTATTAAGTTGCATTTGGTGCAACCGGAAGGAGTTTACCGATGTTAAGGACATATCAGCCGAAAAAGAAGCAGCGGAGCCGCGTGCACGGTTTCCGCAGCAGGATGAGCGCCAAGGGCGGCAGGGCAGTTCTGCGCCGCAGAAGGCAAAAGGGGCGGAGGCGCCTGTCGCTGTAACAGACAGCGCAGCGGCACGAAAATCTATATCTATATTGTACAAATCCATATGACGGAATGACGAAAAGAAACAGGGCCGCGAAAGTGGTCTTTTCTTTACTGACAATGAAATATACCGCTACAATAAAGAAAAAAGTAGATTTCACGCGTGTATATAATAACGGAAAGCATTTTTCCGGCAAACATTTGGTTCTGCATGTATTAAATGAAAACCTTATAGACCGAACGCCGGACGCCGCCATTTATAGCGCAAAAAATACTGCTATAGGCAATTTAAAATGCAATACTATGGGTAATACTCATTGCAATGCCATAGGCAACACCCAATGCATTGCTATGGGCAACGCATTGGGTATCGCCATTAGCAAAAAAGCCGGAAACAGCGTCCGACGCAACCGTATGAAACGCTTAATTAAGGAAAATTATCGGCAGATTGAGGGGCAGGTAAAAAACGGCTACCTGTTTGTGTTCACGGCCAAGGCGAGGCCGGGGGGCTGCGCGCCCGGTTTTTATGATATCCGGCGCGAGATGGTGCATTTGTTAACCAGGGCGGGCGCATGCGAAAGACCATTATAAACATAATCATAAGCTAAAGCACAAGCAAACACATGAACATAGGCTAACGCATGAACATAAGCTCGCTCATAAGCTAAAACATAAGCTATCGCATAAGCATAAGCTAAAGCATAAACATAAGCTATCGCATATGGGGAAAATCGCACAACGGGGCTTGATAGCCCTGATAAACTTTTATAGAAACCATCTATCTTCCATGAAGCGGCCGAGCTGCAGATTTCAGCCCACATGTTCCGCCTATGCCGTCGAGGCGATAGGCAGATATGGGGCTATGAGGGGTTTTTTGCTGACCGTTTGGCGGATCCTGCGATGCAATCCTTTTGGAAAGGGAGGCTATGACCCAGTAAAATGATGAATTTATTTGATCCGCTGTCGATCCCGCTTGGGAGACTGATGTATTTCATATATAACTATATCACCTTTGAGAACTACGGGTTCACGTTGATCCTGTTTACCATACTCACCAGGCTGTTGATGCTGCCCCTGACCATCAAGCAGTACCAGGGGACGGCAAAGATGCAAAAACTCAACCCAAAGCTCGAGGAGCTGCGGAGGCAGTTCGGCACTGACAAAAAGCGACTCCAAGAAGAGACAATGAAGCTCTACCAGCAAGAAAAGGTCAATCCCGCTGGGGGATGCCTTCCCCTGCTTATCCAGTTCCCCATTTTATTTTCGCTCTACCCCGTCGTGACCAGGCCGCTTCGATATATGCTCGGAAAAACGCAGGAGCAAATTGCGGCTCTGCAGGACCTCTATAACACCTTGTCCGGAAACACAAGGTCTTTCGTACAGGAGATGGAGGTCGTCAATTTTTTCAAAATGAACCCGGCGCATATGGCGCAAGCGGAATCGGCCAACCTTCTGCTGCCGGCGGATTTTATAAACATGAATTTTTTCGGGCTGGATTTAAGCCTGACGCCGACCTATTCGCCCGATGTTTTGTTCGGCGAGTTGATGCCGATATACTTGCCGCTGCTTTTGATCCCTATCATAGGCGTTGTTTCGACATATATTTCCGGCAGGATATCCATGGCCTCGACCGCCGCCCAGTCGACGCAGAACCAACAAGCGTCTTCGATGAGCAAGTCCATGCAGGTGCTGGGGCCCGTTATGACGTTGATTTTTTCGTTCCAGCTCCCGGCGGGCGTATTGGTATATTGGATTGCAGGCTACATGATTCAAATAGTACAGCAGTTGTTCATTAACAAATATGTTTTAAAACTGGATAATGTGTTCACTGGGAAAAGCGCTGCAACGGGCGCCCGAAAGCGGCTTCCCGATAAAAGCGGCGGAACGTTGCCAGGCACAGGAGCGGGTAATGCGGGCACGGGCGCGGGAGAGCGAGCTAGCTCGGGCGAATACATAGGCGCGGACGGCGGCGTCATAGCGATATCCGGCGATGCGCAGGCTGGCGGCGCACAGGAAAACCTCTATGACGGCGGCGCCATGATTAACAGGGTCATCAGTTCTTTGGGCGGCACAGGCGGGACGGGCGGCGGAAAGATAAAATCCTCAGGTTCCGACGGTGTTGTTCACGGCGGTGTTTTTGAAACTAAATATAGGATACCTGGTGTTACTACTGTGGACGATGGCTCTGTTCCCGATAGCGAAGACAGCGGCGACCGGGACGGCGGCGGTGGGGAGAGTGGGGACGGAGAAGGCGTGAGCATCGGCGGCAAAGATGACGCAGACGCCGGCGGTGCGAACAATGCGATGAATGCGATGAATGCGAAAAACGCGCCGGGCGCGACCCAGCAACAGCGCCCGAGAGGCGGGGACACGCGGTCGAACACACAAAAAAATTATGGCACCCAAAAGCGCAAAAAGAAAAAATAGGGACATTGCAACCAAAATTGGTCAGCGTGTAAAATATTGATGTCAGGTTCGCTGCCCTCGTAGGGTGCGCTGTCCTCAGCGCACCGCAACAAGGCACTACGATCCTATCTATAGCAAGTACTTTTGTGCGCTGTTGGCGTATAGTTGGTGTATAGTGGTTTGGATTGATAAATATAAGAAAGGGCGGAACTGTTGCGCAAATTGACAACGAAAAATGTGACTTGTCATGATAGCCAATGTTTATTCAGGGCTATTTACGCGTAGTTCGCGCAAGGCGTTTTATATGGGAAGGTCTGTGGAAAAGTCTGGCAGAACCGTTAACGATGCGATTACCGCAGCTCTTGAAGAGTTGGAACTCTCTATTGACGATGTGCATGTCGATGTGCTTAACGAGGGTAAAACCGGCCTTTTTGGATTGCTAAGCAGCAAACCTGCCAAGGTTCGGGTTTCGGAGTTGGACGAAGATGAGCGAATGCCGCAGCCCGGATATATCGGCGCCTCTAATAGTGGCACTTCCTCTGGTAGAAGCACAGATTCTGCTAGAGCCACTTCCCGCCCGACCTCGCCCGTTGTTGAAGATGCGTCGGTTAATGATACTCAATTTGGGAGCGGGGATTATAGTGAAGCGGACGCAGATGCAGATGCAGAAGCAGAAGCGGACGCGGACGTTAATGGTGGGGCCACAATTAATATGGGTGTCGGCGACGGCGCAAGCAGCGAAGACGAAGAAAGCGGCGATAGCAGATATACGTCCATAGGTTCCGGCGGACAAAGGGATACTTCATACGCGAGCAGCGCCGGCGGCGATCCGGCCGGAGGGGATGTGGATGATGACGCTTCCATAGGGGGCGGGATGGATGTTGGCGGTCTGGATGCCGATAGCTACCCAGATGATGAACAGGGATACAGCTTCGAACAGGAAATTGACCGCGCCTTAGAGTATTTAAGCGAAATATTCAACGGAATCCACGTTTCCGTCGACATGGACGCTGAACCCTCTGAAGATGGTTTTTCCATCAATATTGAAAGCGAAGACAGCGGGATATTGATTGGCCATCGCGGCGAAACCTTGGATGCCATCCAGTACCTTCTCAACCTCTATATGAATAAAGGACGGAACGGCTTCATGCGCGTGTCCGTCGACGTGGAGAATTATAAAAAGAAACGCGAGGCAGCTTTAATAAGGCTAGCCGGTCAAATGGCGGATAAAGTTGTGCGCCTACGTAGAAACTTTACGATGGACGCGATGAATTCTTATGAGCGCCGCATTATCCATTCCACATTACAAAACCACCCAAGGGTGGAGACATACAGCGTGGGCGAGGAGCCGAACCGCAAAGTCGTCGTCACAATGAAAAACAGGGGCGGCTATTCGTCGCGATGACGATTGCGGCCGATAGCGATACGATCGTCGCTGTTGCGACGTCCGCGTCATATACCACAGCGCCGGAGGAGCTCGGGTCGATCTGCGTCATTAGAATGAGCGGCTCCGACGCGTTTTCGATTGCCGGTACAATATTCCGTGGTATAAAACCATTCAACGAAATGAAGCCATATACAGTCGGATATGGCTTCATTGTCGAACCCGCAGAGCTAGGCGGCACAGCGGGGTTGGGCGGAACGGCAAGGCAGGGCGAAACAACGGGGCAAGGCAGCACAGCAGGGCTGGGTAGCGCAGCGGGGCAGGGCGAAACAACGGGGCAGGGCAGCACAGCAAAGCAGGGCGGCACAGCGGAGTTGAATTTTAGTTCGCAGGGGCAGGGAGTCGACGAGTTAGCATCGGCGCCTTGCCACGGCGCAGTCCGCGCCGTTGACGAGGTCCTTATCATCAAAATGCGCGCCCCAAAGAGCTATACCCGCGAAGACGTCGTCGAAATACATTGCCATGCCGGCATCAGCATACAGCGCAACATTTTGCGCATCATCCTTGCCTGTGGCGCACGCGCCGCAGCGCCCGGGGAATTCACAAAACGCGCGTTTCTAAACGGCCGCATCGATTTGTCACAGGCGGAAGCCGTTATGGACTTGATCCGGGCAAAAAGCGACGCCGGGGCTTCGATGGCGATGCGCCAGCTTGAGGGCGCGCTGTCCGGTATGCTTGGGAGCATGCGTGAAGCCCTAATAGGGCTTATCGCTTCGTTGGAAGCTTTTTTGGATTTCCCCGAGTATGAAGTGGATGAGCGGAGCATTGCGGAGGTCGACGGCGAGCTTGGCGACATCGAACAGAGCCTACGCAAACTCGCGGAGAGTTTCGAGTATGGGCGGGTCGCGCGTGACGGGCTGACCGCCGCGATCATCGGGAGGCCGAACGTCGGCAAGTCCACCTTGTTTAATTTACTGGCGGGCAGGGAGCGGGCTATTGTAACGGATATCCCAGGAACCACGCGGGACGTGATAGATGAATATGTCCACTTGGGCAGGTTCACTGTGCGGTTTTTGGATACGGCAGGGATTAGGGAGACGGACGACGCAGTGGAGCGGATTGGCGTGGATCGGGCAATCGGCGCGATAGGGCAGGCGGATATCGCGCTGTTATTATTTGGCGCGGACGAGGGTTTTTGTGGCAGCGACGCTCAGCTAATAAAACTCACTGAGGGGAAAAAACGCATTTTTATCATAAACAAAACAGATTTGGCTGAACCCGGCGCCGTAGACGCGTTGCGAGAGGCCATCACAGAAGCCGCCGTCCCCGGCGCCCCGCCCCACAGCATCGCCCACGCCCCTGCCCCCTCTCCTGTTGCCTCTCCTGCCCCCTCCCCTGCCGCCTCACATATGTATGAAGTAGTCGAAGCTTCTTTGATTAACGGCGACGGGCTTTCGAACATAGAAGGCGCGGTCCACAGCCTATTCGCCGGGCATACGCCGCCGGGCTATGGCGATGCAGCCTTGGCAAACGCGCGGCACTATGCGCTGGTTATGCGCGGTTTCGATGCGGTACACAGGGCGAGAGCAGCGCTTGGCGCCGGCCTGCCCCTGGAGATGCCCATCATCGACATGCGCGAGGCTCTGTCCTCGCTTGGCGAAATCACGGGCGAAACATATTCCGATGATATCATCGACAGGATTTTTTCGGAGTTTTGTATTGGAAAGTGACGCATGATAGCTAAAGACATAAAAAACGGCCAGATAATCAAAGAAACAGAAAATTCCACCGCCGCCGATGAACATGACGCAACGGATACGGGGAATGCGGCCGTTTGCGACGAATACATCGCCGGCGAGTATGACATCGTCGTCGTCGGCGCCGGCCACGCGGGGTGCGAAGCCGCGCTCGCGGGGGCGCGACTGGGGATGAAAACGCTAATCCTGAGCATTAATCTTGACAGTATCGCAAACATGCCGTGCAACCCCAATATCGGCGGGACGGGCAAGGGCCATCTCGTTCGCGAGGTGGACGCGCTCGGCGGCGAGATGGGAAAAGCTGCGGACCATGCGATGATACAGTCGCGGATGCTCAACCGCGCGAAAGGCCCGGCAGTGTATTCGCTGCGCGCCCAAATAGACAGGCGCGAGTACCAGCGTTACATGAAGCGCACCCTGGAGGAACAGGAGAACCTCGACGTACGTCAGGCGGAGGCCGTCGAACTGTTAATGGAGACGAGCTGCTGCAGGAATGACGCAGCAGCGCCGTCGGCGCGGCCACGCGTTGCGGGCGTGCGCGTACGTACCGGCGCCGTGTTCCGCGCCCGGGCGGTCGTCCTGACGACGGGCACCTACTTGAAAGCCAAGGTCATCATCGGCGAATTTTCCATCAACAGCGGCCCGGACGGCCTGTTCCCCGCCAATAGTCTGTCCGAATGCCTCCGCGACCTTGGCGTCAGGCTTTACCGCTTTAAGACCGGGACGCCCGCGCGCGTGAACGGGCGCTCATTGGACTACTCGAAAATGGAAGAGCAACCAGGGGACGCGCGTATAACGCCCTTTTCCTTCACATCGGGCCATATCGGCATTGAGCAGGCGTCCTGCTGGCTGACACACACGAACGAGGAAACGCATGAGATAATCCGGCAGAATCTTTCCCGCTCGCCGCTGTTTTCCGGGCAAATAACAGGGACGGGCGCGCGCTACTGCCCGTCCATCGAAGACAAAATCGTCCGCTTTGCGGAACGGCGCTCGCACCAGGTTTTCATCGAGCCTATGGGCACGGGGACGAGGGAAATGTACCTGCAGGGCCTGTCGTCGAGCATGCCCGAGGACGTGCAGGAGCGTTTCATTCATAGCATACCGGGGCTGGAGAGCGCCAAAATAACCAGGAGCGCGTACGCGATAGAGTATGATTGTATAGACCCGACGCAGCTCCGGCTCTCGCTGGAGCTAAAGGATATCGCCGGGCTGTTTACTGCGGGCCAGATCAACGGCACGTCCGGTTATGAGGAAGCGGCTGCGCAGGGCATTGTTGCGGGCATCAACGCGGCAATGGCGCTCAGCGGGCGCGACCCGTTGATATTGAAGCGTTCTGACGGCTATATCGGAGTACTTATAGACGACCTGGCCACCAAGGGCACGAACGAGCCGTACCGCATGATGACGTCGCGGGCCGAATACCGGCTGCTGCTGCGCCAGGACAACGCCGACATCCGCCTCACGCCATATGGCTACGACATAGGGCTCATCGGCAAGGAGCGGTACGAACGGTTTTTGGCCCGCAAAAAGCTGATTGAGGATGAGATACAGCGCGTAAAATCGGTGACGCTCCCGCCTTCGCGTGAAGTATTGGAGCTGCTCGCGTCGATAGGCAGTACGCCCATCAGTACGGGCGCCCCGATGGCCGAAATATTACGGAGGCCGGAAATCACATATGCATCGTTGGCCGACGTCGATGCCGGGCGCCCCGACCTTGCGCCGGATGTAGGGGAACAGGTCGAAATATCTATCAAGTATGAAGGGTATATCAAGCGGCAGTTGAAGGAGATCGAGCAGTTCCGCAAACTGGAAGCCAAGCCGCTGCCGGCAGGCATACAATATAGCGGCGTCCGCGGCCTCAGCATCGAGGGCGCGCAAAAACTCGACGCACAAAAACCGGAATCAGTTGGACAGGCATCGCGGATATCGGGCGTTTCGCCGTCCGATATATCCGTGCTGCTGATCTGGCTGCGCCAAAACAATGGAGCCACGCATGTCTAATAATCCAAAAAATTTATGCAATCAATCATTTACGGTACTGTTCGATTTGGACGGGACGCTGCTCGACACGGTTGGGGACTTCGCGGACGCCGCCAACCGCGTTATGCGGTCGCTCGGCCACCCTGAGAGGACGGAGGCGGAGGTGCTCGCTGCTATAGGTAATGGGATCAGGAGGGCCATAAAGACGTTGCTGCCCGGTGAACCGAACGATAGCGAGATCGAAACGGCGCTGGGCATGTTTCGCGACGAGTACCGCAAATGCTACGCGGTTCGGACGCGGCCATACCCCGGGGTGATGGAGCTGCTGCGCAAGGTGCGCGGCGCCGGTTACAAAACAGCTATACTGTCTAATAAAGCGGATGAGTTCACGGCAGGGCTGACAAAAAAGCATTTTAGCGGGCTTATCGATGCAGCGGCGGGCGAGCGCACAGGCGTACCGTTAAAACCTGCGCCGGGCGCTGTGCAGTCGATATTGTCGCAAGTCGGTGGCGTACCGGCGCAATCCTTGTATGTGGGCGATTCCGAGGTGGATATCGAAACGGCGCTGAACGCAGGAATACCTTATATAATAGTGAGCTGGGGCTTTCGCGACCGCGAGTCGCTGTTAGCAGCGGGCGCCGATCCCGACATGATAGCCGATAGCGCGGACACGGTGTTCGAAATGATCAACGCGATAAGCGCTCAGCATTGTGTGAGCGCCGTAAATAGAGAGAGCGCTGCGAATAGCGAGAGTGCTGCGAATAGCGTGAGTACTGCGAATAGCGAAAGTGCAGCGAATAATGTGAGAGCTGCGAACAGCAAAAGTGCTATGAATAGTGTGAGAGCTGCGAATAGTAAAAGTGCTATGAATAGCGAGAGTGAGAAATATATCGCAAATGCGTCAGCAAAAACAGACACAGGGAACGCGCAGCGTTCGGCGCCGGAAAAGACATTATATATTTCCGACCTGGACGGAACGCTGTTCAATGCCAACGCGAAACTTTCAAAATATACGGAGAATGAAATCAACCGCATGATAGGCCAGGGCATGCATTTCACCATAGCGACCGCGCGCTCCCCCGCTTCGGCCTTCCAACTGGTGGAGCCGATACGCATAAACGCGCCCATTATAATGATGAATGGCGTGCTTGTGTACGATTTGAACGAACGCCGCTATGTGAAAGTCGCATATATCGACGAAGCTGCGGCGCTGGGCGTTACAGAGGTAATGGAGCATTTTGGGTTTGACGGGTTTATGTACGCCATGCGGGGCGATGAGTTAAAAACATATTATGAAAGCCTCGAAGCCGCCCCGCTGCGCATGTTTCACGATGAACGGGCGCGGTTGTACGGCAAACGGTTTGATAAAACAGGATCTTTTAAACACCTGATTCAATCGGAGGGGCGCGTCATATATTTTACGCTTCGAGCGAAAAAAGATGAATTGCTGCCCGTGCAAGAAGCAATGAATAAAATCGGCGGCATCGGCGCGATTATTTGTGAGGACAACTATGTCCCGGAGCTTTGCTTTTTGGAATGTTTCAGCAGCAGGGCGTCAAAGCGAGAGGCTGTGCGTTATCTACGCGAACAGGGGGGATATGATCATGTAGTCGGTTTTGGGGACAACCTGAACGATTTGCCGCTTTTTTTGGAATGTGACGAAAGCTACGCCCCGTCCAATGCGAAAGATGAAGTCAAAGCGGCGGCGACAGGCATAATTGGCTCAAACAAAGACGACGGGGTGGCCCGATGGCTGTCACAGCGTTACCCGCCCCAGCCACCCCAGCCACCAATATCGTCGCCGCTATAGTTGCCACAATCGCCACCGCTATCGCCGCCACTATCGCCGCCACCGTCGTATGCGCTGTGACTGGATCAATTGTCCGCTTGTTGCGCCGTCGGCCAATCTTCAACCGGCGGCACGACCGCGTTCAATACGTCGTCTAATACCTTTTGCGCCTGGAAGCTCTGGCGCCCGCCCCTCAATATCAAGCGGTGCGTAAAAACCGGCGGTGTCAGCGCCTTGATGTCGTCCGGCGTTGCAAAGGCGCGACCCGCGAGCGCGACATAGGCTTGTGCGATTCGCGCGAGCGAAACGCAGCCGCGCGTGCTGACGCCGAGCGCCACGCCCTCGTGCGAGCGGGTGGCTTCCGCAAGGCGGACTATATACCGAAAAACTTCGTCGTGCACATATACGCTTCGGACTGCGTTGATAGCGGAGAGCATCGCTTCCTCGCCGCATATCGGCTTCAACGAAGCCAGCGGGGAATCGGGTTCGTCGCCGCCCACATATCTTTTTAGCACGTCCACTGTTTCATTTTCATCGGGATAACCAAGTTTTAGTTGCACCAGGAAGCGGTCAAGCTGGGCCTCCGGCAACGGGAACGTCCCCTGGGTTTCCACAGGGTTTTGCGTCGCGATTACGAAATACGGTGCAGGCAGGACATATGTTTTCCCGTCGACGCTCACCTGCCGCTCCTCCATGCTCTCGAGGAGCCCCGACTGCGTGCGGGGCGACGCCCGGTTGATTTCGTCAGCAAGCAGAATATTCGTAAACAGGCTGCCATGCCGGAAACTGAAGTCCCCGGTCTTCGGGCTGTAAACATTGAGCCCAGTCAGCTCCGACGGCAGTAGGTCCGGCGTGAACTGCACGCGCCTGAAACCGATGTCGACAGATCGCGCAAGCGCTTTTGCCAATATGGTTTTCCCGGTTCCGGGCACGTCCTCTAATAAAACATGCCCGCCCGCCAGCAGCGCCGCGAGGATTAGCCGGATCTCGCCGGTCTTGCCAATTATCACGCGCTCAATGTTTTCGCACAGCCTGTCCCCAATGGCCTTTATTTCGTTTATTTCCATTCGCTGTTCCCTCCGCAGCAGTTATGCAATTAAAACCGATACACAGCTTCGACATTTATCAAATCGGTCCTGCGCCCCCCAGGTACAAATCGTTCAACCCGGTTTCCTGGCCGGGCGTTCTGCCCACCATGCCACCCCCGTTACCGCAAGACGGCTATTTTATGGTAAAACCGCCGTCTATAACAATGTTCGCGCCCGTTATAAGGTTTGCCGCGTCGCTCGCCAAATATGAAGCGCACGCGGCAATTTCTTCGGGGTAACCGAACCGGCCTGCCGGGATCAGCTTTTTCATTGCTTCGCCGACTTCCCCGGCCCAAGCCTTTTTCCCCAGTTCAGTCAGCACGACAGTCGGCGAAATGGCATTAACGCAGATGCCGTATTCCGCCCATTCCGCCGCGAGTACCTGAGTCACCGAGACAAGGCCCGCCTTGCTTGCGCAATACGCAACATGTCGATCCAATGATATGACGGACGCCTGCGACGCGATGTTTATTATCTTTCCGCCCCCATGCCGAATCATATGACGGCCAACAGCCTGTGACAGGATAAACGCCGCTTTTAGGTTTACATCCATCGTCAGATCCCAATATTCCTCCGATAAATTTTCAGCCTCGTCGAGCAGCACAATACCCGCGCAGTTTACCAATATATCGATGCCGCCGAATGTACCGGCAGCCACATTGACAATGTTATCATGGAACCCCTTACCGGTAATGTCGCCGACTATACAGACGGATCGCCCTGCACCTCGCCCGCCCCCGTTTTCGCCCACATTTCCTGTATCTATCGCGCCACCGTTGATTATATCTCCGACATCACGCACATCGTCGCTTTTGTCGACCAGAACCACATTGGCGCCCTTTTTTGCGAACATGAGCGCTATCGCCCTGCCTATGCCGCTGGCCGCGCCCGTTATGATCGCCGTTTTCCCCGAAAGCCCAAAATGTATATCAAAACCTTCAACATATGGTATCCCCATACCCGCCTCCTTGGTAATTGGCCATTTTACTGCCCCCGAAGGGGCGGCCATCCCTGCAATCCTCTATAACTAAAACTTATTATCACATGTCATACTGCTGGCTTGAATTCAAGGTTGACGTCTGCCGACTCAATGGCGCCCATATCCCCGCCCAGCCAGTCCATTATATGCGAGCGCGGAATGATGACGGGCATTCGGTCATGTATCTCCTCCAACCCGTTTGCGGCCGCTCTTGTCAATATGACAAACGTCCGTAGCGGGCTGCCCTTTTCCTGGCGATAGCAGCCAGCGAAATATATGGGCTCGCCCGTTTTATATATCTGGTAGCGGATTTTCTTTTCCCCGCCCCTCTTCCATTCATAATAGCCGCTCGCAGGCACTAAACAACGGCGCTCCAGCATGGCTCTCTTAAACATGGGCTTTTGCAACGCCGTCTCGCTCCTCGCGTTAATGATCGCCTTTTTGTCAAAACCGGTAAAGCCCCATTTCATCGGCACGTACCGATCTGCCCCCGTCCGGACCGGGACGACATTTGTAGGAAATATCTCGCCCTGTAGTTTTAACGGTATCGGCTCGGAAAACGCCCGCACAATCTTCTCCGCCTCTTCGCCGATATCGCGTAGTTCGTCCTCTTCAATAGCTATATAGTACCTGCCGCACATAATGACAGCCCTCCCTCATTATCCATATTATACATTATTTTGCGCCCGTAATTTTTTGCAAAAAATTTTTCGCAAAAAAATGTATAACAAAAAACACTTGACCGCGCCCTTGGGGCGCAGTATATGATGATTACGGAGGTGGGACAATGTATACATCCGGCCAGTTTTCTGGGTTGTTCCGGGTTTCTAAAAAACTCCTGCGCCATTATCATGATGTTGGATTATTGACGCCCGCAGGGGTTGACCCCGCGAACGGGTACTATAATTACGGACAGGCGGAATATGACAAGATGAAGCTAATCATGTTTCTGCGCGCGCTGCATATGCCCCTGTCCGATATAAAGGTACTGGCCGAATTGCCGAGGGGGCAATGGGGTGACGGCATCCATCGGCATCTTGGCGCGATACGCGGTCAGCAGCGCGTACTTGCCCGCATCGAAGCGGAACTGGAGTCACTGGAAAATCAAATTGCAAAAGGGAGATTTGTGGATATTATGGATAAAAAAACCGAATATATTATAAACGTCATCAATATTGCAAAGGATATTTTCGTTATTGGCCGAGGCGTCCGCATCAAGTATGGAAGCCCGGAGCATATGCCCTCCATAAGGAAGCTTATTGAAAACTTTTTCGGAGACGACGTGCCGGCGATGATACCAAACCATGTAGAACCAACCATGCGCTTTGGCATCTGCGCCGAGTATGCCCCGGAAACCGGGGAATTCACCTATATGATGGGCGATCAGGCGAAAGCGCCCGCGCCCGCCTCCGCCACTGCCTCCACTACTACCGCCTCCACTGCCTCCACCACTGCCGCCGCCCCCCCGCTGCCCGATACGCTGCGCAGTTATGTGATTCCAGCCGGAGACTACGTTTGCGTCACTTTTTCCGCGCCGGACATCGAAACCATTACGACCAAGGCGCTCACGCCGGGCTACGACGAGCTGTTCCAGTGGCTGGGGCGCTCCGGCGAATGGGAAAGCGCGGCCCATGGGGTGGCGTACGAAGTATATGACGACAAGCGTTTCGAAGTGGCGTCATGGCCCGAAATGGACATCTGGGCGCCCATAAAACGTAAGTAAAACGTACGGTTGATTGCACAACGCAAGATTACACCCGGACACGGCGCCCGGCGGGAGAATGCTGGGAATGCACGATCATTGCAGGGCGGGCGCGGCGCCGTCCATGTCCGCGCCGTAGGCGGCAGGGTCTTCTGCGATCTTTATGCCCCTCGGGCGGCGTAGCTTCGGCTCCTTGACGCCCTCGCCCGGCAGCCGGTAATACTCCTTGTACTCGTCCTCGGTTACGGGCTTTAGCTTGAACCACTTGCGCGGCGCGACGATGGAATAATACAGGTACTCGCGCTGCCCGCCGATCAGGCACTCGTAGCGGTCGCCGACCACGCCGCTCTTTTGCTCCGCGCAGGGCGTGTAGGAGTAGACCTTATCGATCTTCACGTGGGCCGTGGCGCCCTCGTCGTCCACCCAGTCAAAGGCGAGCGGGTAGGCCCTGCCGTCGCGCTCCGTGAGCTGGATCATTGTCAATGGTATCCTTATTGCATAATCGTAGTCGTATAACCGCCCCATGATACCGTCATCCCTCCATTAAACACACCCGTCGGGTGGATGGTGTGATCCTTTTTTGCGTCCACCCCGGACAGCTCGCCGTCCGTGAACATGATTGCCCTTTGGATGCACTTGTTGCCGTATCTGGCGCGCAGTATATTGATTGCGCGCTCCAGGTCCTCTTTTCCCGTCATCTTTTGTGCATCAGCAAAAACAGTGGTCTGGCGCGGCGAGGTGTCGTTGATCAAGTCGCAGCCCCGGACGCCGATCTTGCGCAGGGGCATAGGCCAGTGTCCGTATGTCCTGGTAAAAAGCCGGAAGGCCGCTTCCGCGATCTCCCCGGAGATGTTCGTGGGGACGGGGAGCCTGCGCCGCTTGGTCCAACAGGCGGTCATGTCGTTGTTGATAAAAAACAGCTCGACCGTCGTGGCGTAGAACCCCAGCTCCATGAGCCGCGCGCCTACGCTCTCCGACATGGCGTAGATCATGATTTTCGCGTCGTTGTCGTTGCAGAGGTCGCGCGGGCAGGTGTGGCTGTTCCCGATGCTTTTGATCGGCGCCTCAAAGCCGGTCGGCGCGACCATTGACTGATCCTCGCCGTTGGCGAATGCGTGGAGGATGAGCCCCACTTTCCCGAACCAGCGGTGCAGGTTCTCGGGATCGGTGTTGGCCAAATCGCCGATTGTCTCGATGAAGCGGCGGCGCAGCTTTACCTCTGTCGCCCTGCCGACGTAGAGGAGGCTGCCGACAGGCAGCGGCCACACGATCTCCTTGAAGCGCTCGCGCGGGATAGGGGTACAGGCGTCGGGCTTGTTCATGTCGCTGCCCAGCTTTGAGAACACCTTGTTGTCGGACAGCCCGATCGACACCGTCACGCCGAGTTCCCGCTTGACCCGCTCCCGAATTTCAAGGATGAGCTTTTCGCCGGCCTTGAACGAGGGGACGCAGCCCGTGAAATCCAGCCAGGACTCATCGAGGCCGAACGGCTCTATCCTGTCCGTGTAGTCGGCGTATAGATCGCGCACAAAGCCGCTGAACTGGATATAGTCGTCATAGTGGGGCGGGACCGTGTACATGCCGGGGCACAGGCGCCGCGCCTCCCAGTTCGCCATGCCCGTCTTGACGCCCTTGCGCTTTGCGGGATAGTTGGCGGCGAGCACTATGCCGTGGCGCTCCTCCCTGCGGCCGCAGACGGCCATAGGCACGTCGCGCAGACGCGGGTTGCGCAGCATTTCCACCGAGGCGTAATAACAATTTAAGTCGCTGTGGGCGACGACCCGTTGCTCCATGTTGAACAGTCACGCTTTCAAAAAAATTGGTTTATGGATGAACAGTCACAGTCACACCTTCAAAAAATTGGTCTTATAATCGAACTGCCTGAACCGATACCCCCGCTGCGAAAGCAGGCCCAGCTTGAGCGCCACCAGGTTGACGTCGGCGTACATGGAGCGGGCGATTTGCTCGATGTCGAGGCCGCTGTCCGACAGCTCGATGATGTCCATATCGCGCAGGAGCAGCTCCGCCGCAAAGACATTGGCCTCGTACTCGGGGCGCTGGTTCATGTTATAGAGCATAAACTCATGCATCCACCGGTTTGTCGCCAGCTCCCTGTGAAACTGGTCGTGGCCCAGCTCGTGCGCGCAGACGAGCTTCTGCAGCCATATGCCCATATGCTGGTTGATCACGATGTAGCGGTTGCGCTTTATGCAAGCGTACATCCCTTTAAGTTTGCCCAGGTCGCGGAAAAACACTTCCGCCCCGGCCTCCCGCGCGATCCGGAAAGGGTCGTTGGTTTCGCACTGGCGGGCGAGCCGCCGCGCCCTTCTGATAATATTCTCGTTCACATTAAACCCCCGCTGTGGGCGCCGTCGCTATTCGGAAGCCGTACGCCGAAACCTCTCCGGCGTGTACTTTTTATTGGATTCCTTGGCGTTCCAATAAAGGTCGTTGATGGTCTTCATTACCTTGTCCTTGTCTTCCTCGGAGAATTCGCCCCCGGCAAAAAAGCCGCCGAGTTCCGTCACGAGCTCTGCGACGTCCTTGCGCGCCCTGGGGCCGCCCCTCTCCGACGCGTCCATGATGTAACGATCTTCGTCGGACAGT
The DNA here is from genome assembly GCA_009777515.1 of Oscillospiraceae bacterium. Taxonomy (GTDB): domain Bacteria; phylum Bacillota; class Clostridia; order WRLR01; family WRLR01; genus WRLR01. The sequence goes on along the minus strand of WRLR01000003.1, from coordinate 21,792 downwards.
AGGTAGTCTGCGGTCACGCTAAACATGGCGGCGGCCTTGCCGAATATGGCCGTGTTTTTTGGGTACACGCGGCACGCCTCATAGTTTTGGTACGCGCGCACCGTAACGCCCAGCGCGCCCGCAGCCTTTTCTTGTGTAAATCCGTTTGCCAGCCGGAGCTGCTTCAACTTTTCTCCAAAAAGCATTCTTTTTCCCCCGTAGTAGTTTATTCGACGAACACGAATCAACATTCGCCATGAATATACTACATACATTCGTGCTTGTCAATACTTTTTTTCATAAAAAAACGGCGCCGATGACAGATACCTGCCTGCGGAACCGCGTTTATATATCGTTTATATATAATTAATATGAACTAACTGATGTGGGGCAAGCCCCACACACCAATGCTAATAATCAAAAAACAATTTGATTTTATCTCATAATTACTTTTTGTTTACCATGTCCAGTATTTGATCAGCGCTGAAGCCGGAATTGCGGATCTGCTCCCATTTGTTTGCGTCCTTGTTTTCATTTTCTTCTTTGACGCGCGCCTTTCTTGTCGCTTTGAGCACCTTGAGTTTTTCTGTCAACTCATCGATTTGCTTGTCCAGCGCCGCAATTTCGTCTTCAAAGCTTTCCGGTTTTTTGGCTCTTCCTCTTGGCATAACAACTCTTCTCCTTTATGATTTTATCGCGTTTGTATAATTGATCAAATAATGATCATATATAATTTAATGATTAGTATATCGCTTTAATTCATAATTGTAAATGCATCACGCAGAGTTTTAATTATTTTAATAATATTTATAGCAAATTTCAAGCGGAATCAGGGAAAAAACATAGACGGTGACTCAAAATACGCAAAATATGAATCCGTATTCTCAATAATGCGAATAAATAATTTTATATGCGGTTACGGGGCCATCGTCATTCGCATGCGGTTCATTTGCGGCGATCCTGCATCCACTTAATTTGATGCGGCAGCCGTGTTCCTTTTCCAGGCGAGTTCTTCCGCTCTTTTGGCCGTCTCCAGGGCAGCGATTCGGTCCGACGCTTTGTACGTTAGCACCACGCGGGCGTCTGCGGGGCATGTCGAAAGCCATGCGGGATTTTGCCCCGGCGGTGGCAGCCGATCCGCCATCGGCCACTGCGCTATTGTGTTCCCAAAAAATATAATTGAGCGCTCGATTAAATCATATTTATTACAGAGGTTAAGCAGGCGGAGATTCTTAACTTTATTAAAATTTTCCCACTGATGCTCGGAGTCGGCGCAGCAGTGGATGCCGATGCCGCCATATCTGTCTGACAAATCGTTAATGGCGCCGAGTACAAACTCGTTGAACATATTCGGGCTAAAGGCCCCCACTTCGTCTTCAGAAAGGGTTATACCGCCTTCCATATAATATGAAGGAAAATGGGCGATACAATTCGTTCCGAATTCGTTGAACCATTCGTCAAAAAAAGCCGTCAACAGCATTTTCGTTTTAAGTACCATTTCATGCACTGCCTGTGGCTCTTCAAGCATCGCCACATAAAACTCTTCCTTGTTCAACATAAGCGCGGCAATATCCAGCGGGCTTTGCACGTCGGGCAGTTGTAATATATCGTCCGGGCCGGCTTTCTGCCGCAGGCGCCGGCCTATCTCGAACAAGCTGGACAGCGGCGTGTCGTGCACGTTGGGAACGTTGATCGATGCGGCCTTTGAAATGCTGCCAAACATGGGGATGGCGAACGGCATATCATTTGAAGGATAATGCACTTTACATCCGAAGGCTTCCGCGAATATTTGCGTGCCCGTGTATGGGGAAAGGTACGGTATCCTATCGTCAGGCAACCATTCCATCTGTTCCATTTGCATATTGTAACTTTCATATGCCCATTCGATGCGCTCATCGACTAGCCCGGGCCAAGGCAGGGGCCTGGCGACCGTGTTTTTCGTTCCCCAGTCCGCTTCTATTAAATACATGGTACGCTCATTGCTTACATCCCCCAAAAAGCGAAGCCATTTATTCTTTCGTTCAACAAGCGATTTATACATAGTAGTACCCCTTATAATCTATCTGTTTCGGCATATCAAATTTGACTATAGCACTCTTTTTGGTTTTTGTATGTTTGACAGGCAGCAGTCTTCAAAATACTGTCTATCCGCAGTGGTATTAAACGTCCTTTTCGGTATGAGAGTATAAATACGCGGGGCTTGTATCAAGTAATAAAAATCGTCGTTTTCCCAAATTTCGGAATATATGGCCCATTGCAAATTGGAATCAACGCTCGGGGTTTTGAAATTTATTCCCTCATTTGTGAAAATCAAAGTATATTTTTCATAGTATTTGGATGTATGCTTGAATTTGAGGATGGGCATTAAAAAATATATATAACTTCCGATTATTAATACAATCATTAATAATACAAAAAATATAATGCTAAAAATATTGCTGGAAGCACTGAATGCAGGGAGAAAAAGATAACATGCATTGATCAGTAAAATGATTACAAGAATAATTGGATCATATTTTCGAATTGTTTTATTTGCAATCAAATATTGCCGTTCTGCTTTTACATATTCATTTTGCGTATATTCAAAAACTAACGTTACTTGTTCCATTTATGCGCTCCATCAAATCATCTTTCGAGCGATGACAAAAGCTGCCGGTGAATCCTATATGCCCCTGCCTACATATTATTACAGATATAACATAATATAGCACATAGTGTCATATAGCCATATATCTATAAATTATTATCCATAAATACAGCAAATTGCCAAATAAACGTCTAATATTATCTATAAATCGTCAATAATATCGCAAAATCACCTAAACATTTTAAACATGCTCCATTATAACAAAACACGCGTAAAACAGTAAGTAAACCGTAAGTAATAGGTTTGTTGATATATGAATATATGATCATAGTATAATTTAATGATATTATGTAAGCATCTGTATTATTTTAGCTCACGGTTACGCACCGTGAAGCTCCATTTATTAATATGGAGATTATTTTGCGATCAACCAATGAATAGGTGGTGTTTATATTAAGATAGGCATAGGGATAGACACAGGCGGTACATATACGGATGCGGTGATAGTTGATTTTGATGCCGGGAGAATATTAGGCGCCACAAAGGCCCTCACGACAAAGGAAGACCTTTCTGTCGGTATTCTCAATGCCATTGACGCGCTCCCCTCGGAACACCTGACAAAGGCTGAAATCATATCACTGTCAACGACGCTTGCCACAAACGCGTGCGTAGAGGAAAAAGGAGGCAGCGCCGCGCTCATATTTTTTGGCGGAGATCACAGGGTCATACGAAAGTATGGTGAAGAATACGGGCTGCCGCCTGTAGACGAAATATATTTGCAAGACAGTTTTACGACATTTTCCGGCGGTTTTGAGCGCGAGCCGGACTGGGACAAATTCCGGGATGCTGCGCGACATAAATTTACTGGGCTGGACGGCGTAGGGATCATAGAGATCTACGCGATGAAGAACAGCGCGGTTGTCGAGCGCAAGGCGAGGGACATATTCAAACAATTATACGATATACCGGTCGTGTGCGGCCATGAGCTGTTCAGCGAATTGAACAGTTTGCGTCGTGGCGCCAGCACGCTGTTGAATGCACGGCTCTTCCCTGTGATACAAGAGTTTCTGGCCGCTATTAAACTAGCGATGGATGAACGCAAAGTCACCGCCCCCGTGTATATTGTCCGCAGCGACGGCAGCTTGATGTCGGACAGCTTCGCCCACACCCGGCCCGTGGAGACATTGCTATGTGGGCCCGCAGCCAGCGTGATGGGTAGCGTGTATCTTTCCGGCCAGAAAAACAGCATTGTTGTTGACATGGGCGGCACGACTACAGACATAGCGCTCGTAACCGGGAATGTGCCCGTAAAGGCGGTCGGGGGCGTGCAGGTCGGCAAATGGAAAACATTTGTCAGCGGCTTGTATATAAAAACGTTCGGGCTTGGGGGAGATTCGGCTGTCCATTACATAGGCAATGATTTAATATTGGAAGACTATCGTGTCGTGCCATTCTGCGTCGCTGCCGAGCAATGCTCGACTATAGTGCAAAACTTGGAAAAACTGCTGGCAGATGGCAAGAAACATTTAAAGTATCTGCACGAGCATTACATGCTGGTAAAAAATATAGAAAGCAATCCGCGATATTCGGATGATGAAAAAACGCTGTGCCGCACGTTGGAAGCCAACGGCCCAATGTCTATGCGGGAAGCGGCGGAGTGCGTCCCCGGCGGGGACGTTTTCAAGTTTAATGCTACCAGGTTGATTAAAGAAGGCATTATACAAGTTATCGGGCTCACACCTACGGATATTATGCATATCAAGGGGGACTTCAACAAATTCCCGGCCGAGGCATCTTTATTGGGCGCCAGCTATGTGGCGAGGCATCTTGATGTGTCCGTAGATGACTTGTGCAACCGCGTATATAACGAAGTTAAGAGAAAAATGTATGTAAACATAATAAAAGCTTTACTGGAAAACAAGGAGAGCCATTATAGCCGCGACGGGATTGGCATGGACGTTGAGCGCCTAATAAACGAATGCTACAAAATGGCGTCGTTGCACCGCGTGGCGGGCTGTAACGTTGTGTCCGGCTGCCAAGACAGCTTTCCTGATATCATATCGGCGACGTTTACTACGGATTATGTCTTGACGGGCGTGGGCGCGCCGATCCATATATTTTTGCACGACGTCGCCGCGCTACTGGGCACTACCGCCGTGATACCAAAGCACTACGATGTAGCCAATGCGCTGGGCGCCATCGCAGGCAGCATAAGCGCGGTATACACTGTGGACATTAGGCCGAATTATGGTGTGGCCGGGATAACCGGGTATACTGTTTCGGGATTGGATGAAACATTAATATTCAAATCGATCAGGGAAGCAGAAGCCTTTGCTGTCGAGGAGGCGTCCGCCGGCGTCAGGGAGGAAGCGGTAAGGCGCGGCGCTAAAGGGGAGATTGACGTCTCATGTTCATTGGTAGTTGACGAGGCTAACACAGGAAATTATTCGGTGTATTTGGGGACGAGGGCCGTGGCGCGCGCGGTGGGCGCCATCGGGCTGGCATAAATAGGCTGGCAAGAACAAGTATGTGATATGTTAATGTTATTGTATTTTGAAAGGCGGCAATCAAGATGAGCAATGCAAGCAGTATTGGCATTGATGACGGTTTATTGGCAAAAGATACAACAGCCAAAGAGCGGCTCCACTTATTTCAATTGGACGGCGAACCCATATTTTGCCGTCGTTACGGCGGCGGGCATATCAACGATACATACCTAATTATGGACGATACGGCGCGAACGTATATATTGCAGAAAATTAATACATTTGTGTTTAAAGATCCATTATGTGTAATGCGTAATATCACGGCAGTGATTGACAGCCTTTCACATACCGCGCAATCGCCGAGGCACGTCTTGGAACTTGTGCAGACGCGGGACGGTGGGTTGTGGCATGTAGATGAGGCGAATGACTATTGGCGCGTTTATTCATTTATAACCGACAGCGTATGCTATCAAAAAACGGATAATCTATCATTGTTTTATGAAAGCGCATCGACCTTTGGCGCCTTTCAAAAACAACTGGCGGATTTTCCCGTCCATTCGCTTGGGTACACAATCCCAGGTTTTCACGATACGCCTACACGGTACCGCGCTTTTCGCGAGGCTGTAAATGAGGATCGCTGCGGCCGCGTACAGGGCGCGGCGCGCGAAATTGAATTTGCACTGGAGAGGGAGACGCGTGCGGGGGCGCTTATGGAGCGGCACGCCGAAGGCGCGCTGCCCTTGCGCGTCACACACAATGACACAAAACTCAACAATGTACTTTTCGACCGCAGGACGCGCAAGGGGCTTTGCGTTATCGATCTCGATACCGTCATGCCCGGCTTTTCAGTAACGGATTTTGGCGACTCCATCCGTTTTGGCGCTTCGACTGCGGCCGAAGATGAACCCTGCATTGATAAGGTATCTTTGTCATTGCGCCTTTTTGAGACCTATGCCGAAGGTTTTCTTTCAGCCTGCGGGGCATATCTTGAACCAGACGAAATTGCAAGCCTGTGTGACGGAGCATATACAATAACGCTGGAAAACGGCGTCCGCTTCCTCACTGACTATTTATGCGGAGACGAATATTATCGCACCGCATACAAAGAACACAATTTGATACGCTGCAGAACGCAATTTAAGCTGGTATCGGATATGGAAAAAGCAGAAGACGCAATGCAGGCAGCAATTAGGAGGGCTGCTAAAAAATAAATACGGCCATAAATTTTATGCGATTACCTATTATGAAAGTTGTCGGTTCGGGGAAGCGCGGTTCCCCTCACCTTACGGGCGTGAAACGCCCGCACGGCGCCTTGCGCCGCGATAGTGCTCACGACAACAGACTTTTGTGCCATGCTGGTGACGGTACTGTCGTGAACACTATTATATATGAATGAATATTATACTTAAAAACAAACAGTATCACAGGAGACTAATAATGGAATTATGTGTTGAATTACTGTATTCCGAAATGATTAATGATTCAGAGATTGAAAAAATTGCGAAACAAGGCGTCACGGCTATAAGCGTGCCATATGATTTTATTGAGTCTGCGCCCGTTGAAATAATTAAGGAGCGCGCCGCAGTACTGGCAGCGAACGGTATAAAGGCTTTAACGGCGCATCCCAGGTTTGGATCGTACAATTCTGCCAATAGTTTGGCAAATCAATATGTAACACAGAGAAATCTATATATTGAGCAATTAAAAAATGGTATGGAAAGGATGTCAATCCTCGGCGTCAAAACTGCCCCGCTGCATACAAATGGCGCATGCCTTGCCGTTGCGCCAAACTGGGCGCTGGAACTATGCGCGGAATCTGTACACGCCGTGGCGCCTGCTGCACAGGAAGCGGGCATCATATTGGCAATAGAAAACACATTCTTCCCCGTACCACAGCGTTGGGACGGCGGCTACGGCACAGACGCGCGTCCTCCACAAGAACCAGAAACAGTATATGACGATATGAGTAAAATATGCAAACTGATAGACATGCTGGCCTCCCCATATGTAAAAGGATGCTTCGACGCTGGGCATGCGCATTATCTGGGGGATCTAGCCGATGATCATAAGACGATGGGAGATCGGATCTATCTGTACCATTTGCAAGACAACAGCCGCGATCGCGATACACATTTACCCCCGGGGTACGGTACATTAGATTGGGAAACGATGGGCGAATTGATGACGCGCGTCAGTAATGAATATGTTGCGTATATTGAAGCTAGCCCATGGATGAGGGGAACCTATGGGTCGATGATACGCGAAACCAATGCGCTCTTGTCCGGCGGACGAAAAGGAGAGTACAGAAGATGCATGAAATGCGGCCATTTAATCTTAACAGACGAAGATGGCTTATTCTGTTGCTGCATAAAAAACGAATAGGAATGTTTCACGTGAAACATTCCTATTCGTTTGCATGTTTAATATGAACTCTGTATTGGTTAGATGTGATCTGTTACCATTATCTAATGAAAGTTATTTTGTGATTTTATTCCATCTGGTGTTTTTATTTATAATTCAGTATAATGTAGTTTACGCTTCGCATTTAGCTAACTGCTGCATATATAGAATGTAATATGCACATTATTTGTAATTGTAAATTTATTACGATGTACGAAATATTAAATTTTATGTTAGGGGCCTTTGCGCATGGTAAATGGTCAGGAAGGGTTTTCTGTTCTAACTCACACAAGCGCTTCTGTAGGCGAATTGATATCCCGGATCGCGGATAATATACAAAAGGTCATTGTCGGTAAACGCGCTCCGATCGAACATGTTGTCGTTGCATTAATAAGCGGGGGGCATGTATTAATAGAAGATGTACCGGGTGTAGGGAAAACGAGCCTGGTTTCGGCCCTGTCAAAATCCGTGTCATGCACTTTCAGGCGCATCCAGTTCACCCCCGACGTGCTGCCCACGGACGTCACCGGTTTTTCCATGTACAACATGAAAGATAACGCGTTCGAGTACAGACCGGGCGCAGTTATGAGCCAAATTGTGCTTGCGGACGAAATAAATCGGACGTCCCCCAAAACACAATCCAGTCTACTGGAGGCAATGGAGGAAGGGCAGGTGACGGTTGACGGAAAATCGTATGCCTTGCCGGCGCCTTTTATGGTACTCGCCACGCAAAATCCAGTGGAGTATTTGGGTACGTTCCCGCTCCCCGAGGCTCAGCTTGACCGTTTTTTAATGAAAGTGAGCCTTGGCTACCCTCAACCTGATGAAGAAATTTACATGCTCGATCGTTTTAGCTCCGATACGCCTCTGGATAATCTCAGCGCCGTTACATCGCCCGGTGAAATCGTGACCGCCAAAGAGATTGTTCGCAGTGTATATGTCGATCCGGAGGTCAGCAAGTACATCGTTCAAATAGTCAGGGCCACCCGTAATCATCAAGACGTAATACTTGGTATCAGCCCCCGAGGCTCGCTGGCGCTGTACCGCGCTACGCAAGCATGGGCGTGCTGTAGGGGCAGGGACTATTGTACACCGGATGACGTTAAAGATATGGCCTACCCTGTTCTTTCGCACCGGTTAAAGCTCCGCCAAGACGCACGGTTGAGGAACTTACAACCTGAAGCCATTATAAATAATATTATAGAAAGCACGTATGTGCCTGTGGCTGCACGAAATCAATGGAGCGCAAATGACAGAGCAGTCGACCAAATACCTGTAGGCGCGGTTGCAAATGGTATGATAAACGCCGCCGGCGTTTCCGGTAGCGTAGGTTCCACCGGTGGTCCAGGCGGTTCCGGCACTCAAGGTGGTTCCGGCGCCCAAGGTGGTTCCGGCGCCCAAGGCGGCTACGGTAACGTAAGCAGTTTTAGTGGTCCCAGCGTTACTGGCGCTTCAGGCGCTCCCGGCGTTCCCGTCAACTCTGGCGGCGGCGGCAGCGGCAGTAGCGGAGGTGGCGGCACCAACAACAACGGCAACAACAGCGGCGGCGGCAACAGCAACAACGCCAAAGGCGCTGACAGCTCAAACCAAACTAGATCCGATGCAAATACGTTTTCATGAATAAATTAGGATTATTAAAAAACAGGCTGCTGTGCGCCGCAGTTTTTTTAACGACATTGTCATTCGTGCTTTTTTATGGCGGATTGGTTCCTTATACTTTGTTATACACGGCGCTTGGCCTTGTAGCAGTATCGCTCCTGTATTTGTTTGTCACGCGCCTTTTATGTGATGTCATTTGCATTTTGGACAAACGCGACGTCGTCAAAGGCGGTGACATCGTCCTGACAATTGAAATTAAAAATAATAGCCCACTGTTCATTCCCTACATTAATATTTCATTTAAAAACACTATCGCTTTCGACTATGAAATGCAGGACGAAACACTCTCTATCGCGGGCTTTTCCGGTAAACGGGCCCGTGTGGCGCTGACTAGTAAATATCGGGGTAAATACGACGTCAATCTGCCTGAAATCCGTCTATTGGATTTTTTAGGTATTGTCAGTACTGTCATAAAATACCCTAAACTCCCCGATGTGTTGGTCTATCCGCATGTATGCGAACTGGATGAATTTGCCGCTGTTGGCAAATTTGATATGGATAACCAGGTGAATCCAGAGAACATTTCAGAGGATATTACTGCCGTTTCCGACGTCCGCGAATATATGGTCGGGGACGGCATGCGCAGAATTCACTGGAACCTTTCTGCACGCATGATGTCGTTTATGTCTAAAAATTATGAAAATATTACAAAGTCTCGCCTCACATTGCTTTTGAATTTGTCACAAATTACCGATGTCACATATGAAAACAAATTAAAACTTGAAGACAGGGTCATAGAAGCAGCTGTCTCGATAGCGTTTCATTTTCTCAACCAATTTTGGAACGTCACCCTGTGTTATTACGAAAACGAATATTATACATACAGCCTCAGCGACACCAGTATGTTTGGGATGGCATATGATCATCTGGCTTTCGTTGATTTTTCTGCAGCTTACGATATCGCAAAGATTGTTGAAAACGTCAGCCTCGACACTGCAGGCGAACGGCTCAATTTATGCGTGATTACCCAAGAGGTCACGGATGAGCTGCTCGACAGAGTAATTCGTTACGCGGAGCTGGGCTCTCGGATAGCACTGCTTTATGTATGCGAAACAAGGTATGGGCTAGAGAGGACCAATTGGGTCAAAGCAATTAATAAAAGCCCGGTCAGTCTTTTTATCATTGATTCCGCAAGGCCCCTTCGCGAGGCGCTTGCGTCTTGAAATCTTATTGTGACGCACACCGCGTATGCCTTACGTATAGGTACATATTGCCTGTTTTTCCAATGCGTTCGACGGCGCCTACATGGTACAGCACATTGAGCGCCACTCCGGCGTCTTTCATGTTCAGCCCGGTGGCCGCCGCGTAACTACGCGATGTGAACGGTTCAGACAACATTGTGGGCACGAGGAGCTGATAGTCTGCGAGGTTGTTTATTGCCAGTTCGCCATACACAGAACGTATGTCGGTATCGATTTTATGGTACCGCTTGCGCCAGCCGCCACCGATCCTGCGCTCGGACACATCGAGTAATATGAGCCGAAGGCGAAGGTTTTCTGATATTAGCAAGTGCTTTATGTAATACAGTTCGCGAAAAGCCGTGTAATAGCTGCCGCGTCTCGGCGAGCGCCGCGTCCTTAAAATTTCGCCGTTCTCCGCGTCCATCCAGAGAATAAGCTTTTCGTGCGGCATCGGGTAAACCAGCGTCACTATATAATCGGGCAAAAACGCAGCTAATTTACCGCGCAGCCTGTGGAGCGACTGTGTCTGTATCTCAATAATACCGGACTCGGTTTTAATATCTGCTATATGCTTGCCAACAGGTACTTCATGGTATGCGCCCGTAGGTTCAATCATCCATTTGAGTTCCCTGTGCAATGTTTTTTCGCCATATATGCCAATCTGGGTTGCCATACTGCTATTCTACCATACACCATATGTAGTATAATATTTAATAAATATTATATCCTAGATGCCCGATTTGACTACAGCAATACATGAATGCACAAATGAAAAATGTATAAAGGCATTAAAGCATTAAGGTATTAAGGCATAAATGCATAAAGATATAAAAACATTAAGGCAAAAATGCATGAATGTATAGGCTGTTTGGAGGCGAATCTTGAAAAAAAAAGAAAAAACCGCCAGCATCGGCTGGCGTCCCAACGATAAATCAGACGATAACAAAAACTCTATATCGCATGATATAAATAGAAGCGGCGATTGGCAAAATTTTGCGGTCGGCGGTTTCAACTTCCCGGGGAAGCGTGGTACGGGCCAGGATATGGAGGGCAGAGGGGAGGGTTCCGACCGCTCCCGGAACATCCGCGACAACAATATGATGTTCGGCCGAGACCGCTATGGCAGTAGACAGGTCATTTTTCCCGCAGAGGAAGATGATATAAATGCAGGTTTTCAAGACGACGGTCGTAGCGGCGAAAACCGTTTCGGAGACGAATTTAACCATAGGCGCAATAATAATCGACGTCACATTAGCAGAAGTGGCAGTAGTGTCGGCGCCGGAATCGACATAGGCGACGGCGCAAACAATGCATACGCCAATGCCAACAACGGGAGCGGCAACATGCGCGCCGATGCGGCGTTTGCTCCAGCTACCGCTACTACTTCTGCCTTGAACGCCGCTAATAATTCCGCCCCAGCTGCCCCGGTCGTTCCGTCCAACCAAGCTGCCCAAACTGCCCAAACCACCACAGCCGCTCCATCCAACCAAACCAGCCCAGCCGCACCAGCCGCTGCCTCGGGCGCCTCCACTCCAGCCGCACCAACCACTACCTCGGGCGCCTCCACCCCAGCCGTACTAACCGCCGCATCTGCCGCCCCTGCCGCCTCGGCTGCCTCCGCCTACCCAACCGCCGATGGACCGCTCAGCTCCGTTATTGCCGGGTTGAACCTCAATGGCCTTGTGTCGGGGATTGCCCGAAAGCTCAACATAAATGCATTCACGGCGCCGTCTTTTTTAATAAAATACATTTTAGCTGTTGTATTGTCATTTTCTGTCGTATACGCGGTTGTGAAGACCTCCGGCCTCGGCGTAACGCAATCGGACGTTTTTTTTACGTGCGCAGCGTTGCTCATTGTATTTGCCGTCCTCTTTTATAATGCCTACGTGGCCAACGGGTTAATCCTCGCGTCAATAGCAGCCTTGGGCATATACATATTTCGCCTGCACAGGACCGATCGGCTTGACGATTACAGGATCATTGCGTCATACCATTTTCGTCGCTTTACATACTGGGCGGCCAGTTTTTTCTACACCGGTCAGCCGAAAATCGAGCGCTATGAATTTATCCTGTTTATGCTGCTCTGCACTGCCATATGCTTGTTCGTGTATTTTACGACAATCAAACGGTACCACTACGCATTTATGTTTGCCATTGGGTTCGCCACGTTTTGCGTGCAGTGGTGCTATGGCTTTTTTGCCGGGCATCTCGCGTTATTCGCATTCATTGGAGTCGCAATCGTCGGTTATATCTGGCATATTTATTTAAAGTACCGCTTTCAATACGGCGAGGCGTCTTCGCTTTTTAATCCGGCCAGATTCTTAAAATCAATATCGCCGATTTTTATTTGCATGGTGATTATGATAGCAGTCACGCCTGTACCGAACAGCCCCATCCGCTGGCAATGGCTTTATGATGTATACAATAGGGTGACGAACAGTTATTACGACAGGTACTATTATTATCGCGTCGACAATTTTGCGTTGAACACTACTGGGTTCTCGAGCGGCGAGAGTTTTTTGTCGGGGCCCGTAAGGCCGAATAACACGCAGGTCCTTACAGTCGTGACCGAAGATCCGACGTTATATTTAAAAGGAAACGGCAAGGAAATATACACGGGGAATTCATGGAAAAACATCCAAAGGCCGTTTTGGCAGGAGTCGGACGCCACATTGGATGGGGTTGACGGCAGCGATGACGGTGACAATGACAGTGGCGGCATTGACGGCGGCAGCAATAACAGTAACAGCAGGGCAGATGGCGCGTCGAATGACGCTGCTTACTCGCAATATACTACATACATAGACGCCGGTATCGCGCAAACGCCATGGGGCATAAAACAGACGGAAACGCCTCCCGAAGGCATATCGTCGTTGCTAGTTGAGCTGCCGGGCCAGTTGACAAACCGCGAGGCCGCCCTTGCCGACGCGGACGAAGAGGCAAAAACCGTTGAACTTGACATTGCTGACGGCTTGGTGGAGCCGCGATCCAGCGCAGCCCTCCTCGATAAGATCGAAAGCGACATTTTATCCAGACGCAATGATGAAAACGGTATTAATGGTTATGACAGCGGTAACGACGCCGAGAGTGGCAGCGCTTCCAACGAAACCACGCCCGGTGGCAACACTGGCGCTACCGGCGCTACCGGCGCCACCGGCGCTACCGGTGCTACCGGCGCTACCGATGCCGCCGATGCCGCCAACGCAGCCAACGCCGCCAACACCCCTGCCAACACTACTGGCACTTCCCCCAGCGCCAACGCCCCCAACGCCACAAACGCCGGCGCCTCCAGCGCCCCCATCACCGCCGCCGATCCCGCCCCCGCCCCCGCCGCCCGCACGCACCATGTCACCGATCTGGAGTCGCCCGACCTCGTTGACGTGCGCGATATGGAGGACGCACTGGCGCGCCTGGAATCAGGGGCGCCCACCCGCGACCCCGGCCCGCTGTATTATACAGGCAACACCGAAGTGCAGCAGGATGTGGCCGAATTTTCTCAAAACCATATGCTTTACCTGTACAGGTTCATGGCAGGCGGCACCAACCCGTCGCTACAGCGCATCGGCGTCACCGCAGAAACCCTGCGGCGCTCGAGCCGATGGATGCTGAGCCAGGACCTTATGAACGCGACGGTGTATTTTGATCGAATGAAAACGTTTTCGTTGTTTACGCCCTCTAAAATGGCAGGGCTCCATAATTTCAACATGCAGGTTGGGAACGTATATGAAGAGAACGGCGCGCTCACACTGGAGCATATAATGGCGGAAGGTTTCAGTTACGAATTGGAATATTACCAGGAAGAAAACCATGTGACAGCTTCGCAATTATTGCTATACAGCAGTTATCCCGGATTGTACCGCGATATGCTCAATGATTACGACACTGTTGTCGTGGTAAGCTATTCCGCAGACAACTTTTCGTCGCCTCCCTCCGGAACAAACCGCGACCAAGGCGCACCCAGGAGCGGGGCCTCCGCGACCCAGCCAGGCCTGTCCGGCGCGTCGGCCTCTTCCACATCCGCCTCCGCTTCCGCCTCCTCGCCCGCTTCGCAGAACCCAAATAGCAGGCGGCAGGGCAATGCATTCTTTTTAACCATCAGCGATTTTATAGAACGCAAAAGCTTAGTTGAACTCGCGGAGCGCGCCGACGACATCCGGGCCCGCTACACCAGCCTGCCCGACACCCTGCCCGAGCGCGTATGGATATTGGCGGAGCAGTTGACGGAAGGCGCCGCGTCTGATTACGAAAAGGCGCTTCTCCTCGAATACTATCTGTACACGAACTACGAGTACTCGCTCAATGTGGGCTATCTGCCCTCCGGGGAGGATTTCGTGGACAATTTCCTCTTTAAGCTGACGGAGGGCTACTGCACGCATTTCGCCTCGGCGCTGGCTGTGATGGCGCGCTGCCTGGGCATCCCGTCGCGCTATGTGGAAGGCTATACGATGCCCGCCGAATACAGCGAGGACGGAGTCTACAAAGTGACAAACGCTGAAGCGCACGCCTGGGTGGAAATATATTTCGAAGGCTACGGATGGCGCAAGTTCGAGCCGACGGCGACATATCAGGAGCGCTTCAAGTTTCTGGAATATTATTCCGATGATATGCAGTACGCCTCCGGCGAAGGGTTCGGCGGGGACTACTATGATTTCATGGACGAAATGATGCGCGAGTACGACTACTTCGGTTATATGGGCGCGTTCGACCCGGAAGGCTACTTGACCGGCGGGGAGCGTTCGTCGATGGTATTCTCGATACTCCGCATATGCCTGATTGTGATGGTGATACTTGTCCCGATCATTGTGGTCGCGATGGGGCGCCGCCGGGCGAACAGGCGTTTTATGGCGTTTTCCGCAGAGCCTGGGCAGGCGGTGCGCAGCATGTACAGGCATTATCTATCGATACTCTCCAAGCTGAAATACAGGATCGAGCAGGGCGAGACGCTGTCGCAGTTCACCAGGCGGGCGGACAGCGCCTTGAAAATCAGCCACACGGGTCTGGCTTCAGCCTTAGGCGTGTTCGAAAAACTTGTATACAGCGCCCACGAGATCACAGAGGCGGACAAGCAGACGGTGCGCGCGGTCTACCCGCAGTTGCTAACGGCTTATTCGCTCCGCACAAATAAATTCACATTTTTTATAATGAAAGACGTCGTCGCCGTCATTTGATGTATAATTAACAGGAATTGAGAGGGTTAACGTAAAAATATCAGAAAGGGCAGAACTGTGGCGCGAAGGCAAGCGTATAGGATTAAGGCTTGTCATTGCCATTGCTGTTTTCATGGTAATTTGTGCGCAGTCTGTGCATGGCATTTTTATGAGTAGTAGATCCACCACTAACTACGCAGATTTGGTCAACCCGCATATAGGGGGCATCGGGCACCTGTTGCAAGCGACAAAACCGGTTGTGATGCGGCCGCATAGCATGGCGGTCATCTTCCCGATATATACGCCGGGCGTGGTCGACAACTACCTTGCCGAGACAGTCCACGGGTTCCCCATCAACATGTCATCGTTCATGGTTGACGCGCGGTCGACGGAGTCGGACGCGATCCGGGGCAGCGCCTGCATCGACCACGACTGCGAGGACATTAAGTGCTACCGCGCAGAGTTGCTTTTGGAAGATTCAGACATCCTCGTAGAATATACCGCTGGTGAACGCAGCGTGTATTACAGAGTCACTTTTCCTGCAGGCACATGGAACACGTTTAAATTCAACGGGCTGGTTTCTCAGGGCGGTCGCGGCGGCGCGCGCGCAGGTTCCGCATATGGCATGCGCCTGGACATTACGGATGGCCGTGTGCTGTGCGGCAATACAAAGCAGTACGCGAAAGTCAACGGTTATTTCCATGTAGAGCTGTCGGAAGCGGCAGCGAGTGTCGCGCAGGACGACGCGGGCGCGTTGTTTACATACGCTCCGTCAGCGCAAGCACGGGTGCTGGAAATTAAAGCTGGTATGTCATACATCAGCGCCGATCAAGCCGCCGAAAACATGCGGTCAGAGATCGGTGCGCTGTCTTTTGATCAGGCTGTCGAAGCGGCCAAACAGGCGTGGAACGAAGCGCTAGGCCTGATTGAAGTCGAAGGCGGCACGGAGGACGAGCGCATCGCGTTCTATACGGCGCTATACCGCGTCTATGGCCGCATGCAGAACATCACCGAGTACGGGCGCTATTTCGGGTATGACAAAAAGGTGCACGAGGACGACACGGACTTCTACATTAACGATGGTATATGGGACACATACCGCACCGCGCACCCGCTCCAACTGATCCTGCAGGAAGGCCGTCAGATGGACATTATAAATTCCTACCTGCGCATATACGAAACGATCGGGTGGCTGCCGTCGTTCCCGCATCTTGCGGGCAACTCCAACGGCATGATCGGGAAGCACGCGACTGCGATGATAGTGGACGCATGGCGCAAAGGCTACAAAGGCTTTGACATCGAGCTGGCATACGAGGCCATGCTGAAAAACGCTGACCTGGCTACGAAGATTACGCGCACGGAGGGCACGATTTCGGCCTTCGATCTTTGTTACTTCGAAAAGGGCTTTTTCCCCGCGTTGCCGGAAGGCCAGGCTGAAACGGTGGTGTCCCATCCGTTCGAGCGCCGCCAGAGCGTCGCGACGACACTGGAGACCTGCTATGACGACTGGTGCCTCGCGCAGATCGCCAAAGAGCTGGGCATGGACGAAGACTATGAGCGCTTGATACAGCGGGGCGAGAACTATCGAAACGTCTACAACACGCAGACAGGGTTTATGGCGCCCAAATACGCGAACGGCGCCTGGGTAGAAAATTTTAACCCCAAGCTGTCCGGAGGCCAGGGCGGGCGGGCGTATTTCGCCGAATGCAACTCCTGGACATATACCTGGCATGTACAGCACCGCATCGACGGCCTGATTGAGCTGATGGGCGGAAAGGATATATTCTGCGAGCGGCTGGATCAACTGTTCCGCGAGCAGTACGAGGTATCCAAGTACAAATTTTTAAGCCAATTCCCGGATTCGACCGGCCTGGTCGGGCAGTTTTGCATGGGCAACGAGCCCTCCTTCCACATACCGTTCTTGTATAATTACGGCGGCCAGCCATGGAAGACGCAGCGCCGAGTGCGCGAGCTGATGCGGCTGTGGTTCCCCAACAACCCGTTTGGCATCTGTGGCGACGAAGACGGCGGCGCGATGTCCGGCTGGTTCGCATTCGCGGCGATGGGGTTCTATCCTACCTGCCCCGGTAAACCGGTTTACGACATCGGTAGCCCGATCTTTGACAAAATCAAGATACATATGGAGAACGGCAAAACATTTACAATAATCGCAAATAATCAAAATGCGAAGCACAAATACATCCAGAGCGCCAAGCTCAACGGGGAAGAATATAATTCGCCCTGGCTGGATCACACCGATCTCGCCGGCGGCGGCACCTTGGAGCTGACAATGGGCAAGCGGCCCAATAAATCCTGGGGGGTACAATTTTAATTATTTTATTATCGGAGGGTTTATAATGACAATCTATCATCAACCCTGGAAACTTGTTCCCAACCGCATCCGAGGCATGGGAGGCCGCGAGATAGATAAATTCAGGGGCGTCTCCCCCGCTGTCGACGACAGAACCGGCTCGGAGGCGTGGATTGGCTCCACCACTGCCGTGGGCAGGCCGCCTGCGGACAATCCAAATTGGGGGCGCTCGGAAACGGTGCTGCCGGACGGTCGACGCATGTACTTGTTTGAGGCAATCCACGAAGCGCCACAGGAAATAATGGGGAGTCGCCATTTGGACGTTAACGGCGAAGGCCTCGGGATGCTTATTAAGTATTTGGACGCGCAGCGCCAATACGGTTTGCAATGCCACCCCACGCGCCCTTTCGCGAAAAAGATGTGGGACAGCGATTACGGCAAAGAAGAAAGCTGGTATGTCATCGGCACGCGGGACGATACCGAGGCGCCCGCGTATATCCTCCTGGGTTTCAAGGAGGGGGTCACCCGGGAGGTATGGGAGAAGCACTACCGCAATGATGACCTGGCGGCCCTGGAGAACCTGTGCCACCGGATCGAAGTCAAGGTGGGGGACGCATTTATGGTCGGGGGCGGCGTGCCGCACGCGCTCGGCGAGGGATGTTTTGTAATAGAGGTGCAGGAACCGGCGGACATCACTGTGGGCGCGCGTTCATTTGAATTCATGAAAACGCGCTTCCGGGGGGACCCCGGTGTCGACGAGGCGACATACGACGAGCGTTTACTGGGGGCGTACCTGTATGACGGCTGCTCGCCGGAGGAAAACCTCCGTCGCTGGCTCATCCCGCGCAAGGTCGTCCGCAGCGGCGACTGGGGATCGGAGTCTTTTGTGATCGGGCCGGAGCAAACGTCATATTTTTCCTTTACAGAGCTGACCGTCAATGGCGAAACGGATATCCTGGGCACAGGGTTCCCGCAAGTCGGCATCGTCATTGAGGGGAAAGGCGCCCTTACCTGCGACGCCGGCAAAATGGATATATCGCGCGGGGACGAAATATTCTTCCCCTTCGACATACCTAATTTGAAAATTACGGGTGATACAACAATAGTCCTATGCCACCCAGAAGGCGCCAACGCATAAACAACCGACACACGTTAAATGCCATGCGCCCGCGCCCGCGCATGTATGTGCCATTTTGATACCATTGGTTTAAACTTATTGTTAAACCAATAACGTAAAACGACGTAGGGCGGAACGCCCCGTCTGTGCAAAAATCTCGATGTTTCGTAGGGGCGACCGCCCTCGGTCGCCCGCAAAACGTCTCCGGTCGCCTGTAAAACGGTTATTATGCTATGCGTCACTTCGCGGGCGACCGAGGGCGGTCGCCCCTACATGGTATGTGCAATTTGCCAGTTACCAATTTGCTTTGCGTAGTCTGAAGCACCTGCCGTACTCGCCCCCGCCGTGCTTGCCATCGCCGTTATCGCCCCTTAAAAATTCTGATTCATCCCTACTTCTCCGCAGGCGACACTATAACCGATACACCATCCGGAATAATTATGATGTACGGATTTTTTCCAATACGTTCGCCGCCTATTCCATTACCGCTACCGCTACTACTCCCACCACCTACGCCACCACTTATGCCACCAACAGCGCCAACACTGCCCTCGCCGCCTCCACCGCTCCGACTCGCATCCGCCGGGAGCATCCTCAACGCCAGCGCCAGCGCCTCGTTTACGTCGCCTGCCGTCAGCAGCTTCATTTGGCGCGCGGCTTCCCGCGCCCCTTCGGCGCAGACCAAGATAACACGGTGCTTCGCCATTATCCTTGCAAGAATTTGTGCCTCCCATTGATCCTCCGCCGTCTCTTGCATGGGCACGTTCCCAATCGCGTCCAGCAGCTCAGCCGGACTTTTACAATTGCGCATCATCGAAAAAAATGAATCCCCGCCCACTCCGTCCGCGCATTCGGATAGTGCGATTATAACCGCGCCGGGCGCCGCCGCCGCTTCCGCCGCCGTCATGCATTTGACGGCTTGATATATGTTTTGATCCAACGGGGCGCCGCCATTGGTTGTTATTACTATGTCCGCAGCCCGGCCAGGAGCCACTCTGCACATCACATCGAGATCGCCGCACCCCCGCGCGTGCGCCTTGACCGGCTCTCCCGCATACGCCCGCAGCACATGCCTGTTTGCATCGATTATCACATTTACGATAAACGCGAGTCCAGCCATTTGCTGCGCGGCAACCATATCGCGGTGTATCGGGTTGCCGTCAAGCTCTCCGGTCCGCGCCGCCGGATCGGCTATGAATGCCGCGCAGTGGTTGCCTAGGACCGTTTCGTATGCGCAAATCCCCGGCAGCACGCTTTTGCGCCCACCGGAGTAGCCGGCAAAAAAATGCGGCTCTATAAACCCTTCGGCGACGAGCAGATCCGCGTCAGCCGCAGTGCTGTTTATAATAAGATCGGCGCCGGATGGGAGCCTACCTATACGACGCATGGAATGTAAGTCTTTGCTATCATGGATAACAATGTGTTCGGATTCTATAATTTTTGGGCCGAATTTTAATTCCAACTCCGCGCGGCTGGGCGCGCGGTGCATACCTGTCGCGATTAGCAGAGTTATGTGTATGCCGGGATTATATTGGCGGAGTTCATCGAGCATATGCGGTATGATGCGGCGGCTGGGGACCGGGCGGGTATGATCGCTGCAAATGATGACGGCGTTCAGCGCGGAGCGAGCCAGCTCGGCCAGGCGGGGCGCTCCGATAGGCGCAGCCATGGCTGCAAGGACTATGTCATCTTCGTCTTCCACGAAAGATGAGCCCGCGCCGCCGCCCACTCGCGCTCCACCCACACCGCCACCCCCATCGGCGCCCGAACGCAGCGTCTCCACGTCATACATATCGTCTATCTCCAGCGTCTGATACCCGCTTCCATATGGCAATCTGATGATCATATAGCGCCCCCGTTAATCCATTGCATATATTTATTTATTATACGTATTAAACATATTTTTTTGAAGATTAATTGAATGTTATTTATTAATGCCCCTGCGAATTTTTACATGGTAACGCAGAAAAGGTTATGTTATACTGGCTAAGCGCCCCGAGAACCTAAATGTGTATGAGGACGCTGATCACTGCGTCCTGGCGATGTTGTGTGCCCCAGCGATATTATAGGGGGCGCTACCCATAGACTCCCGGCAATGTTGTAGAGGACGCTGCTCACAGCGTCCCAGTTATTATATAGAAAGGGCAGAACTGTTGCGCGAGGCTGTACATTTGCAATGTGCTATTTTGCGTAACCTGCGAATGGCATTTTTTATGCTCGAAATACGGAGAATAAATGCAGCCGAAGTCACCGATTCGAAAAAAATCGGCGTGGTGGCTTTTAATGGAAGGCACGATTTTTCCCAGGATCAGGATATGGATAAAACGCCCGAT
Organism: Oscillospiraceae bacterium; assembly: GCA_009777515.1. Lineage (GTDB taxonomy): Bacteria > Bacillota > Clostridia > WRLR01 > WRLR01 > WRLR01. The sequence continues at coordinate 592 of WRLR01000003.1, read as the reverse complement.
CCATTTGAAGATCCTTACATATGGACGTGGGGGGCATTTGAAAACGGCAAGATGGTCAGCAAAATGACAGAATTGCCTTATGTAATGCGTTTTGATGGCAACGACGTCAAAATGAGCGGCATCGGCGGCGTCGCTACGTTGCCGGAAGCCCGGAAGGGCGGCAAGGTACGGATGATATTTGACTCGCTGTTAAACGGCGCGTATGCCGATGGCGTGATATTTTCGTGCTTGGTTCCGTTCAGCCACCAGTTTTACCGCCGTTTCGGATATGAGGTGTGTACTACGCGCCGGGAAATGCGTGTTTCTACAAACGAACTCTCGCGTATAAAATCGGTCGGCGCCCACGAGCAAATCTTCCCTGGCGACGATATATCGGATCTAAAAAAGATCCACGAAGCCTACATAGAAGACAAAAACCATGCAATCAGGCGCGATGCCATCGCCCCTGCATCCGCTGCCGCAACCTCTACCACTAAATCAACCGTTGCATCCACCGCTGCATCCGTCGAAGCCGCCACAACCGCATCCGTCGAAGCCGCCACAACCGCAGCCGTAGTAGGCCCCACAACCGCCACCGCCACCGCAAGCACCG
>WRLR01000002.1 GCA_009777515.1 Oscillospiraceae bacterium | reverse complement strand
GACTGCTAGGGTGGTCGTTGACGGCGACCGGCTCGATAGTGACCACAGTAGACATTGCTGAAGATGATATAAAGGTCTATGCAATATGGTCGACAACGATCGAAAACGTAGACTTGATATTCGACGCGAACGGCGGCGAGGACAGGGCCGGTAACACGGAATATGTGGTGCCGGTGCCGATCAACTCCACGCAAGTCCTAGCGGACAGGCAGCCGTCAGGCAACGACGAGTTCAGGAACGAGGGTTACAGGCTGCTCGGCTGGTCGCTGAGCCCGAATGGTGCGATTGTGACGACGGTTGAAATCGTATTAGCTGATGTAACAGTCTATGCGATATGGTCGACAACGTACGAAGAAGTGAAGCTGATATTCGACGCGAACGGCGGCGAGGACAGGGCAGGAAACACGGAGTACAGTGCCGATGTGCCGATCAACTCCACACAGATCCTGGCAGACTGGCAGCCGACAGGCATAGACGAGTTCAGGAACGAGGGCTACAGGCTACTCGGCTGGTCGCTGAGTGCGAACGGCCAGATAGTGACGACGGTTGATATTCTGTTAGCCAATGTTAGAGTCTATGCAATATGGTCGACAACGTACGAAGAAGTGAAGCTGATATTCGACGCGAACGGTGGCGAGGACAGGGCAGGCAACACGGAGTACAGCGCTGATGTGCCGATTAACTCCACACAGATCCTGGCGGACTGGCAGCCGACAGGCAACGACGAGTTCAGGAACGAGGGCTACAGGCTGCTCGGCTGGTCGCTGAGTGCGAACGGCCAGATAGTGACGACAGTTGATATTTTGTTAGCCAATGTGAGAGTCTATGCAATATGGTCGACAACATACGAAGAAGTTAAGCTGATATTCGACGCAAACGGCGGTGAGGACAGGGCAGGCAACACGGAGTACAGTGCCGATGTGCCGATCAACTCCACACAGATCCTGGCGGACTGGCAACCAACAGGCATCGACGAGTTCAGGTTCGAAGGCTACAGGTTGCTCGGTTGGGCGCTGACCGCGAACGGTTCGCCGGTAGCGACAGTTGATATCTTAGAAGCAAATGTGCGCGTGTACGCTGTGTGGACGGTGGATGGCGACTCAGTCAACCTGATATTCGACGCGAATGGCGGCGAGGACAGGGCCGGCAATACGGAGTACAGTGTCGAAGTGCCGATAAACTCCACACAGACCTTGGCGACGTGGGAGCCGACAGGCAACGACGAATTCCGGAACGCAGGCTACAGGTTGCTAGGGTGGTCGTTGACGGCGACCGGCTCGATAGTGACCACAGTAGACATTGCTGAAGAAGATGTAAAGGTCTATGCAATATGGTCGACAACGATCGAAAACGTAGACTTGATATTCGATGCGAACGGCGGCGAGGACAGGCAAGGAAACACTGAATATAGTGTCGAGGTGCCGATCAACTCCACGCAGAACCTGGCGGACTGGCAGCCGACAGGAAACGACGAGTTCAGGAACGCCGGGTACAGGCTGCTCGGCTGGTCGCTGAGCCCGAACGGCCAGATAGTGACGACTGTTGATATCGTTTTAGATGATGTGAAAGTTTATGCAATATGGTCGACAACGATCGAAAACGTAGACTTGATATTCGACGCGAACGGTGGCGAGGACAGGCAAGGAAACACTGAATATAGTGTCGAGGTGCCGATCAACTCCACGCAGACATTGGCGGACTGGCAGCCGACAGGCAACGACGAGTTCAGGAACGCCGGGTACAGGCTGCTCGGTTGGTCGCTGACGGCGAACGGCCAGATAGTAACGACGGTTGATATCGTTTTAGATGATGTGAAAGTCTATGCAATATGGTCGACAACGTACGAAGAAGTAGACCTTATATTCGACGCTAACGGCGGTGTGGACAGTCAAGGAAACACTGAATATAGTGTCGAGGTGCCGATCAATTCCACGCAGATCCTGGCGGATTGGCAGCCGACAGGTAGCTACGAGTTCAAGAACGACGGGTATAGGCTGCTCGGCTGGTCGCTGAGCGCGAACGGCCAGATAGTGACGACAGTTGATATTTTGTTAGCCGATGTCAAGGTCTATGCAATATGGTCGACAACGTACGAAGAAGTGAATCTTATATTCGACGCGAACGGCGGCGAGGACAGGGCTGGCAACACCGAGTTTGTGGTGCCGGTGCCGATCTACTCCACGCAAGTCCTGGCGGACTGGCAGCCGGCAGGCAACGACGAGTTCAGGAATGAAGGTTACAGGTTTATTGGCTGGACGTTTACGGCAAATAGCACTGTAGCGATTACTACAGTAAATATTTATGATGACGATGTACGTGTATATGCTATATGGGAATTTGACGGCGAAGCAGTAAGCTTGATATTCGACGCGAATGGCGGCGCGGACAGGGCCGGCAATACAGAATTCAGGGTCGATGTGCCGATCAACTCCACGCAAGTCTTAGCGGCGAGGCAGCCGGTGTACCCGAACGATTTCAGGAACGCAGGTTACAGATTGCTAGGGTGGTCGCTGACAGCGAACGGCGCAATAGTGACCTCAGTAGACATTGATGATGAGGATGTAAGGGTCTATGCGATATGGTCGACAACCATCGAATACGTAGACTTGATATTCGACGCTAACGGCGGCGTGGACAGGCAAGGAAACACTGAATATATTGTCGAGGTGCCGATCAACTCCACACAGACCTTGGCGACGTGGGAGCCGACTGGTAACGATGAGTTCAGGAACGCCGGGTACAGGCTGCTCGGCTGGTCGTTTAGCCCGAACGGCGCGATAGTGACGACGGTTGATATCGTTTTAGACGATGTGAAGGTCTATGCAATATGGTCGACAACCATCGAAAACGTAGACTTGATATATGACGCGAACGGTGGCGAGGACAGGGCTGGTAACACGGAATATGTGGTGCCGGTGCCGATCAACTCAACGCAGATATTGGCGGACTGGCAGCCGACAGGAAACGACGAGTTCAGGAACGAAGGCTACAGGCTGCTTGGCTGGTCGCTGAGCCCGAATGGCGCGATAGTGACGACGGTTGATATCGTTTTAGATGATGTGAAAGTCTATGCAATATGGTCGACAGTGTACGAAGAAGTGGACCTGATTTTTGACGCGAACGGCGGCATGGACAGGCAAGGAAACACTGAATATAGTGTCGAGGTGCCGATCAACTCCACGCAGATATTGGCGGACTGGCAGCCGACAGGAAACGACGAGTTCAGGTTCGAGGGCTACAGGCTGCTCGGCTGGTCGCGGAGCCCGAACGGCCAGATAGTGACGTCAGTTGATATCTTTGAAATCGATGTACGCGTGTACGCCGTTTGGACGATAGACGGCGACGCCGTCAACCTGATATTCGACGCGAACGGTGGCGAGGACAGGGCCGGTAACACGGAGTACAGTGTCGAAGTGCCGATCAACTCCACGCAACTCCTGGCGACATGGGAGCCGACAGGCAACGACGAGTTCCGGAACGCAGGTTACAGACTGCTAGGGTGGTCGTTGACGGCGAACGGCGCAATAGTGACCACAGTGGACATCCTTGAAGTTGATGTAAGGGTCTATGCAATATGGTCGACAGTGTACGAAGAAGTAAACCTGATATTCGACGCTAACGGTGGCGAGGACAGGCAAGGAAACACAGAATATAGTGTCGATGTGCCGATCAACTCCACGCAAACCCTGGCGGACTGGCAGCCGACAGGCAACGACGAATTCAGGAACGCCGGGTTCAGGCTGCTCGGCTGGTCGCTGAGCCCGAATGGCTCGATAGTGACGACAGTTGATATCGTTTTAGATGATGTGAAAGTCTATGCAATATGGACGTCAATATACGAAAACGTCAACTTGATATTTGACGCTAACGGCGGCGCTGACAGGGCAGGCAACACCGAGTATGTGGTGCAGGTACTGATCAACTCCACGCAGACCCTGGCGGATCGGCAGCCGATAGACAACAACGAGTTCAGGAACGCCGGGTACAGGCTGCTCGGATGGTCGCTGAGCCCGAACGGCGCGATAGTGACGACAGTTGATATCGTTTTATCCGATGTTAGAGTCTATGCAATATGGTCGACAGTGTACGAAGAAGTGTACCTTATATTCGACGCGAACGGCGGCGAGGACAGGCAAGGAAACACTGAATATAGTGTTGAGGTGCCGATCAACTCCACGCAAGTCTTAGCGGACTGGCAGCCGGTAAATCCGAACAACTTCAGGAATGCAGGCTACAGGCTGATTGGCTGGTCGCTAAGCGTGAACGGACCGCCAGTGACGTCGGTTGATATCCTTTTAACTGATGTAAGAGTCTATGCAATATGGTCGTCAGAGGATGAAGTGAACTTGATATTCGACGCGAATGGAGGCGAGGATAGGGCCGGCAACACCGAGTATGTGGTGCAGGTACTGATCAACTCCACGCATATCTTGGCGAACTGGGAGCCGACATATCCGAACGACTTCAGGAATGCGGGCCGCAGGCTGCTCGGCTGGTCGCTTAGTGCGAACGGCCCGATAGTGACGACGGTTGATATATTTGAAGCTGATATACGCGTATATGCCATATGGTCTATAGACTACATCACTGTCCACTTGATATTCGATGCGAACGGCGGCGAGGACAGGGCTGGTAATACGGAGTATGAAGTATTTGTGCCGGAAAACTCTACACAGATCTTGGCAGACAGGCAGCCGACAGGCGACTTCGAATTCAGGAACGCAGGCCACAGGCTTGTTGGTTGGTCGCTGAGCGCGAACGGTTCTATAGTGACGACAGTAGATATAGCAGAGGTTAATGTAAGAGTCTATGCCATCTGGGAAGAGGTCGACGACGTACTGTTGATATTCGACGCGAACGGTGGCGAGGATAGGTCTGGCAATACAGTGTTTACTGTAGAGGTTCCGGTCAACTCCACGCAAAACCTGGCGGCGCGGCAGCCCACATACCCGAACGACTTCAGGTACGCTGGCCACAGGCTGATTGGCTGGTCGTTGACGGTGAACGGCTCGCCGGTTACGACAGTAGATATATTAGAAGCAGATGTCACTGTCTATGCCATCTGGGAAGAGGGCGATGACGTGCCGTTTGTATTCAACGGTAACGGTGGAGAAAATGCGGCTGGTAACGATACATATACCGTAACTGTGCCGATCAACTCTACGCAGACCTTGGCGCTCATCCAGCCCACAGGCGCGGACGCGTTCATACTGGAAGGCCACTACTTGGCCGGCTGGTCACTGACGCCGAACGGCCAGGCAGTAACTACGGTAGATATAGCTGAAGCCATTGTGACAGTATACGCCATATGGGCGGAAGGCCAGCCGATCACCGTAACGTTCCACGGCAACGGGGGCGTCAACACGGCTGGTGGCAACACATACACAAGACAGGTGCCGATCAACTCCACATACGAGATAGCGGACCTTGAGCCTACAGGCGACGCGGCGTACATCAGGCTGGGCTATGACCAGCTCGGCTGGACGCTGGTGGCCAATGACGAGAGCACGCTGTTCGGGCAGTACATCTACTTCGGCGAAGCCGACGTAAACGTATACGCCTTCTGGAGCGACGGGCCGATATACATCAACTTGACATTCGACGGCAACGGCGACGCGGCCAACACGAATGAAACCGTACAGATATTGAAACACAGCAACGTCACGCTGGCCGACTACGCGCCGCAAGGGCTTGTGAAAGCGGGCGCAGGGTTCGACGGATGGTCGAGTGTGGCAAACAACGCGGCGACCAGGTTGACAACAATAGCGCGGCTGGTCGACAACACGACAGTATACGCGCTGTGGACGGACTACGAGCGCAGCGACACGCCGAACATCGACCCGATAGAAGAGGGCGACAGGATAGTTACAGGCCAGGGCGTGCCCGGATCGCGCATCGACGTGACATGGCCTGACGACAGCGAGACATTCACCACCGTGGACGCGGGCGGCAACTGGGCCATATCGGTACCGGCGGGCCTCGACCTCGAAGTGGACGACGTTGTAACAGCTATACAGACAGAAACAAATAAGATGCCGAGCTTGCCCGCCCAGGAAACAGTAGGCGGCGGCGACCAACCCGGCAACGGCAAGAGCGACACGCCGGACATCGACGTCATACGCGCAGGCGATCAAGTAGTAACAGGTCGCGGTACGGCGGGCTCGACAATAGAAGTAGCGTTTGAGGGCGTAGCGGCGCCGGTCATCGTCACGGTACAACCGGACGACACCTGGAGCGCGGACGTGCCGTCAGCGGTGACGCTGGTCGAGGGCGATATAGTAATGGCGCGGCAGACGACGGATCCCAAAGACCCGAGCGACTGGGCGCAGAGCACAGTTATAGACGATACGATGCAAATCAGCGACACGCCGAACATCAACCCCATTAGGCCTGGCGACAGATATGTCAGGGGCGAGGGCGTGCCGGGCGCCGATATCGAAGTGACATGGCCCGACGGCACGACAGTTACCAATGTGACGGTCGACCCGTATGGGTTCTGGACGGCGACGGTGCCGGATGACATCGACATGGTAGTCAACGATGTAGTGACCGCAGTACAGACCGAGACGGACAAACTGCCGAGCGTCCCGGCGCACGAGACAGTGGGCGGCGGCGACCTGCCCGGCGACGGCAAGAGCGACACGCCGGACATCGACGTGATTTACGCGGGCGCCGACATTGTGACAGGCACAGGCACGGCGGGTTCCTATCTATTAGTAAGGTTCCCCGGCAACAGGTTCGTAGACACGACAGTCGGCCCTGGCGACAGATGGTCCGTGAACGTGCCTGCAGGCCTCAATCTGGTCGTGGGCGATGAAGTATTCGCCCTGCAGAAGACGGGCGACAAAGACCCGAGCGATTGGGCGCAGCGTACGGTTATCGACATATCCGCGCAGGAAATCAGCGACACGCCGAACATAGACCCGATTACGGAAGGCGACAGCTTCATCACAGGCCAAGGCGTACCGGGTTCGACAATCACAGTGACATTCCCGGGCGGCGTCGAGCGCGACACGGATGTAGACGCAGGCGGCAACTGGGCCGTCGACGTACCGGCAACAGTGGATCTGGTGGAAGGCGACGTAGTGTCGGCTGTCCAGACAGAGTATGGCAAGCTTCCGAGTGTACCGGCGCAAGAGACAGTGGGCGGCGGCGACATTGGGACGCACAAGAGCGACACGCCTGACATCGACGTAATACGCGAAGGCGACAGGACAGTGAAAGGGCGCGGCACGGCGGGATCTACGATATTCGTCAGGTTCCCCGGCGTCATCAACCTAATAGAAGCTACAGTGGACAGCGACGACAACTGGTCGGTCAACGTGCCGCCAATCATCAACCTGGTCGAAGACGACGTCGTGTACGCACAGCAGGTGACGGGCGACAAAGACCCGAGCGACTGGGCGCAGCGCACGGTCATCGGCGATACACAGTTGGTCAGCGACACGCCTATAATCAATAGAATCAGGGCGGGCGCGCGGATAGTGACGGGCGAAGGCATACCCGGCGCTGACATAGTAGTGACATGGCCCGACGGCACGACGCAGACGACTGTTACAGTCGACGTGAACGGCAACTGGACGGCGCAGGTCCCGGCGACGGTGACATTGGTACTCGATAATGTCGTCACGGCAGTCCAGACAGAACCCGGCAAGCTCCCAAGCGTACCGGCGCAAGAAACGGTAGGCGGCGGCGGCAGGCCTGGCAATGGCAGAAGCGACACGCCGGACATATTTGTAATTTACGCAGGCGACGACACGATAAGCGGCGTGGGCGTCGAGGGGTCCACCATAGTGGTGCGCTTCCCCGACAACAGCACGGTCAGGGTCACAGTCGGAGCGAACGATTTGTGGACGGCGGATGTACCGGCCGGGATTATCCTGGTGGCGGGCGACGAAGTCTTCGCGATGCAGGTGACGCCGGGCAAGCGCCCGAGCGAATGGGCGCAGCGTACGGTCATAGACGAGCCGACGCAGCTCCGCAGCGATACGCCGAACATCGACCCGATTATGGAAGGCGACAGTGTCGTCTCAGGCCAGGGCGTTCCTGGAGCAACGATAACAGTTGAGTGGCCGGGCGCCGGCGCGCTAACGACCGACGTAACGGTCAACGCGCAGGGTAACTGGACAGCGGTGGTGCCGGCGGCCATAGACTTGGTCGAAGGCGACGTGGTATCCGCAGTGCAGACGGAAGACGGCAAACTGCCGAGCCTACCCGCCACCGAGACAGTCGGCGGAGAGCCGGTGGGTCAAAGCGATACGCCCGACATCGACGTTATATACGAAGGCGATACTGTAATCACTGGGCGCGGGACGCCCGGATCGCTGATAGCGGTCAAGCTCCCGAACTGGAGCGATCAGGTATACGCGACAGTGGGCGCCAACTCGTTGTGGTCGGTTAATGTACCGGCGGCGCTGGATCTGGTGAAGGATGATGTAGTATTCGCGCAGCAAATTACCGGGACGCTGGCGCCCAGCGACTGGGTCCAGACTACGGTAATAGACAGGCCGACGGAGTTACTCAGCGACACGCCGAACATCAACCCGATTAAAGAGGGCGCGGCGGTCGTAACGGGCGAAGGCGTGCCTGAAGCGGAAATAGAAGTGGTATGGCCGGACGGCCAAGGCTCGACAACGACAACAGTGGGCGCCAGCGGCAACTGGAGCGTCACGGTACCGGCGTCTGTGGATTTGGTCGCAGGCGACGTCGTGACGGCGTACCAGACGGAGACAGGCAAGCTACGCAGCCTGCCCGCCACCGAGACAGTGGGCGGCGAGCCGGTTGAATACAGCGACACGCCGGACATCGATGAAATATATGAAGGCGACACGGTTATCACCGGCAACGGCACACCGGGATCCAGAATACGGGTACGGCTGCCGGACGGCAGGATAAGAGAAACGACGGTCGGCCCTGACGGGCGCTGGACGTTAGAATTACCGGACGATGTTGATTTGGTAGCGGGCGATGAAATTTTCGCCCAGCAGATAACGGACGACAACGAACCCAGCGAATGGGCGCAGCGCACCGTAAGGGAGAGGCCGACGCAACTGGTCAGCGATACGCCGAACATCGACCCGATAACCGCCGGCGACAGTTTGGTAACCGGCCAAGGCGTACCGGGAGCATCCATCGTAGTGACATGGCCCAATAACGGCGGCAGCACGACAGTCACCGTCAGGGCTAGCGGCAACTGGACCGCGACCGTGCCGACCAGCGTAACACTGGTCGCAGGCGACGTCGTAATAGCAGTACAGAACGAGACGGGCAAACTGCCGAGCGAGCCGGCCACCGAGGTTGTGGGTGGCGTACCGAGCGGCAAGAGCGATACGCCCGACATCAATGAAATATTCGCGGGCGACAGGACGGTTACGGGGCGCGGCGCAGCCGGTTCGCGTATACAAGTGAAGTTCCCGAACAACGAAGTCGTGGATGTGACGGTAAACGCGAACGGCGTCTGGCAGGCAGCAGTGCCGGCGAGCGTCGACCTGGAGGCCGGGGATATAGTATATGCCCAGCAGACGACAGGTACGAACGAGCCGAGCGAGTGGGCGCAGCGTACGGTCGTAGACAGGCCGGCCAGGGATCGCAGCGATACGCCGAACATCAACCCGATAGACAAGGACGACACAAGCGTGACGGGCGAAGGCGTGCCCGGCGCGAGAATCGAAGTACTATGGCCGGACAACACGACGACAGCCACCACGGTAAACAACCGGGGCAACTGGATCGTGACGGTACCTAATAGCGGCCTGGAGCCCGGTGACGTTGTGACCGCCGTGCAGATAGAGCCCGGCAAAGACCCGAGCTGGCCGGCGCACGAGACAGTTACCGGAGCGAAACCGAAAGACGACGAGAGCGACACGCCGGACATAGACATAATTTATGAGAATGACGACACAGTGTCCGGCTGGGGTGTGGCGGGTTCCGAAATAATCGTCCGGTTCCCGGACGGCAGGACAGTCAGTACCACAGTGGGCACAAACGACAGGTGGTCGGTGAACGTGCCGGCAGGGCTGACGCTGGCAGTGGGCGACGTGGTCGAGGCCATGCAGAGGACGCTGGACTACGACCCGAGCGAATGGGCCAGCCAGACAGTCAGGGCGCGCACGCCGCTGCCGATCATCAGCGACACGCCGAACATCAACCCGGTCAATGAAGGCGATAAAGCAGTCACCGGTGAAGGCGTACCGGGGGCGACTGTAGAAGTGACATGGCCCGACGGCTCGACCACGGTCGTGGACGTCGACCCGAATGGCAACTGGACCGCGCCGGTCCCGCCTGGCGTCAAATTGGAAGAGAATGACGTTATCACAGCCGTCCAGAACGAAGGCGGCGGCAAGCTACCCAGCGAGCCCGCGCACGTGACGGTCGGCGGTGGCGAGAAGCCCGGCGACGGCAAGAGCGACACGCCTAACATCGACGACATCGTCGAAGGCGACCGCGTAGTCAACGGTAACGGCGTACCAGGTTCGGAGATAATAGTAAGGTTCGAGAACAACGCAGTGGTGCGCACGACAGTCCAAGCCAATAGGCTATGGTCAGTAAATGTGCCGGCCTCCGTGAACCTCGAGGAAGGCGACATCGTGCTCGCGGTGCAGATAACAGGCGACAAGGGCCCGAGCGACGAGGCGCAGCGCACAGTACTAGGCGCGCCGCGCGTGGTCCTCAGCGACACGCCGAACATCGATCCTATCAAGGAGACGGATAAGTCAGTCACCGGGAAGGGCGTACCGGGCGCGGATATCGTAGTAACATGGCCCGATGGCAGCACGACAGAAACCAAGGTAGGCCCCGACGGCAACTGGGCGGTATCGGTGCCACCGGATGTGACGCTTGAAGAAGGCGACATCATCACGGCGGTACAGAAAGAGCCCGGCAAGCCCGATAGCCTGCCGGCGCACGAGACGGTCAACGGCGACAAGACGACGGGCCCCGGTAACGACGGCAAGAGCGACACGCCGGACATCGACGTAATCTACGTCGGCGCAACGAGGGTCACGGGGCGCGGTACGCCGGGTTCCGAGGTAGCTGTGAAGTTCAGGAACGGCGAAACAGTCAATGTCATAGTCGGCCAGGATTCCACGTGGTCTGTCAATGTACCTACAGGAATTAGCATGAACGAGGGCGACCTCGTATTCGCACAGCAGTATACAGAAGGCAAGGATCCGAGCGATTGGGCGCAACGCGCTGTAATCAGTAGGGGCGGCCCGCTGGATCCGGACGTCATCCGCAGCGACACGCCTAACATCAACCCGATAATGGATACCGACAGGGTTGTCACAGGTGAAGGCGTACGTGGCGCAGTGGTCACGGTGGAATGGAAAAATGGCGCTAAGACGACAGCCGTCGTAGACTCGCGCGGCAGATGGGTAGTCAGGGTACCGTCGAACGTGACGCTTGTTGAAGGCGACATAGTGACGGCCACGCAGAAAGAAGTCAACAAACTGGAAAGCCTGCCGGCGCACGAGACGGTCAACGGCGACACCAAGACCGGCCCCGGCAACGACCGCAAGAGCGACACGCCGGACATCGACGACATCTTCGTCGGCGATACGGTGGTCACAGGCTCCGGGACGCCCGGCTCCGAAGTCACCGTACGCTTCAAGAACGGCGCCACAGTGAAGACGATAGTCGGCCCGGACGGCAGGTGGTCGGTGAATGCGCCGGTACCCCTGGCATTGGGCGACAAGGTGAACGCGATGCAAACGACGCCTGGCAAAACGCCGAGCGATTGGGCGCAGCGCACGGTCATCAGCCGGATAACGCCGCCGAACCAGAGCGACACGCCGAATGTCAACCCCATCAACGAGGGCGACAAAGAAGTCTCCGGTAAAGGCATACCCGACGCAGAAATAGTCGTGACATGGCCCGACGGTTCGACGACGGTCACGAAAGTGGAGCCTGACGGTGAATGGAAAGTAAAAGTTCCGGACGGTGTGGAACTGAAAGAAAACGATATAGTGACGGTAGTCCAGACCGAGCCTGGCAAGGATCCGAGCATACCGCACCACGTGACCGTGGGCGGCGGCGACAAGCCCGGCGACGGCAAGAGCGACACGCCGAATATCAACGAAATCTTTGAAGGCGACACGAAAGTCTCCGGCGAAGGCACACCGGGCTCCGAAGTCGTAGTACGCTTCCCGAATGGCAAGGTAGTGCATACGGTAGTGGGCAACGACGGGAAATGGTCCGTGAACGTACCGGACGGCATGCAATTGAAGGTAGGCGACGAAGTGTTCGCGCTCCAGAGCACGCCGGACAAGCAGCCGAGCGATTGGGCGCAAAGGACGGTTATAGGACACAAGGTACCCAGCGACAAGCCGGAAGTGAACCCGATAACAGAAGGCGACAGGAACATCTCTGGTAAGGGCAAACCGGGCGGGAAGATCATTGTGACCTGGCCCGACGGATCGGAAAGCTCGACCATCGTCGACGATGACGGCAATTGGAATATGGACGTACCGCCTGGGATGAATCTTGGCGGCGGGGATAGGATCGGCGTAGTGCAGTATGAGAGCGGCAAGGGCCCGAGCGAGCGCGTGGAAGTGTACGTACAGCGTAGGCCAGTGCCCCCGCCGACGCCTCCGGGGTCAGGTTCGCAGGGTTCCGGCAGAAGCGGGTTCCCCGAGCAGCCGAGAGGAGAGATAATTGAAGATGAGGAAGCGCCACTGGTTGGGTTTATAGCGGATCACATACAATATATCAGGGGCTACCCTGAAGGCGATGTGAGGCCGGACAATCCGATAACGCGCGCGGAGACAGCGGAGATTATCTACAGGCTACTCGAGGCGAGCAGGGTTTCACGCAGGCAGCAAAGCCCGTTCCCGGATGTCGGGAATGACGAGTGGTACACAGCTTCGGTTTCATATCTGGCAAGCATTGACATCGTAAGGGGTTATCTGGACGGCACATTCAGGCCGGACAACCCGATAACCAGGGCGGAGTTCGCAACGATGATCTCCGGGTTCGACAATCTAGAGGAAGTGGACTACAACGTGTTCCCGGATGTGGACGACCACTGGGCCAAAGGCTATATCAATAGCGCGGCCACTAAGGGATGGGTAGCCGGCTACCTGGACGGCATGTTCAGGCCGGAGGACTACATAACCCGCGCCGAGGTGATATCAGTGGTGAACCGCATGCTGAACCGTAAGATCGAGGTAGCCGAAATCCCCAGTTGGGCGCCGAGCTATACCGACATCACGGAGAGGCACTGGGCATACGCAGACGTCATCGAAGCGTCCATAGGCCACAGGTACGAGCGCAAGCCGAACGAGTACGAAATCTGGACCGAGCGCATGAGGTAACATGTAATTCAGTGAAATGTAGTGAACTGTAATAACGAAATAGCGTGAAGTAGAAGGGCCGCCGCTGGCAAATTCAGCGGCGGCTTTTTCTTAAGAATCGCTAAACTGCCCCCCGTGTAGGGGCGAACAGTGTTCGCCCGCCCCCACCGCGCCCTGTGTAGGGGCGAACAGTGTTCGCCCGCGTTTTCCCGCAGGTTTTCTCGCACGCCCTCAAAACCGCCGTAAAGCTTGACAATGGCGCATTATAAAAATAGAATGGGACACATAATACTAGCTGTAGTGAGGAGGCGCGGACATGGACAAACTCCTGGAAACCACGCAAAAATTCCCGAACACGGATTATTGGAATGATTCGTGCGCAAAGAGCGACTTGGAATACGCGATAGCGCGCGGCGCAGTCGGCGCCACGACCAACCCTATCATAGTTGGCAGCGTGTTCAAACGCGAAACAGACTTGTGGAAGGATCGCGTATACGAAATCATTGGTGAAAAACCCAGTGGCTCGGAAGAAGACGTCGCTTGGAAGCTCATAGAGGAAATGGGCGCCCGGGGCGCGGGCATGCTAAAATCAATATACGACAAATATAAAGGCAAGAAGGGGCGCATATCCATCCAAACGAATGCGCGGCATTACCGTAACACAGAAGCGATGGTCACACAGGCCAAGCACTTTAACACGCTGGCGCCGAACATGCAGGTGAAAATGCCGGCGTCCGCCGCTGGTATAAAAGCATTTGAAGAGGCGACATACGCCGGCATTTCAATTAACGCCACTGTCTCGTTCACCGTACCGCAGGCCATCGCCGTTGCTGAAGCGGTGGAGCGCGGGTTTGCGCGGCGCGAGGCGGAGGGGCTGCCCATCGATACAATGGCGCCCGTGTGCACGTTGATGGTCGGGCGGGCGGACGATTGGTTGAAGGCATGGGTGGCCAGGACCGGCGTGATTGTCGATCCGGACTGCCTGGAATATGTGGGCGTAGCGATCTTCAAAAGGGCGTATAAAATATATAAAGAAAAAGGCTACCGCTTGCGGCTGCTCGCCGCTGCGTTCCGGAACCATTACCACTGGTCCGAGTTCATCGGCGGGGACTGCGCGATGACGATTACGCAGGACTGGCAGGAGAAGCTGAACGCGAGCAATGTGGAAGTCGTGTCCCGCATAGACAAGCCGGTGCCCCCTGTGCTGCTGGATCAGTTATTGACGTTGCCAGAGTTCGTCAAAGCATATGAGCCGGACGGGCAGGCGCCGGAAGAGTTCGAGCATTACGGCGCATTCGTGCATACCCTGTCCACATTCCTGGATGGATACGACGACCTGTTAAAGACCATCAGGCCATATATGGTAAAAGAATAGGAAAAAGCGAGTGGCGGGGGCAAGCCCCCGCCGCGTCCCCACCGCCCCTAAATGCACGACGCACGACCTAACTTTGATGTATAAATTGAAAGGAGTAATGGAAATGGCGACAGGTTCGAAAGGATATTTGGAACACTCTGCGATCTATGTAAAGGACATGGACTGGCATATCGCGTTTTTTGCTGAGGTTTTTGGCATGGGCATCCGCTCAAAGAGCATGGATGGAGACAAAATCGCACAGGTATGGCTGGACGGCGGCATGCAGTTGACCGTCAAGCCTGAGTTCGACGGGGACGCCGGTGGTTTCAACCATTTGGGCATTATGGTCGAGGATTTAGACAAGGCGGTAGACGCGGCGTATGAGCGCGGCGTGACGGAAATGGCCCAGGGCCGCAATTGGGTGAGGCTCCCTGAGGGCATATGCATAGAAATCATGAAGGCTGAAAATAACGCCGTAGCGCAGGCGTTGGCAGTAAACCCACGTAAATAGATATATGTATATTATTTTATAAGTATTTTTCCAATGTGCGGCGCACAGCCCCCTTGCCTTCCAACATGCTTATGAACATAGCCGTCACCTTGTCGGCAAGCCCTGCTGCGTGCAGGTCCGCGCCGAACAATGATGCATCTGCCAGAATGGGCGCCAGAATATCTTTTATTTTATCCGCGTACGCACTGTCCAATACTGTCTGCTCGAGAACTATGATTTCCGATAGTTTATTTTGCATTGTGCCTAGCATGGGATCCGGGCTTGGTGTATATGGATTGAGTGCATCGTCAAAAGCCAATAAATAACGCAGCCATCCGGCTAAAGTCAACGGAACACCGACTAAATCCGCAGGGGACGTAATAATCGCAGGCGTCCCGCCCGTCCCCGCTCCCGCTCCCGCCCCTGGGTACGAAGGCTTCCAGCCTTGCGTCTCGTCCGCCTCCACATCCGCCTCCGCCTCCGCTTCCGCCTCCGTCTCTGTCTCCGTCCTCGTCCCTGCAATGTTTTTGCTTGCGTTGTCCAAGCCCATATAATAACGGATGGTTCCTCCGAAGCGGATGGCGATTTTTTGGCTGGTGTCGGCCGCTATCCTGGGCGGCGCGTCGGGTATCATGGGATTTGGCAGGCGCTCATTGACGGCCTCGTCCAAAAAAGCCCTGGGGTCGATCACGCCGGGGTCGGCGACGGCGGGCAGCCCCTCATCATAGGCAATGCGGCGCACCAGCGCCAACAGGGCCGCATCTTTCATTTCGTCCGCAATGCTATCGTAATCCAGTAGAAAACCGAAGATCGCCAGCGTCGTATGTAGCGGGTTCAGGCATGTCGCTACTTTCATCCACTCCGCGCGGTTGACGGTGTCTCTGTCAGCAAAGGTGACGCCTGCTTTTTCCAGTGGAGGCCGCCCATTCGGAAAATTGTCCTCGATCACCAGATACTGCGCAGGTTCTGTATTGACGAAAGGCGCGACGACCGTGCCTTTTTTTGTCTTCACAGGCGCCATGAAGGGGATGCCCGCCGCCGTAAGGCGATTGGCTATCGTTTCCGACGGCCATGGCGTTATTTTGTCGATCATGCTCCACGGAAACGCGACGCGGGACTCGTCGCCAAGCCAATCGGCAAACCCTTCCGCACACAGGCCCCGTTCCGCCCATGAACTCGCGATTTCCAATACGGACGAGCGAAGCCGCTCGCCGTTCCTGCTGCAATTGTCCATGCTCACAAGCGATATGGGCCAAGCCCCCGCTTTATACCGTTCGTGCAGCATCGTGGCGGTCAGCGCCATTATATTCTTAGGCCGGTCCGGCCCACCGTCCATATCGGCGCCCACATCCCGCAAATACTCGCCGCCCGGCCCACGCAGCAAATAGGCCTTTTCAGTGATTGTGTAGCTGACAACTTGCAACCCAGGGTTGACAAATGCCCGCCGCACCGCTTCATACCCATCATTTTCAATAGCGTTGTAAGCTTGTGCAATCGAGCCTATGACCACACCATTAATCGCCGAAGTGTATTTACTCGTCACCGCTCCGCTGCCAGCCGGCATCCCACTCCCAACCGCCGCGCCGCCGCCAGCCAGCATCCCACTCCCAACCGTCGCACCGCCGTCAACCACCGTGTCGCCGCCAGTTTCCGGCTTTAACGTTACCACCAGGCACAAATTGTCGTGAGGCTTATATACTTTATCCAGTATTTCCGGGTCGTACGCTTCGACGGCGATGATACCACATTCTGCATGGCCTTCGTTTAAAAGCCTGTCCTGCAGCGCTGCGATATACGCACGGAAAATATTGCCGGCTGAAAAATGGAGCCACACGGGACTTTGCATCGTCCTCTCCGCCACCGCTGCAGGGTCGTAAGACGGCAGCCGTATACCGACAGCCGCCCACGCGTTCCGATCTTTTATACCGCAATAATTGAGGTCCATAAAAAACATTCCCCTTTCGCCAGCAGGCATGATTCCATGAGGGACTGATGACACAGTCGTGTATACATTATATAATAATCTTTATGGAAAAACTTATCGAGTGCGTGCCCAATTTCAGCGAGGGGCGCGACATGGGCGTCATTGCCGCCCTGAGACGCGCAGCGGAGGGCATTTCCGGTGTCGCATTGCTGGACTATTCGTCCGACCCCGACCATAATCGCAGCGTATTTACGCTGCTCGGCAGCCCGGATGGCGTCTCCGAAGCGGCGTTCCGTTTGTGCCGTGTGGCGCGCG
This sequence comes from Oscillospiraceae bacterium, assembly GCA_009777515.1. GTDB lineage: Bacteria > Bacillota > Clostridia > WRLR01 > WRLR01 > WRLR01. Next base: position 71,586 of record WRLR01000002.1, on the reverse strand, counting down.
ACAACATCGATATGACAAGACACTCCGGCGCGCACCCCCGGATGGGGGCGGCAGACGTAATTCCGTTTATACCGATCCGGGGCAGCACCATGGACGAATGTGTCGAAGTATCGAGGCGCGTGGCGGGGCTGATAGCCAACGAGCTGGGTATCCCGTGCTTCCTTTACGGGGAGTCGTGTACGCGTGAGGAGCGCAGAGATTTGGCGTCTGTCCGCAGGGGCGGATTTGAGGGGATGCCGCACAAGCTGTTGCAAGAAGAATGGGCGCCGGACTTTGGCGGGCGGGCGATACATCCGACGGCAGGGGTGACGGCGGTGGGCGCACGCAAGCCCCTGGTCGCGTTCAATGTAAATCTTGGCACGCCCGACGTTCGCGCCGCTAAAAGCATAGCAAAGGCCATCAGGGGGTCGAGCGGGGGGTTCGCGCACTGTAAGGCGATAGGTGTTAAGCTGGAGAGCAGGGGCGCCACGCAGGTTTCGATGAACATGGTCGACTGTGATTCGACGCCGCTCCACACGGTTTATGAGGCTATATGCGAGCATGCCGCACGCCTCGGCGTTCCCGTGACGGGTAGCGAGATCATCGGTTTGGCGCCGGCGGACGCGTTGATCGATTGCGCGAAGCATTTTCTTAAATTGGGCGATTTCGACCGCGACAGGCAGGTGCTGGAAAGCCGCATATTGGAACTTTGATGCAGCTTATATTTATATAAAGGGGACACATTACGCAATGGCATCGCTTACAGAAGGTACAATCAGGCATTATATGCAAATTCTCGCGTCTGACGCGCCGGCGCCCGGGGGAGGTTCCGCAGCAGCGCTTGCAGGCGCTATCGGCGCGTCGCTTATGGGGATGGTGGGTTCGCTCACCGAAGGCCGGGCGAAATACGCGCAGCACGCCGACTTCAACGCGCGGCTGTTGGAACAGGCGCGCGCGGCGCAGGAAAAATTTCTGGTTCTCGTGGATGAGGACGTATCGGTTTTCAACACAATGAGTGCCGCTTATATAATGCCAAAAGCGACCGAAGCGGAAAAAACATCCCGGACCCAGGCCCTGCAGGAGGCGCTGAAGGCCTGCACCATCACGCCGCATAAAGTGCTGGAACTGTGCGCACAGGCGCTGGAGCTTACGGAGCAAGCGATAGGCAAGACGAACCGGAACGTCGCGAGCGACATAGGCGTCGCCGCCGCCTGCCTGAAGGCCTCCGCGCAAGGCGCGTGGCTGAACATGCTCATCAATCTCGGTAGCATAAAAGATGAAAGCTTTGTGGAGGAATACCGCAATAAAGGGGCAAAAACGCTCGAAAGCGCCCTCCGGACGGCAGATAATATATACGAAACAATTAAAAACAAGATATAATGGATATATGCGGAACGGTCGCCCTATAATTTCCAGGGCGTATGCCCGGAGGACGAATGTCTAGAATTATCGCAATAGCTAACCAGAAAGGCGGGGTAGGGAAAACGACGACAGCGGTGAACCTGAGCGCCTGCATCGCGCATGGCGGAAAAAAGGTGCTGCTGATAGATATAGATCCACAGGGCAATACGACGAGCGGCTTCGGGATAAACAAGGACGCGCTGAAAAGATCAATATACGATGTGCTGATCAACGGAGATGGTATGGATGCCGTATTGTCCAAGACCATGATAAAGACGCTTACGCTGTGTCCGGCGAATATACAGTTGGCGGGGGCTGAAATCGAAATGGTGACGTTCCCCGGGCGGGAGCGGGTGCTAAAAGACGCGCTCGCGGGGTGCAGCGCGGCATATGACCTCATTTTCATCGACTGCCCGCCTTCGCTTAGCCTTCTCACGCTGAACGCGCTGACGGCTGCGGACTCGGTGATTATGCCGATCCAGTGCGAATATTACGCCCTGGAGGGCGTCGGCCAACTGGTGCGCACGGTGAACCTTGTTCAGAAAAATTTTAACCCGGCGCTGGAAATAGAAGGGGTCGTCCTCACGATGTTTGACGCCAGAACGAACCTGTCCGTGCAGGTAGTGGACGAGATAAAGAAGCATTTTAGGGGGATGGTCTACCCTGCGTTTATTCCCAGAAATGTCAAGCTGGGCGAAGCGCCGAGCCACGGCCTCCCAATTATACTGTACGACGGGCAGAGCAAGGGCGCCGGCGCGTATATGGATTTAGCGGTGGAGGTACTGGAACGCATAGATGGGCGAAACTGATGGTTGAATGCTTATGCCAATAAGCAAATGCCTATAGGTTAATGTTTGAATGTAGATGCTTAACAATTTGCTTGAAGATTTCTATCTATAGCGGTTTGAGTGAATATAATAAGAAAGGGCAGGGCTGTGGCGCGACGCCATTCATCTTTGATGTTCTGTTTGTGCTCAGCTTATGAATGGCATTTTTTGTGAAAAAGGCACTTGGGAAGGGCTTGAACGCATTGTTGCCGTCGCCGCCACAGGGCGACGAGTCTGCGGTTGTGGAACTGGACGTCGGGAAAATAGAGCCCAATCCCGAACAACCAAGGAGCAATTTTGACGGCGATGCCTTGCGGCAACTTGCCGAGTCTATAGCGTCTGTCGGCGTTGTACAGCCTATAATAGTATCGGACGAGGGCGCGTACTACAAAATCATCGCAGGCGAGAGGCGCTGGCGCGCCGCGCGGCTCGCGGGGCTTGCGACCATCCCGGCGATAGTGAGGAAATATTCTAAGGAGCGGGGCGTGGAAGTGGCGCTTATCGAAAATCTTCAGCGCCAGGACTTGAATCCGGTCGAGGAAGCAAACGGCTATGAGCGGCTCATCACCGAATATGGCTATACCCAGGAAAAAATCGCACGGACCGTCGGAAAGAGCAGGCCGGCGGTCGCCAATGCGATCCGGCTGTTAAAGCTTTCCAGCCATATAAAAGAACTGCTGTCAAAAGGCGCAATCACGCCTGGGCACGCCAGGGCGCTATTATCGATAGAATCCGAGGAGCGCAGGGACACCGTCGCCGACAATATCGTTGAACGAGACCTTAATGTACGCCAGTCGGAGGTTCTCGCGGGCAGGGAAGCAGCAGCCGCCGACGAACCGCCCGAAAGCGATAAAAGGGGCGCCAATGGCGGCGGTGGCGTAGGTAGCGGCGGAAGCGATAGCGGTGAGCGCGAGGTTGCTTTGAAAAGGATTGAGGACGAACTGCGCACCCGCTTCAACACGCGCGTGTCGCTCTCCGGAGCCCGTGGCAAAGCCGGTAAAATCGTCATCGAATATTACGGCGACGAAGAGTTACAAAGGCTTCTGGAACAGTTTGGAATTGGCGGCATGTTTTGACGGGCCGCATTTAAATACGGGGGAGAATGTTAGATGGATGCGCTGCTAGCATATGGCGAAGCGCCGTTGCTTGTCATGGGGATTATGTTTTCGCTATTGATTGGTACGCTGGTCCTAACCGTTTCCACGCGGGCCGATCTCAATCATGTGAGGAACGATTACGGCGCGCTGCTCGACTATCTCGGCGACGACGAGTCGCGTGATTTGCTGCATGATTTGGCATCATTGATTCGGGGCATAGAGCGGGACAACAGGGAGACGGAAAAGGATATTGCCCAACTGTATTCCACGCTCGGCTATTGCATACAAAAAGTCGCTGTCGTCAGATACAACGCGTTCCACAACGTGGGGAGCGATCAAAGCTTCTCGCTGGCGCTTCTCGATCACGAAGACAACGGTGTCGTAATCTCCGGTATTTTTGGGCGCGATTCCTCCACCACGTACGCAAAGCCAGTGAAATTCGGCGTCTCCGATTATGTGCTCACCGAAGAAGAAGGGAACGCCATAGGGCTGGCGCGAAAACGCTACATTGACATGACATATTACAGGCGCGGAAGCCAGTAAGTGCATAAAAAAATCAAAAATTGCATATATGGGCGAACTAGCAGTAGTTGGCAAAAATGCGTCGGACTTATACACTTATATAGCAATAAAGCGAACACTTGAACGTCTTGATTTTATTGGTTGAGCAATTTGAACACGGTCTGTCAAGGGTTTTTATCAACAAAATAAAAAAAGTATGTGCAAAACCCTAAATGTATAAAATGCCTTTAAAGCCTTGCGGTTAAAGGATTTCAACGATTATGGAATATAATACCAGATAAAACATCCGTTTTATGTGCATAAGTGAATGATTTATGCACAGCCCAATTATGGATACGCACAAAATTTAAAAGGCCTACCCCCCGATGTGGGGAAGTAGGCCTTTTTTGCGTATTAATACATTATAAAGGGGCAGCCGCGAGGGCCGCCCCTTTTCAAACTTGTGTTTACTTGTATACTGTTAGTACATTCCGCCCATTCCGCCGCCGCCCATTCCACCGCCCGGCATGGGGGGCTCTTTCTCGGGTATTTCCGCGACGAGGCTCTCGGTCGTGAGCAGCATGCTTGCTACCGACGCGGCGTTCTGCAGCGCCGTGCGCGTGACTTTGGCCGGGTCTACGATGCCGGCGCTGACCATGTCGACGATTTTTTCGGATAAAACGTCGTACCCCTCGTTCTTGGAAGCGGATTTGATTTTGTCGACGATGACGGAGCCTTCCAGCCCCGCGTTCTGCGTAATCTGCTTGATGGGTTCTTCCATCGCTTTGAGAACGGCCTCGATGCCCGTCCGCTCGTCGCCAACCGTGTCTTCAAGCAGCGCCGAGACCTTGTCGAGCACATTGATGTACGCGGTGCCGCCACCGGGGACGATGCCCTCCTCGACGGCCGCTTTTGTCGCCGCGAGGGCATCCTCGATGCGCATCTTCTTTTCCTTCATCTCGACTTCCGTCGCGGCGCCGACCTGGATAACCGCCACGCCGCCGGAAAGCTTGGCCAGGCGCTCCTGCAGCTTTTCGCGGTCGAAGTCCGACGTCGTCTCTTCGATTTGCGCCTTGATGGAGCTGATGCGCGCCTTTATGTCTTCTTGCTGGCCCGCGCCGTCCACGATGATGGTGTTTTCTTTTTGGACCTTGACCTGGCGAGCGTTGCCGAGCAGGGAGAGGTCCGCTTCTTTTAGATCCAGGCCGACTTCGTCGCTGATGACGCGGCCGCCCGTGAGCACCGCGATGTCTTCGAGCATCGCTTTGCGGCGGTCGCCGAACCCGGGCGCCTTCACCGCCACGCATGTGAACGTGCCGCGCAGCTTGTTAACGATCAATGTGGCCAGCGCCTCGCCTTCCACGTCTTCCGCGATGAGCACGAGCTTTTTGCCCTGTGCCACGATTTTTTCCAAAATGGGCAGGATGTCCTGCACATTGCTGAGCTTTTTATCGGTAATGAGGATGTACGGCTCGTCGAGAACCGCTTCCATCTTGTCCGTGTCGATGGCCATGTATGCCGAAACATAGCCCCGGTCGAACTGCATGCCTTCGACTATGTCCACGCTGGTCGTCATGGTCTTGGACTCTTCAACGGTGATGACGCCGTCGTTCGTGACCTTTTCCATCGCGTCCGCGATGAGCTCGCCGATTTCCTCGTCGCTGGACGAGACCGCCGCCACGCGGGAGATGTCGGAACGGCCGTTGACCGTTTTGCTGATATCGTTGATGCCTTCAACCGCCACTTCGACGGCCTTCTCAATGCCGCGCTTGAGTATCATCGGGTTCGCGCCTGCGGCGACATTCTTCAGCCCTTCGCGCACGATAGCCTGCGCGAGAAGGATGGCGGTCGTCGTGCCGTCGCCGGCGACGTCGTTCGTCTTCGTCGCGACCTCTTTGACGAGCGCAGCGCCCATGGCCTCGAACTTGTCTTCCAGATCTATTTCCTTCGCGATGGTCACGCCATCGTTGGTGACTACCGGAGACCCGAATTTCTTGTCGAGCACTACGTTCCTGCCCTTCGGGCCGAGAGTGATTTTAACGGTGTCAGCGAGGTGGTTGACGCCCCTCTCCAGGGCGCGCCTGGCTTCTTCGCTATAAATAATCTCTTTTGCCATTCAAATTGCCTCCTTGCCTCCCAAATAATTGAATAATGTGATTTTGTTGTGGTGACTTTTATGCGTTGCTGACGGACGGACTTATTTTACAATGGCCAGGATATCGGACTGGCTGAGGATTGTGTACTCCTCCCCGTCCAGCTTGAACTCCGTGCCCGCATATTTGCTGATAAGGACCCTGTCCCCAATCTCAACTTCCATTGTGACTTCCTTACCGTCGACAATTCCGCCCGGGCCAACCTCAATCACTTCGGCAATTTGCGGCTTTTCCTTCGCGGTGCCAGGCAAAACTATCCCACTCTTTGTCGTTTCTTCGGTTTCCAGCATTTTGATTACAACCCTTTCCCCTAATGGCTGTATCCTCATTCGATGTACCTCCCATATCAAGTTCAATTCATAAAATTTGAGCCCCCGCCCCTCCATGCGCGGCATATGGCGCGGCATGTGATGCAGGAACTGTGTTAGCACTCATGCTTATTGAGTGCTAACAGTATAATATAGAATAGTCAAATTGAACGCAAATACATAAATCATAGGAATTCGCCAGAATTAAGCAATGGCGGGCAACTGAAATAAAAAAACAGGCGATAATCTTCCATTTGCTCCACGGATCGCCTGTTTTCACATGTGTCTATTTATAGGGTGTTTTATCGGAATATTATTTCAGATTAATATAGCAAAATAAAGCAGATGAATACTAACCCAGCATATAAAGCTTCTGCGCCACGCCGAAGAGCTTTGTTTTCAGCTCCTCGCCCACCGGCGCCACCTTTAGCATCTGCTCGTAAAATTTGCGGTCCTCGCCCTCCTGCGCGCTGTACTGCTTTTTCCCGCGCATGCGCGCAAACACGCTGAGTATCCTTTCGGACATGTCCGTCAAGCCCTCGGTCGAATAGTACAGCGCGAGGCACAGCTTGGCCATGCGGTGGTTCTTTTGCATTTTAAGGACGCTGCTCGCCAGCAATTTCGCCATTGCGAGCTGGCCCGTCATATAATACGCCATGGACAGGCGGATCCTCGAACTCTTTATCTCCGGGTAGGCCATAATAGAGCGCTCGAACTGGCGGATGGCCTCCTTATAATTGCCCCGGTTCAGATACATGCTCCCCGTTGCGTGCAGCTTCATCGAGGAGTCCCGGTGGCGCTTCTGCGCTTTTTCGCTCATGTCTATTTGGCTGTCGAGGTCAAAATCGATCTCCTCCCCCGGCAGCCTCATATAAAACAGAATTTCGTATGCGTCCTCGCAAAAGTCGCCGTCGTCTTCCATCAGGACGTATTTTTCAAAGTAATGCAGCGCCTTTTCATAGTTCCCTATTTCAAAATAGTTGCAACCGAGGCCAAAATAACACTCCGAGTATGTAGGGTCAATGTTCCATATAATATAGTTGAGCAGTTTGATGGACTCGCGCGTCCGTTTGAGTTCAACGAGGAGGCATGCCTTATTGAACAGGTATTCGGTGTTGTATTCGTCTTTTTCAATCGCCAGATTGATGTATTTCAACGAACCGTAAAAGTCTTTGCGCATCGCGTGCTTTACTGCCAGCCGAAAATATAAATCGTGATCCTGGGAGTAGAGCAAAACTTTGCTTTTGGTGCCGGATCGCCGTTGATTATTCACTATATAACCTCATTGTATGGTATCTAATCTAGCAATGTGTAGTTTCGAGCCTAATTAAAGTATAGTAGTATAATGCTATAATAGTATAATGGTAAATCTTTGTCAATTCCTGACGGTTTTGCGGTGGTTATATTAACATAAAGTTTAATAAAATGTAAAGGAATTGACTTACGACTGTTAATTTACATGTGCGCGGGGTGGGCGACTATGCATTTAAAAGTGGCTATAGGGCAGGACTCGCACAGGTTTTTCAGCGTTGGGGATGAGAGCGGCGTGGGCGGCGTTTGTGGCGCGGAGGGTATGAGTGGTGCGGGCGGCATTGGCGGCGCGGGGGGGCGGGCGCTTCTGCTGGGAGGGGTTGAGTTTTTCGACGCTCCGCCGCTGGCCGGCAATAGCGACGCGGACGTGGTATTGCACGCTTTGTGCAATGCGATATCGGGCGTCACGGGCGTTAATATATTAGGAGCTGTTGCAGATCGGATGTGCAAGGAAGATGGCGTCACGGACAGCGCCGCCTATGTTAAAGAAGCGATGAAGCACCTCGCGGGCGGCAGGATCGCCCACATATCATTTTCTATCGAATGCTTGCGTCCATCGATTTCGCCGAGGATCATGGAGATGAGGCAACATATTGCGGATATCGTCGGCATAGATATGGGTAGCGTGTGCATAACCGCGACCAGCGGCGAGGGGCTGACGGATTTTGGCAGGGGCCTGGGTATACAGGCGTTGTGCGTATTGACCGCCGAATTTGGCGCCATGCCCATTTCCGGCGGCGCGCGTTAAGTTTTGGCTTTGCCGCCGGGCTCGGCGCCGGAGTTGTCGTCGGCGCTTATGTCGGAGCCGTCGCCGTCCCCAGCGTTATCGTCGTCGTTGAGGCCATCGCCACTGCCATCTTCATCGTCGCCGTTGTCGCTATAGCTGCCGTCGCTGCCGTTGCTGCCGTCATTATCGATGTCGGCGCTTTTACTGCTTGTGCCGTCGCCGTCGTCTTCTTCGTCGTCGTCGCTTTCGTACTCGTCGTCGCCGTCGTCATCGAAGTCATATTCGGAAGCTTCCATGCGCTGTGTAAAAATGTCAAATACGGCGTCCTGTTCGTCTTCATCATCGATGGCGACAAACGTGTCGTCTTCGCCGCCCGTGCCCTGCTCGACCTTTAGAATAATAACTTCCGTCTCGCAGTCGCAGTCGTCCGTATGTTCGTGAGTATGTTCGTGAACATGTTCATGCGTATGCTCGTGGGAATGTTCATGCGTGTCATCTTCTTTTGGAAGCAGTACGATATAGCTATTTCCGCGATACTCAATCGTATCAACATATTCCGCCTCTACCTCGCTACCGTTTTCATCAATCAAGATGATGATATCGTCATTGTCGCCGCTCATATGGTTCTCCCTCCTGTTGGCTGCCATTATCGTTTATCTTACTGTCCAGATAGCTCTGTAATATAATTGCAGCCGCCATCATGTCAAGACTGCCTTTTTCGCGCATCCCCCGAGACGTTGGCCTGGCGCCAGTGGTTTTCAATATTCTGGCCGCTTCCACGGACGTAAGCCGTTCGTCCCATTTTACAATGTCAATGTCGATCGGCCCTTTGCCCATCTCATTGTATAGCGCATTTATGAAACTGTCCGTGCGTTCGGCCCGATGCCCGGGCGTGCCGTCCATATTGATCGGATACCCAACCACGATGGTCCGGACGCCATGTTGGCGCACTATTTCCGCGATGCGCGCGGCTGCCCTGCCCATTCCGCCTTTCACTACCAAAAGCCCCTGGGCCGTCCACCCCATGGGGTCGGACATGGCCACGCCTGTGCGGCTGTCGCCGAAGTCGACGCCCAGAGCCCTCATCGGCGGCTATACCCATCACGACAGCCAAACATATCACGGGGGCCACACCTGATATGGAAGCCGTGCATGGAACAACGGCCATACCTTGCACTGTTGCTGCCTGTCCCGCACCTATAATTGCTTGACATAGTACTTCACTATTTCCTCAAGAAGCTCATCGCGCTCCAGATCCCGGATCATATTCCTGGCGCCTTTGTGGCTTGTTATATATGTCGGATCGCCGGACAGTATGTACCCGACTATTTGATTTATCGGGTTGTATCCCTTTTCATTCAACGCCGCAAAGACAAGCGAGAGAATTTGTTTCGTCTCCTCAGCATTGTCTTTGTCTACTTTGAACATCATTGTTTCATTCTTTACCATACATTTCACGCACCGCCCGGACCGCGTATATCGCAGGTACCGCACGCATGATAAAATGGCGCGTACCGCCCGGTGCTGCCCTTTCCGCAACTGTGTATAGTGGCTTTATTCTATTACATTTAGCGCCAGCATGCAATCCGCCAACGGTATGCAAACAGTAAGTTAAAAATATACGTAAAAATATATGTTCGTAGTGCCTTGCTGCGGTGCGCCAAACGTCAACTGCGATGCTAACATCAACTACGATGCTAACATCAACTACGATGATAACATCAACTACGTTGATGGGGCGTCGCACCCTACATTTCATTACTCTAATAAATTACCCAATATGTGCGTGGGTGTCGCGTCCGTAACCAGGACGGAGGCATACGAGCCGCGCTTCGCAGTTTTCGGGGCAGCGGGCGATCCGGCGCGGGAACCGCTGGCGACTGCGTCCGAGCCCCTGCTTGTATCTCTGCCCGGTTCCCGGCTTACGTCCCCGCCCGCGCCCCCGCTTGCGCCACTGCTAGCGCTCGCGTCAGCGCATGATATTTTTGCGTGGACTTTTATATAATTACCCGTAAGCCCCTCAGCGAAGCCTCCTGTCACATCCTCTATCAGGAAGGGAACGGCCTTGCCAATGTGGCGGCGATGAAAGGCCATCGAGAGTTCGCCTGAGAGAGCGATCAAGCGCCTGACTCGCTCGCGCCTGTCGGCTTGCGGTACAGGATCAGTAAAATCCGCCGCTGGCGTGCCGGGGCGCACGGAATATGGGAATATGTGCATACCGGAAAACGCTGTCCGCCGGCAAAAATTATATGTCTCCATAAAATCAGATTCGCTCTCGCCAGGGAACCCGGCTATGACGTCCGTTGTTATCCCTGCCTCAGGGAATTCGCGTCGCAGCAGCGAAACCGCTGCGTAGTAATCGTCGGGTGTATAATGGCGGTTCATGCGCATCAAGGTGGACGCGCAGCCGCTTTGCAATGGCAAATGGAAATGCGGGCATAATATGTCGCGGATTTCTGCCAGGCGTTTGACAAAATCGCTTGTGATTATAGTAGGTTCAATGGAGCTGAGCCTTATACGCGGGCATTCATGGTTTTGGGATGTATTGTACGCGACGTCCGGCTCGCTCTCGCCGACCCCGCTTACAAGCGGCCCTTTGCGCTTGGCAGCCGCCGACTTCATGCGCTCGGCGGCGAGGCAGACTAGATCGCCAAGCCCGGCTGCCGAAACTTCGGGCTTCCCGCCGCACGCAGGTATAACTTGTTCATACTCATATCGATAAGAAGATATATGAATCCCCGTCAGTACGATCTCCGGGGCGCCTTTTAATACGACTGCGTCGATCTCCTGCATGATCAACGGCAGTTCGCGGCTCGCGGCTCGCCCACGCGTATAGGGGACAATGCAGTAACTGCAAAAACTGTCGCAGCCGTCCTGGATTTTTATGTAGGCTCGGGTGCGATCCGGCTTGTAATTAAACTTATCATCGGCTCGTCGGCCGCCAAGGCCACTCTTATTGGCGTTTAACCGCGCGACAATATCGTCGGCCAGCGCCGGGTGCCCCGATGTGCCCGCGATCATATCAACGCCGTCGATGCTTGCCGCTTGTTTTGGAAATCTCTGGGGATAGCACCCGACGACCACGAGCAGTGCCTGAGGGTATCGGGCTCGCATTCTACGTATTGCTTGACGGGACTTCCGCTCGCTCTCCGACGATACAATACATGTATTGACGATCATTGCATCCGGGCCGCGTGCTGTGTCGTCGGCAGCATATGGCAGGAAGCCCCTGGAGCACAGCAAGTTCAGCAGCGAGCCTGAATCGTATTGGTTGACCTTGCAGCCCAAAGTCAAAAAAAGCACGGTCATATTGTTGTCTGTTATCACATTTCGCCGCCATTATCTTTATTAACGAACATTAATTTGCCTAATTATATTCATATAACCTAATTTATATTACTAAATGTTAGTACGCATACGTTTATTGTCTCAAAATTGTGCAATACAATGACAAAATATAACATATTAAGATTTACTTGACAAAAATCGCCCCATGGTTTACACTTAACACGATGCGGTTTTTCCGCACCGAAACATTTTTTATGAAAGGAGACGGATATATGAAAACATTCAATATTTTACTAAAGTCAATCAATGACGTCAAAGACTTCGTAAATGTGTCAAACAAATATGATTTCGACGTTGATTTGACCTCAGGGCGCTATGTCGTAGACGCAAAGTCCATCATGGGCATTTTCAGCCTGGATTTGAGCAAAGCGATCAAAGTGGAAGTCCACTCGGGCGACTCTGACAAGTTCTACAGTGAAGTAAAAGCTTTCGAGGTATAACAAGACGGCATCGAGGCGCTGCCAATGCTGCGCCGAGACGGCATTTTATGTGCATGGAAACGGCATGGCCGCTGCGTTCGGGGCGCGTAAGCGCATTTTAAGCGCGCGAGATTGCGCGTCGTCTGCGAATGATGCAAAATAAATAAGGCTAAACAAAGAGGCGCGGCGCTTATCCAATAAGTGTCGGCCGTCTTGTTTTATGCCTTGTTTTTTTTGGCCGTTGGCGGCCATTTTAGCCATTAAAAATCTAAAAACGTCCTCCGGTAATAAAGAAGCCGCTCTTCCAGCTCTTTTGTCGGCAGTATGCCCTCGTCTAAAAAACGCTTGAGCATGGCGCGATCCGGCAGCCCCGTCCGGCCGCCGACAAATGTGCATTTTATGGCGGATACGGCGCTTGCGTGGCGGGCGCATTCGTAGTGCGACAGCCCCTCAAGCATGATGGCGATATATGCGCCGTGGAAGTCGTCGCCCGCCCCCGTCGTATCCTTGACCGGGACTTTAAAACTTGGTATCGCGTGCATCTCGCCGTCAACGAGGCCGACGCAGCCCCTCTCGCCCAGAGTGACCCATACGACCGACGGGCCCATTTCCATGATTTTTTCAAAGTTTCTGCGATAGCTGTCCGGCCCGTTGTCGTCCGGAAACATGCCTTTATAAAAGAACTCCGACGAGATGAAGACGTCGACATATGGGAGCACGGTCTCCGACTGTTTGGAATAGTAGCCCGCGTCTATGGTCACCGTTATCCCATGCTCTTTTGCGAACTTTGCGCCTGCCAGCGACGCTTCGTCGCCGCTGGTCTCAATATGCAGAATTTTTGCCGTTTTGATGTAGTCGTATGCGATCTCGTCCGGCGACAGCCTGCCGACGGTGCTGGCGCGGGCCAAAAATTTGCGCGTCCCCTTGTCCGTTTCGGAAATTGCGACGCAATACGTACTGGAGGTATCGGGCGCCCCTCGTATGATGCGCGACGTGTCGACGCCGTTGTATTTGAAATCTTTTATAATGAAGTCGCCGGTGGCGTCGCCGCCGACTTTGCCGATGATGCCGGCCTTGGCGCCCAGCCTTGCGGCGGTGGCGATGGCGGACGCGCAGTTTCCCCCGCCCTGATGGAAAATTTCGTTTGCGCGCATTGCGCCTTCTTCTATCGGAATATACGGCACGTTGACCAGCAGATCAATGACGGGCGAGCCAATCCCAACGATGTCCGCGACGGATTTGGCGTCGACGGGCGCACAGGCGCCAATCTTGCCTGGCGTTTCTGCGACAGCTTGGCTTGCCGCCGCGCCCGGCCCGTCCACGCCCCCGCCCCCGCGTAGGGCGGCTTGATTGTCATTAACTGCGGCCGCGCAGTCCGGCTGCTTCGCGCTATTTAGCTTTTCACCCGCCATATCCGCACTTCCTGTACTCATAATGTGAACATATTGCGCTGTATTGCCACATATTGCTATGTATTGCGCCGGCGGGGCGTATTTTCGAGGTATATGACCTTTACGCCCCGCCGCCTTGGGGTGTGGGGCTTGCCCCACATTAGTGTCTGCGTTAGCAGCAGTCGCAGGAGCAGCCGCACGCGCAATCCGGCCCGATGTCGCCCATATATTTCAGCGCCTCATGGATGACGGCTTGAAGCTTCCCGTGGATGCCGGTCACATGGTGGATGTACGGCCCCGTGACGAACTTGCGCTCCCACATGGGCCAGTTGTCCGTCTCGATCCATAGATAGTTGCCGTTCGTCTTTGGCCCGTCCGTGCCCTTGGCCTCGTCGGCGAACATGGTGTATTTCCCGTTCAGCGAGCCCATGCGAACCACCGTGACGTCTCCGCCCCTGATTTCCCACTGGCCCTTGCATCCCATCACCTTCGGCTTTGGCTGCGTATCTTTCGCGAGTGATACGGGGAACGGCCCGCAGTGCCAGAGCAGTTCGGCATTGTCGTTGGTGGGGTGGCGAATCGTGATATCGGCAAAGAATGGGCGGGAATCGTTGCGCGCCGCGCCCATCGCCACGCCTGTGCCAATCGCACCCAGCACGTCCGTTTCGCACGAGACGGGCACGCCGTCGTCCGTCAGAGCGCCCCACAGGAAGCATGACGAGACCCCGAACGCCGTCCTGAGCATCCGCCAGCACTCGCCCGCCAGAACCGTGCAGCCATAGCCTTCCGCTAACCGCGTAATGCCCAAAGCCGAAGCCGCGAGGCTCTTCTTGTTTTCTTCGCTCTCGGCCGACAGATCGATCCGCTCACTCCACTGCCTGATTTTTTCAGCGACCGCGTCCTGCTCGTCCTCCAGGATTTTTTTGATTGTGCCGACGATTTCCGATTCGCCTATCGGCACGACCTCAATCCCGAATTTTTCCAGCAGTTCACTCTCGTTATACTTAACGGTCAGGAACTGGCGGGGACGCAAGCTGAGCTGGCCGACGCGCGCCGACTTGAACGCTTTCGCCGCGCATACGGTGCGCGCGAAGTCGGAGAAACCCTCGTCGATAACCGGCGAGTCGAGGAAACAGTTCTCGACATATGTGAACGGCACATTGTAGCTGAGCAGCGCCTTGCCAGTCGCGAACAGGCCGCATTGCACGTCAAACGGGCGATCCTCGCCCTGGTTCGTGATGCCGAGAGGCGCGGGGTCGCGCGGCCCCCACAGCAGGACCGGCTTATTTACGCTGGCGCACAGCTTCGCGGCGGCTTCTTCCTGCCCGAAATTCGCGTGCGGTACAAATACGGCGTCGACTTCGTTCGCTATAAAATGCTTCGCCACTTTCGCGGCGTCGCTGTTCGAAACCAGCAGCCCTTCGTCCGTGACCCCGTCGATAGTTACGAGATCTACATCGTGCCGCTTTGCCAGCTCCGCCGTTTTTTGCATGATTTCATCGAGGCGGCTCCTGCGGAACATGTCCCTGCGCGTCGGGGCGACGCCAATTACGCATTTGCGAAAGTCATACATAATGCGAACCCTCCCTTTGATAAAATAGAATTTGATTTATTAAAAGAAAATGTGTGAAATGTATCGGACTGACGTTTTGGATATTATCATACGCCCCTTGCCAATGTCAAGAACGGCGCGTGTTCGCGCAAGCCAAATAAACCCAAATGAGCTCTAATGAATCAAATAAGCCCAATTGAACTTTAATGAATTTCGTGAACTTCGCAGATTTTTTATGATGTTTTGTATTAGCTGCCCATGGCTTCCATGTATGCACCTACGGCGGCGCCGAGCTTGACGGGCGCGCCGCAAGCGGCCAGCGAGCGTTCTATCGCGCCAATCAACTGCACCATGTCGTTGACGGTTATGTTGCCCATGTGGCCGATGCGGAAAGCCTTGCCCGCGTATGCGCCCAGCGCGCCCGCGACGACGACCCCCTCGCTTATCATGGTGCTTCGGAACTTGGCGTCGTCCACCCCGGCGGGATATATCACGTTGCTGAGCGTACTCGCCTGGCAGCCGGGCTTTGCAAGAATGCTAAGGCCGATTGTCTCCAGCGCTTTGCGGACGGCGGTAGCGTTTTTGTTATGGCGCTCGTGCCGCGCCGCCAGGCCCTCCTCCGCTACGATCCTTGTGGCCTCGCTCATCGCAAAGACGAGGTTGACCGCCGGAGTGGCGAAGTATTTGGACGGATCGTCCATTATCGGTATCCATTTTTCAAAATCCACATAATATTCGGGTATCGTGCCCAGCGCCTTGCGCCGCGCGAGCGCTTTCTGCCCGGCCCACACAATCAGGATGCCGGGGCAGACGCCGAAGGCTTTTTGCGAGCCGGTAAACATGAGGTCGATGCCCATGCCGTCGACGTCTACGAACTCGCCGCCGGTCGCGGCGACGCCGTCTACAATATATATGGTGTCCGGGTATTTTTTCAGGACTTTGCCGATTTCCGCGATCGGCGCCACGACGGCTGTCGACGTGTCCACATGGCTGACGGTGACGGCGGCGTATGACTTTTCCGCCAGCTTTTTGTCTATGTCGCCGACGGGCACGCACTCGCCCCACTCGGCCGCTAACACATCCACGTTCAAACCTTTGCGCTCGCATATCTCAATGAACCTGTCGCCGAAAAACCCGTTTGAAACGATCAAGACATTGTCGCCGCGCTTCGTGGTGTTGGCTATGGCCATTTCCATGGCGAGGGTGCCGGTGCCGGCTATCGGGAATGTCTTTCCAGAGCAGTTGAACAGCTTGCCCAAATCGTCGATCAGCGTTTTATAGCATTTAACGAACCTTGGATCGCCGAAAGCCTGTATCTCCCGCCCCATTTGTTCCTGGATCGATTTGATCACGGGCGTCGGGCCGGGAATCATTACAAGTACGCTTTTATCCATTATGCGCTCCCCTTTTTAAGTTTTTTTCAGTATGTCATATTCAGCGCATATTTACAAGCCACCTCGCAGCCTTGCCCGCACCGCCGCCCATACCGCTCAAGCGCGGTACATGCCCCTGCCCTCCCAGTCGCCGTCCGGTTCGACCCCCATCGCCCCTGTTATCGTGGGCGCGACGTCGATTATGTTGGCGCCGGAGCTTAAATCGATATTTTTGAATATCTCTCCATGCATTATCAGCGGGATCGTCATGTCTTCCGGAATGTCTTCCCCATGCATGCGCCCGTGGCCGCCGTGATCCGCCAGCACAATCACGCCGTAGCCTTGCTGCGTCGCAGCCGCCTCTGTGATTGCGCGTATCGCATCCCAGCAAAGTGATATGCCCTCGGCATATTCTGCGGTTGTGAACCCAAAGTCATGGCCCCGGTGATCAGGCAGCCCCATATAGATGAACAGGAAGTCGGGCGCTTCGCTCTTCAAAAGCTCGACTGCGCGCGCAGTGTGGAGCGGCAGGGTATTTTCATACCCTATTGTATTGCCGTTGGTATAATATGAAAAACTTAAATCTTCGGGGCGCGTAAGGTCGCGGAGCGGGCCCCAGTCATAGATGAAGGCGCATTTTTTGCCCGCGCCTTTAAGGGTTTCGACCAGCCCTTTGATGGGGCGCACCTGCGGGACCCATGTGTTGGTCAGGATGCCGTGCCTCTCCGACGGCACGCTGAAAAAGAGGGATGTATGGCAGGGCAGTGTGACCGAAGGCATGATAGTGCGGGCCGACATGGTATACACGCTGCCGGCGAGGAATGTTTTGATGTATGCGTTTTTACTGCCCATGACGAAGTCCGGCCGCATACCGTCGACTAAAATCATAATAACTTTATTGTCCATGTCTTTTAGATACTCCAATCATTTATATTTTTTATCCATTTATCATATTTCATCTATACCGTAACGTTCTTCCATTTGCCGCGTTTGTAGCGGATTAGGATGATGACCATGCGCGACGTTTGATCCAGGAGCCAGCACAGCCACGCGCCGGCGATGCCCCACTCGAACACGACAATGAAGAAATAGCCCAGCACCATCCGCATCACCAGGACGCCGATCATCGTGGATATGAGCGGCCATTTTGTGTCGCCCCCGCCTCGGAGGCCGCCGCAGACCGTGATTTGGATAATCTGCGATGGCACAAACAGCGCGAGGATGCGCAGTGCTATAACGATATTGTCGATAACGTCAGTTTCCTTGGTAAAAAATGTGGCGATATTGCGTGGGAAGAGCAATAAAATGACCATAAAAAACGCGGAGCAGGCCAGGCAGAGCTTGATAGACTCCATGAAGTATTTGTCGGCTAAATCCGCCCTCTTCGCGCCGAGGTTTTGCCCCACAAGGGACACGAGCGCGATTGAAAACGCCGATCCGATGTTCACGACATAGTTGTGCACGGAGCCCGCGATGTTGTGGGCGGCGTATTCGGCGGTGCCGAGGCGTATGACGTATATGGTGAACAGTATCAGGCCTACGCGCAGCGACAGTTGTTCGAGCGCCGACGACACGCCAATCCGGCTGATGCGCTGGACGACGGACGCGTCGGGCGTAAATAGCATGCGGGCATTCGGGTGTATGGGAAGGCTTTTTGAGCGGAACAACGTCATAAGCGCCAGGGTGCAGCCGACGACATGCGCGCTCAGCACGGCTATGCCCGCTCCCATGATCCCGAGCGACGGGATGGGTCCGAGGCCGTATATGAGCGGGAACCCAATAGAAACGTTTGTGATATTTGCGATAATGTTAAAGCGCATCGTCAGGCGCGTCCGACCTGCGCCGCGCAGAATGGCCGCGACTGTCGTAGTAATGGATTGGAAAATGACGCCGACGGCGCTGAAACGCATATATAGCGCGGCCATGGAAAAATAATCCGGCGTCGCGCCCATCCAGGAAATGATATAACTGCCGAAGAAAAACAATATGGCGCCGCAGAGGATGCTGGCGCCGGCAGCGAGAAAAAGCATTTGCTCGGACGCGCGCCGGGCGGCGATTTCGTTCCGTTCGCCCAGCGAGCGCGCGATAATGGCGGTGCCGCCGATTGAGAACGCCTGGATAAGTACCCACGGGATCATGATGGGCTGCCCCGTGACGCCGACAGCGCTGACCGCCTCTGCGCCAAGGGAAGAGACGAGCCACATGTTGATCATGCTGATCATCGAGCTGAGCATCAGTTCGATGGTGGCAGGCCACGCGAGGGTAAATATGCGCTTGCGCATATCGGCGCGCGAAGGTGTCGCGGCGCCGGACAGTTCCTCGGCTGTGATGACGTTGGGCTGCTCTGCGGCTGAAATCGGTGTTACGGGAATATTATCCAATGCTATGGTCGCTTTCGATAATTACGTTGCCTGATCTTGTGACTGACCTTTTTTTACGAACCTTTTCTGGCCTCTTTCTTGGGCCTTAGTCTGATCTTGCGCTTTGTTTTGGACTAGATTTTGATCTTGAGCATGATCCTGATCCGAAGAGTGGACCGGAACCTGTTCAGGCGCCTGAACCAGGCCCTGATCCGGAGTCTCAACCTGATCTTGAGTTTGATCTTGTGCCTGACTTTGAACCTGATTTAGAGCTTGATTTTGAGCCTGATCTAGAGCTTGATTTTGAGCCTGATATAGAGCCTGATTTAGAGATTGATCTTGAGTTTGGTTTTGAGTCTCATTTTGAACCGGACCATGTGTCTTAGCTTGATCAAGAGCATTATCCAGGGTATTATCCGGGGTATTATCCGGGGCATTATCAGGGGTGTTATCCGGGGCATTATCCGAAGCATAGTCAAGGTTGCGCAAGGTTTCGAGCCGTGTCACGGTTTCTTCTATCCCGGTCTCGTCCAGTTTTGTGGTCAGGTTGAACAACGACTTTGCGAATAGCAGTTTTATTTCCTTGTCCTGCGCGTAGCCTTGGTTGCAAATCTCTTCAATCCGCGTCACAGTCTCCCTCGTCCCCTCGGAATCCTGTTCGATAGTGAGGTTGTACAACGATTTGACCAGCGCCAGCGTTATATCCCTGTCCCGTTCGAAGCCGCCCTGGGTGCGCAGCGAGTCAATCCGGGCCGACGCGCCCTTGCGCAGCGCGGCTCCAGGTTTTGTGGTCAAACTGAAAAAGGCTTGCGCCAATCTGAGCGTGATGTCCCTGTCCTCTTTAAAACCGGCGCCGCGCAGCTCCTCCAGCCGCGTAACGGTCTTTATGATGCCGGTTTCGTCCTGGTGCGTCGACAGGTTGAACAAAGCCGTGGACAACTCCAGCGTTATGTCCCTGTCGCCCTCAAACCCTTGGTTGCGCAGCGTTTCCATCCGCGCCACGGTTTTGACGATACCCGCTTCGTCCTGTTTTGTGGTCAGGTTCAGCAGCGCCTGCGCCATCACCAGCGCCATGTCCTTGTCGCCCCCGTACCCCTGGGCGCGCAGTTCTTCAATTCGCAGCACCGTTTCTTCCGTCCCGGCTTCATCCTGCCTGATGGTGAGGTTCAGCATCGCTTTCATCAATTCCAGCGTTATGTCCCTGTCCCGCGCAAAGCCCTGACCCCGCAAGAGCTCCATACGCGAGACCGTTTCTTTGCGCCCCGCCCCGTCTTGCTTGGTTGTCAGGTTCAAGAGCGCCTTGATTAGTTCCAGCGTTATGTCCCTGTCCTGTTCAAAACCTTGGTTCCGCAGGCGTTCCATGCGCTCCACGGTGTTGGCGATGCCTTCCTCGTCTTGCTTCGCAGTTAGTATAAACAATGACTGCGCCAGTATCAGCGCCATGTCCCTGTCATATTCGAACCCTTGGTTTCGTAACTCATCCATTAAAAACACCGTATCCTTTCTATCTGCCCAGTCCTGATATAACAATAGATTGTAAAGTGTCTTATATAATCTAAGCGTGATCTCGTTGTCATGCGAGAAACCCTCGTTCCGCAATTTCGCGAACCGCGCAGCGGCTTCAGCTATGCCGGCGGCGCTTTTGCGCGTGGCGGCGAGGTTAAACAAAACCTGCGCCAGCCCGAGCGTGATTTTTCTGTCCTGCGAATAGCCCCCGGAGCGGAGTTCTTCAAGGCGCTCTACCGTAGCGTCAATCCCCGCTTCGTCTTGGAGCGTGGATAGATACACCATCAGCTCGCTATACAGCGCGCCGGCTTCGGCGTTTACGCCGGAATCGGCACTGGCGTTGGCTCTGGCGTCGGCACTTTCGCTGATGTCGGCGCTGGCGTCGGAACTTTCGTTGATGTCGGCGCTGGCTTCCGCGTTTCCGTCGGCGACTGCGTTTACATCGGCATTTTTGCCTGGCTTCGCCGACGCCGGTATTTCATATAATATATTAGTATCGGCTATTAAATCAAATAATGCGAATTCACGGTAATAATCGTCGATCATGCGATATAGGAAATTGGCCGTTGCGGGCGCATGGCTGGCCCACGCTTTTCCTATCGCGGATATGCCGCCGGAACCTTTGCCGTTATATGTTTTTAATGCTTTCATGACGAAGTATGCGCCGAACAAGTCATGCTCGTCTGCAGTGGCCGAAGCTGCCCCCGACGTTATGACGTCGAATGCGAGCGAACGCACGGCGTTGGCTGCGTTGGCTGCGTTGGCGGCGGTGGCGGCGGTGGCAGAGGCTTCGGCAGAGGCGGAGTCGGAGTCGGTGTTGGTGGCGGTGGCAGCGGCAGCGGCAGCGGTGTTGGTAGTGGCAATGGCAGTGGTAGCGGCGGATGTGGCGGCATCAACGCTATCAACACCATCGGCGCCATCGGCGCCATCAGCGTTATCAGTGACACCGGCGTCATTTGCGGTTACTGCGGTATCATTGCCGTTTTTCGTCAATATAAGATTCAACTCATAAGCATATAACGCTTCCAATAACTGCGGGAGGCTCCTACACGAAGCGATATCAATATGATGCGCCATTGCAAAAATTATCATCGATAAAATCAACGGATGGGTAAAATCCGGATCGCACTTCATCCACATGTCGGCTATCCAGGGGCCGGTAGTCTTGATGGCTGGGCTGTCGCGCCCCACCATTTCAATGGTGTTCAGGCAGTCTGAATAATCCGGGGCGTACAGCGTTAAAGGCGTAAAATCTCTTGTGTGGCAGAGGGCGGCGAGGACATTTATATCAATCGCCTCTACCAATTTGCGCATCCAAATAGGAAGCCCGAACCGAAGCCCGCTGGGCGGCACGCTAGGTGGCACGCTAGGTGGCACGCTAAGCGGCACGCTAGGTGGCACGCTAAGCGGCTTGTTAGACGGCTCATGATACATTCCGCTGGACAGCCTGCCTTGCGACCCGTTTGACGGCTTGTTAGGCGACCCGATGGGCGGCCCATCGGGCAACCTCCCACTTGGCGGACTGTCTTCCGAGGTGGCGCCGCCGGATGCCGCTTCGCGTTCCAGTATCAGCAGCCGTATTTTCCTGTTTACGCTATCCGATTCAATGAGTTGTTTTAACCATTCGCCGACTTTGCCGCTATAGAACCCGGGCGAGTCGACGACGGCGAGAAGATTCCGATCCAACTGCCAGTTGTTATTAAAAATTTTCGCGATGGCAAAAAAATCATATGGTAAAAAAACACAATACCAGGCGCCGCGATCCGCCATTATGCTGCGGCACAGTTCGGACGCAAGCCTGCTTTTACCTGCCCCGCCCCGCCCCGACACTGACCACCACGACAATTGCTTGTCGGAGAAACAGAATCTTTTCAGCTCCAGCATTTCCACGCCGCGCCCCACGAGGGGCAGCTTGACGCTGGAATATTGAAATAGCCCCGCTCCATCCGCCTGGTCGACTTTTTGGGATAAAGCGCGCACGTATTCAAGGAATGAGCCTTTTTCGGGCGCTACTCTGTCAATTAGCGCATATAGCGCAATGGCCCGCTGCTCTGCAGCCCGATGGACTATTTGCTGATCTGCAGAGTTGAAAAAACCTTTGATGCCTTCCAAGTGCCTATAGATAATACGAAAAGAATACCGCAATGCATCGTCTGCGCCTTCGATGGATTCGAGCAAGCCGCATGCCTCGACCCATTGCGCGAAACACAGATCCCTGCTCTCCTTTTGGAACGCGGGCCGTGGGTTCATTGCTGCATCGATCAGCAGCGGCACGGACGCGCCGTTGGCCCCGCCGAAAAAATCCATCAAAATGCCGTCGCGCGACAAAGCGACGCTGTTTTTTTTCAACTTGTTCCAGTTAACGTCGCCGGCAATAGACTTAGCCGCCTTAATTATAGCTTTTTGGCATTTCTTTTTATTGCGCACGCCGGAAAAAAAAGGGGAGTATGCCAAAAACATGGCCTCTGATATGGCTGCCTCGTCTATGTCCCTGTTAAATAGGCCGGCGCTTGACGCTGCAGCGGCGAACCCGTCAGCCGGTTCGATGTCAGACATGCAAAACGATACCCCGGATTGAAAATTTTCCTATATTTTACATACTACCATTTTTACCGATAAAATGATAGTCTTTTATGCGTATGTTGCTATTCATATCGGCTATCGTAGCTATGTGCATATGTTCATTGGTTGTGTAACTTACGCATGTGCGCACGCGCGCATAAAAATTTATAAAGAGAGTATATGAGATTATGAGTGCAAATATTATTACGAATGCTGGCGGCGTATTTGAGCCGGACTATTCCCATGTAGCGGACGCGGCGCACAACAAAACGCCCGCGAGGCTGCCATTGTACGAACACTCGATCTGCGTGCAGGCAATGGAGAAAGTGCTGGGCAGGGAGTTTGGCTCGCTGGCCTCCGGCGGCTACGGCGATAAAGTAGAGTTTTTCAAAAACTACTGTGAGTTCCACCGCATTATGGGCTACGACACGGTCTCGTATGAATGCTGTATTGGCCCGGCCATGCCATACAGCGGGTTGTTGGGCGGCCACGGCGAGTCGGTGATCCACACTTACGAGGACTTTAAAAAATATCCGTGGGAGGGGATCCCCGAGGCATACTTCGAAAAATTTGGCGAAAACTTTTCTGCGTTGCGCGAGGCGCTGCCTGCGGGCATGAAAGCTGTCGGCGGCGTGGGCAACGGTATTTTCGAATGCGCCCAGGACATTACCGGCTATATGAACCTGGCGTACATATCGGCTGACGATCCGGAACTGTACGCCGAGCTGTTCCGCAAGATCGGCGATACGTCGCTCGCAATCTGGCGGCGGTTTATGGAAGCTTATGGGGACATCTACTGCGTGCTGCGCTTTGGCGACGATCTGGGGTACAAGAGCAACACTCTGCTGTCGGCGTCGGACATTCGCCGCTATATTGTGCCGGAGTACGCGAAAATCATTGCCTGCGTCCACGAGTACGGCAAGCCGTTCCTGTACCATTCCTGCGGCTGCATCTTCGATGTAATGCCAGACATGATCGACACGGCGCGCATCGACGCAAAGCACAGCAACGAGGACCAGATTGCCCCGTTCCCTTATTGGGTAGAGCAATACGGCGACCGCATCGGCAACTTCGGCGGCATAGACACGGACGCCGTGTGCCGCCTGTCAAAGCCGGAAATCCGCGAATACGTGGCGGAAGTGCTCGCACAGTGCCAAAACGCGCGCGGCTTCGCGTTCGGTTCCGGTAATTCCATACCGGATTACGTGCCGGTGGACAACTACGTAGAAATGGTCAACGCCGTGCGCCGCCACCGGGGCGACTTCTCGTAGGGGCAATCGCCTAAGGCAGCCACCTGAAGCCGTCTGAAGGAGCCGTCTGAAGGAGCCGCCTGAAGGAGCCGCCTGAAACCGCAACCTGAAGCCGCCATATGAAGTTGCAACCTGAAGTCGCCCTTACACAAACAAAGGGGAACGGTTCTTTTGTGCTTGGAATCACAGCACAAGAAAAACGTCCCCTAATCCCTATGTCTTCCCTCTATCGCCCTTTTTTCTTCCAATGATTTTCCGTCGTCAGTCTACCGTTTCGTCCAGCGCCATGCCCAGATCGGTGTAGTGCTTCTTGCGGCCTTTTTTGTCGGCGCTGGCTTCCTGCCACGCGTACTTAGCTACGTCCGCCGAAACCTTGCGCGGTACGATGATCACGCCATCGCCGTCGGCGACGACCACGTCGCCGGGATAGATGGCGACCCCGCCGATGCCGATGGGGCAGTCCTTGTCGATGTAGCGTATCCTGGCTTGATCCATTCCGTGCGATATAAACCTGGTCCACACGTTCGTACCCTGTATGACGACCTCGTCTGTGTCGCGTATGCCCCCGCCGTTGATTAAGTACCCCTGGTTGCCCTTCTTCGTGTGGCCGAGCGAGTTGTTCGAGCCGATGAGCCCGACGTCGACGCCGCACAGGTCGATGCACATAAAGTCCCCGGGCTCTATGTCCGCGCCCCACGGATCGTAGCAAATTTTACTGTAGTACATTTTCACCCACTCGGTGTACTCCTCGGGCGGAAGCCCCGGCACCGGGCCCTCGTAAGGCACATAGCGCGCCGTCCGCGCGATGCCGACGGTGCTAGCCCTGGGCCTGAACAGCGGGCGGAATGAGTGGTGCACCGACCCGTAGTGGTGGTAGCCCATCCAGTCCATGCCGTCTCGGACGTCGGTCACCCTCAGCCTTTTGAACTTCTCAATAATCTCCAGGTTCTCCTTGTTGTCAAACATGATATTACCTCCCGCCATGCATAGCCATGCATGATAGATTTAATTTTATCGCTACAATATCATAGTGGGCGGTGAAAAACTACATATTATGTTTAGATTATAGAAGCGAGGTGAAGTCTGTGAGGTGAAACCTATATAAACAAACTATCTTGCCAGCCACAGTAAGGCAACAGTCGCCGAACTCACTCAAATTATGAATTTGAGCGAGGGGCGTATTCGTGTAATCCTACTGGAAATGGCAAAAGATGGCATTATAAATAAAGTAGGTAAAACAAAGTCCACTCATTATGTTCTAAAATGAAGTCGCGCGTTCCACCATTTCCATAAATCTTCGCAGCAACACGGCGACTTCCGCCCTAGTCGCGTTTTCCTTGGGATTTAAAACGTTGCCAAGTTTACCTTCAATTATTCTCGCTTTATATAATTGCTCGACGGCGTTTTTGGCGTAATTCGCAATGTCCGCGTCGTCGTCAAATCCTGTATATTCGTGCAAATCCGGCGGAGTTACGTTAATATTCTCGGCGTAACGCACCAAAATTGTGGCAAGCTGTTCAAATGTGATTGGGTCTTCCGGCCCGAACAGGCCGTTGCCGTACCCCAGTACGATTCCATTAGCGGACGCCCATTTCAACGCATCCGCGTACCACATGCTTTCTGCGACGTCTGTAAATATGTTTTGTATTCCTGTTACGTCCGGGCTGTTTTCAATGCGATAAAGCGTTGTCACAATCATTGCTCGCGTTAAATGGCCGTCCGGGCTAAACCACATCGGCGTTGTGCTAACGCCTGTCATCCACCCGCGGTTGGCGACATACATAACGTCGTCGTAGTACCAAGCGCCTTCATTCACGTCTTCGAATAGGCCAATGAAGCTGACGTCGGGGGCTGGGGAGGGCGTTACGTCGGCGGCGCCCAGCGGAGCCGTTTCATCGTCTATATCCATGTCCTCCTGATCCTCCTGCGATCCAGATGGGTCTGCCGGGGTTGCCGTTGGCGCTAACTGTGGTGGCAATGACGGCAATGGCGTTATCACAGCGGCGCCGCCTAGTCCTGTTGATGTGCCTACGGTGATTCGCTGCTCGGGAGGCGGCGGCGAGGATGATGGCAACAGCGACGGTAGTGGTGATGGCGAAGTCGTTGTATCTGGCGATGGTGACGGAGATTGCGATGGAGATGGTGATGGCGACGGTGACGGTGTTTCCGCCGGCGTTGGCTCGGGTGTGGGCGTAGTTATCGGATCCGGCGTCGGATCTGGCGTCGGAATAGGTGTCGGTACTGGTGTAGGATCAGGAGATGGTACTGGCGTTGGCGCCGGTGTTGGCGTCGCTGATGGTATTGGTGTAGGCGTCGGAGTCGGTTCCGGCGTCACAATCGGCGTTGGCGTGGGTGTTGGCACCGGAGTCGGTGTAGGTGTTGGTACCGGCGTAGGCGTCGGTGTAGGCGTTGGTGTTGGTACAGGAGTAGGCGTCGGCGTGGGTGTTGGTGCCGGCGTAGGAGTCGGTGTAGGTGTCGGAGTAGGTATAGGTGTAGGTGTCGGAGTTGGTTCCGGCGTCACAATCGGTGTGGGCGTGGGCGTAGGAACCGGAGTCGGTGTAGGCGTTGGTGTAGGCGTTGGTGTTGGTACAGGCGTAGACGTCGGCGTGGGTGTTGGTGCCGGCGTAGGAGTAGGCGTAGGTGTCGGAGTAGGTATAGGTGTCGGTGTGGGCGTCGGAGTTGGTTCCGGTGTCACAATCGGTGTGGGCGTGGGTGTAGGAACCGGAGTCGGTGTTGGTGTGGGTACCGGTGTAGGTGTCGGAGTAGGTATAGGTGTCGGTGTCGGTGTAGGCGTCGGAGTTGGTTCTGGCGTCACAATTGGTGTGGGCGTGGGTGTAGGAACCGGAGTCGGTGTTGGCGCAGGTGTCGGCGTGGGTGTTGGTACCGGCGTTGGCGTTGGTGTGAGTGTAGGTGTTGGTGTGGGCACCGGCGTAGGTGTTGGAGTTGGTGTCGGCGTGGATGTTGGTACCGGCGTAGGCGTCGGTGATGGTGTTGGTGTAGGCGTAGGTGTCGGAGTCGGTTCCGGCGTCACAATCGGTGTTGGCGTCGGTGTAGGACTTGGTGTGGGCGTGGGTGTAGGAACCGGAGTCGGTGTTGGTGTGGGTACCGGCGTAGGTGTTGGAGTAGGTATAGGTGTTGGTGTAGGCGTCGGAGTTGGTTCCGGCGTCACAATCGGTGTGGGTGTGGGTGTAGGAACCGGCGTTGGCGTTGGTGTAGGTTCCGGCGTCACTATCGGTGTGGGCGTTGGTGTAGGCACTGGAGTTGGTGTCGGTGATGGCGTTGGTGTAGGACTTGGTGTAGGCGTCGGAGTAGGTTCTGGTGTCACAATCGATGTTGGCGTGGGTGTCGGCATCGGCGTAGGTGTTGGTGTAGGCACCGGCGTAGGTATCGGAGTAGGTATAGGTGTCGGTGTGGGCGTCGGAGTTGGTTCCGGCGTCACAATCGGTGTCGGCGTGGGTGTTGGTACCGGTGTCGGTGTTGGCGTCGGAGTAGGTGTAGGTTCAGGCGTAGGTTCAGGCGTTACTATCGGAGTAGGTGTAGGTTCAGGCGTAGGTTCAGGCGTTACTATCGGAGTGGGCGTGGGTTCTGGCGTCGCTGTTGGCGTTGGCGTCGGAGTAGGTTCCGGCGTCGGTTCCGGTGTTGCTGTTGGCGTAGGTGTCGGATCAGGAGTCGGCGCCGTTCCTGTGACCATGTCGGTCGCTGCGGAAATCACGCTCCCATCGCAATTGGACGCAGTCACAGCAACGGAAATTGTACGCCCTATGTCGGCAGCCGCGAGGACATATTCCGATGCGTTCGCCCCGCTGATGTTAACGTCATTGCGCATCCACCTATATGACAGAACGCCCATGTCGGCGCCCTCCGGAAATATGGTTAACCCGGAAGTATCGGCGGATAGTGTTTCGCCGTATTCCGCTTCCCCGATGATCGTCACGACGCCGCCCAACTCGGCTTTGTCGGTCATGAAAGGCCCTCCTGCGGGGCTGGGCGGCGACGCCGCGTGCGTGGAAGTCTCTGTGAGGCGCGCGTAAAATGTATAAGCCGTATTCGGGGTAAGCCCCTCGAATAAAGACGAGGCCTGCCAGGCGCCGCCTTCTTCGCCTCCCCCTCCCCCTGCCGCGCCGAGCCGGTATTCGGCGCCGGAAATAACGTTCAGCGTTATGCTCGTCATTGTTTTGCTTGCCATCGTCGGCGCCGCAGGTGCAGGCAACAACGGTTTCGTGATCCCGCCCACGGTAAATTCCGGCTGTACAGTCGGAGCGTAGTATTTCCAGATATGGGCGCCATTGATGCCGTACCCAGCGACCGTTACAGTGTTCGTTCCCTCTGCGGCATCCGTGTAGGCGACCGTACCGACGGTCACGTTCACCGTGTCGCCTTCGATCAAGCCGCTCAAAGCGGGCTGTGTAGCAACCGTCGCGTTCGTGTTCCCGTCATATGGTTTTGAGGCAACCATGCCATTGGTGTCCCATGCCAATTCTTTCCGCGATATCGTAAAACTGCCGCTAGCCCTGCTGCCCGCGTGCGTTTCGCTTTCAAGCGACGCCATCGCGTAATATGTGCCGGGATCCACAGGCTTGTCGCCGGAGTTATACGCGGTGGAACCGCCGCCCGCCAGCGTCCCTACATATTGGAAAACAAAATCGTGCGGCCCAATGTCCCCGTTTACGGATGCGACGGGGTCTTCGAGCACGGAACCATAAACTATATTCCCCGGAGTGGTTACGGCGACTTTCGCCATAATTTTTTCGGTCAAGGTTAAAACAACGTTGATGGTCGTGTCCTCATAATACGCAAAACCGCTAATGCGCAAGGGGATAGTGACCGTTTGGCCTTCTATCCCTTCCGTCACTTTTACGGCGAGTCCGTCGGCTGTAAACGAAAGATCGGAAATGGCGTACGCGCCGTTTCCCGTGACCTCCCCGTTCAGGGCATATGTCGGGATATCGTTATCATGCCTGTAAACGGTGATCAGATCGGACAGCTCCACTTCCTGTGTTTCCGTGTCCATAAAGCTCACGAGCGCGGAAAAGTTCGGCAGCGCGCCGATTACCCCCAAAGTTATCGGCTCGGTCGCGCCGGACGTCACGCTCCCGGAGCAGTTCGCCGCCATAGCTGTGGCTGTGATCGACTTTCCTATGTCCGCCGGTTGTATTGCGTAAATAGAAGCTGTGGCGCCGGGAATTATTTCGCCGTCGCGTCTCCATACAAACGTTAAATTGACCGGTTCGACATTTAAAGTCGCAGTGAGAGCGGCAGTGTTGGCTACGAGACTGTTGCCATATCGCGTAATACCAGTAATCGTCACGACGCCGCCGAGCACGGGCCCCTCCGGGTCCCCGGCATACACGCTTCCGTTAATCAACGTCGGTGTAATCGGCGCATTGTTTTCATCAAACGTTGCCGCAGGGTCGTATGAAAGGGTTATCGGATACGATCCGTCCGCCGTGCCGGGCAAAATTGAAAATTTCAAATTGAGAATCTCGCCGCTGTCGCTATTGCCTAAACCCGCGCCGCTGGTCCACTGCACATTGAAAGGATTGGCGGCCGGATCGACGGGAGGGACATATGACATGCCGTCCCAAACAGACGACATGCTTTCAAGTTTCAAGGCGCTGCTGTCGTACCCGAGGCTCAGCCCCATACTTTTTATGCCTTGATTGTTTACAAGAGCCACTGTTAAATCAACTTCGCCGCCCGCCGCGCCCACCGCACTGGACGCATGAACAGTATACGGGTCCGCTTCGCCGTATTCGACGACCAGCATATTCCAAATCGAGCCTTCCGCTCCGTATTCCGTCGAGCCATATGGAACAATCGCCTTTGTGCCGGCCCTTAGCTCGGAAAACGCGTTGGATCGGACTATGGGCGGCGTCGCCGACTCGAAGACAACTTCGGTGAGGCTGCGGCAGCCGCAAAATGCATATGTTTCAATCGTCGTGACATTTTTTGGGATATACATGCTAGTAAATCCATTGCAATAATAGAAAGCCGCGTTACCTATAGTCTCAACTCCGCTGGGTATATCAAAACTGGTCAGGCTATTGCAGCTAGAGAACGCGAACCGGTTTATTACTTTGACTGTTTCCGGGATGTCGACGCTTGTCAAGCTGGCGCAGGAGGAAAACATATTATCGTTTATAAACTCAAAACCATAGGGGATCTTTATGCTTTGCAGGCTGGCGCAGGATTGGAACGCGGATACGCCAATTGTCGTCACGCTGTCGGGGATTTCTATAGCCTCCAGGTTGCGGCTACCGTTGAACGCCGAACTGCCAATAGATGTGACGCTACTTGGAATAACATAGGATGTCCCCGCCCTGCCTGCGGGATAGTTGATAATCTTGGTTATATCAATGTTATATAATACTCCGCCCACACTCGTGTAGTAATTGTTGCCGCTTTGCAAAATGATATCCGTCATGGCGCGGCAATTGCCGAACGCGGCATCGCCAATGAATGTAACAGTGTTGGGGATTTCCAGGTTTTTTAGGACTAAGCAGTCAAGGAACGCGGATTCGCCGATATATGTAACGCCGCTGGGGATTGTAATATCCGTAAGGGCACTGCATCCATTGAACGCTACGCCTCCAATGGACGTGACGCTTTGCGGTAATACGACGCTTGTTAGGCTCCTGCAACCGCTAAACGTATAATAGCTTATCGATGTGATGCCTTCCGGGATTACTATGTTCTTTAAATTAGTGCAACCGGTAAACGCGTAGCTCCCTATTGAGGTAACGCTGTCCGGTATTTCAATATTTTCCAAATTTGAGCAATAATAAAACGCCGTGTTGCCTATTGCGGTCACCGTATAATTTTTTCCCGCGTATGTGACTGTCTGCGGAATGGTCACGGACGTTATATCCATCGATATTGACCTTGCGTTGTTTCCAACTTGCACCGTCCCTGTCGAGCCGGACTCGCTCAATATCCTGTAGTCGACGTCCATATACGTGAAAACCTCGCCCACGTCCGCGTACGCGGGCGCCACGCCGGCGCCGCCCAGTAAACCGAGCATAATAGCAATGCTTAGTGTCCAAGCCAGTAATGATTTTATCGCTTTCTCGATTTTGTGATTATTCACGATCATATGCCCCCCTGGCGCCCGCCATCCTGATGTTAATAAACCATTTAATCTATATTTTGCTCTGAGATATGATAAACGCTTTGCCTTGACCAGGCGCAAATAGTCATGAAAACATGCATGGCGTTGCGCCCGCGTCCTGCCCTTTTCATTATTGTTCACGTTATATTCTATGCTTTTTTATAGAAATTAACAAGTTTCGCAAAATAAATTCATTATATATATTTTTGTTCATAATAGATAAAAAAAAGGGCTGCTTATACTTTCCGGCCCCCATTAGTAGAATATGATAGGCGATTGTAAAAGTTGCGGACGCACGATGTGCGTCCCTACATATGGGCAGTCAATTTTGCATATATACAAAATGTTGTAGGAGCGAACAGTGTTCGCCCGTAAAATACCGGCTTTTACAATCGCCTCTATAATATGATGAAAAAATAATGAAAATAATGATGGATTTATAAACGGCGGGTACTGCCCCGCACTTTTATGATCGGATCGAACATCATGACTTCTCGCCCTATACTCTGCCCTTGTCCCGTCCCCGTCCCCGGCGCCACTTCCTGCCTCAACCCTTGCCCTTGCCCTTGCCTCCCCCCCTCCCCCGTCGCCTGCGCCGCTCCGTTTATCCGCAGGATCAGGCGCTCGACCGCAGCGACTGCCATTTTTTTAAAAGGGAACTCGACCGTAGTCAGCGGCGGATAGATGATGTCCGAAAAAAACATATCGTCAAAGCCTATTACCGATAGATCCGTAGGAATAGATAGATTATACTTCCTGGCTTCCTTATATACCCCATATGCGGTCATGTCGTTGAACGCGAAAACCGCTGTGATATTTTGACCAAGCAAATATGGCAGGGCGGCAGCGCCGCTAGGTATGTCAAACGCGCCTTCAAATACAAAGGCATCGTAAAATGGGATACCCGCGTCTTCCAGCGCGCCCCTGCATCCGGCAAGCCTGTTAACACAGTTGTTTATGTACATCGGCCCCGTTATAATGCCGATTTTCCGGTGCCCAAGATCCAATAGATATTTTATGGCGTCATAGCCGCCGCGATAGTCATTGATTTTTATCATGTCGAACGCGCAGTCCTCCGGTACGCGGTCCACAAGAACAATCGGCGTGTTCAGGCCCGCGATGGCTTTGAGACAGGCGTCGGTGCCGGCAGGGTCTTTGAACGACGATTGTGCAAGAATGATTCCATCGACGCCGCGATCGGTAAAGTCGCAAAGCTGGAGGATGGTGCGGTCCGCATCTTCATTGGCCGTGCTGAAAATGATCGTATAGCCGCGCGCGGACGCTTCTTCTTGTATGTGGTTCAAAAACGTTTCCTGGAACGAGTTTATGTCCACCGGGAAAACCAGACCTATGATATTTGTCTTTTTTGTCACCAAACTGACGGCGAGGCGGTTGGGGCGGTAATTTAGCTCCTGTACAGCGCGAATGACCATTTTGCGGGTCCGCTCGGATATGGAATTGTCCGGGTCGTTTAGGACCATGGACACCGTAGTTGCCGAAACCCCGGCGCGTTTGGCGACATCTTTGATTGTAGGCCTCAATAAATGCGTCCCTCCCCATAAACTTGTTCCTCAACCTGTTCCTCCATGCGTCTCGTAGCTGAGTTTTCAATTATCTATTATCTTAATCTTCTCCATCGCCATTACTGCCGCCGAATGAAAATGCCGCGCAATCGCACAATGTAATATTATAACATAACATAAATTTTATGTATTAACTAATGTTCTTTTGTTACACATATTGAACAAATATATTGACAATACTCCGCATATTTGAAATACTTATGCGAAATAAAACGTTTTAACACAGGCATAAAGGATTTTAAACGGGCTATACCGTTATTACGATTTTGGCCGCAAGCTGCTTTTAAAATGATAACTGTCAACTAACAAATGTATTTGAAGGGAGTGTTTTAAGTTGACCGACATTGTTGCAAGTCCCGGCGGTCGCAAAAAACCATATTTCAAAAAACTTTTCAAGGACATACTCCGCGACAGATGGCTGTACTTGCTGATGATACCTGGGATCGCTTACTTCATATTGTTCAGGTACGCGCCGATGTACGGCCTTCGGATAGCATTTCAGGACTACAACCCGTTTAACCCCAAAGCGAGCCCTTGGGTAGGGCTTGATCAATTCAACAAACTATTTTTGACATTCTCGTTCCCCCTTGTCCTACGCAACACGCTGACCATCAGCATTTCCAAGCTTGTCGTCGGATTCCCCATCCCCATCATCCTAGCGCTACTGATTAACGAGTTCCGCAGCGTCACATATAAGAGGGTAGTGCAGACAGTCCTATATTTGCCGCACTTCATCTCCTGGGTCATAATGGCGGGCGTCATTATGTCGTTCCTGAACCCGAGCACCGGCTTCATCAACGAAATAATCGCTTTGTTCGGCGGGACGAAGATCGACTTCCTCACCAGCCGAAAACTGTTTGTCCCCACGCTGGTGGTTTCAGACATATATAAATCCATGGGCTGGGGGACGATAATCTATTTCGCTTCTATATCCGCAGTGGACGAAGAACAATACGAAGCCGCGATAATCGACGGCGCCAACCGGTTCAAGCAAGTCATTTACATTACACTCCCAGCAATCAGGCCCACGATCGTCGTGGTGTTCATATTAAACCTGGGGAATATCCTCAACGCCGGGTTCGACCAAGTGTTCATGCTTTACAACCCCTTGGTTTACGAGGTGGGCGATATCATCGACACGTTCGTGTACCGCAAAGGTATCGTAGAAACCAACTATTCGTTCAGCGCGGCGGCAGGGATGTTCAAGTCCTTGGTCGCGTTGATTTTGATCGCAGGTTCCAACACCCTGGTGAAAGCCCTTGGCGAGAGGGGGATATGGTAATAATATGGATAACGGTGTGAGAACGGATTTTAGCACGGACATTAAGTCGTCCGTTAGCTCGTTTCGGAGGATCCAACAGTCCCCGTTAGAAAAAACATTCAATGTATTCAATTACGTATTGTTCGCGCTGCTTTCGCTGATGATGCTCTATCCGTTTTGGCATCAGCTCATGATGTCGCTTAGCAATGTGCACACGGCGGCTGCGGGCGGGGTCTTTTTGTGGCCCAAGCAGTTCACGCTATCTACATATCAGACCGTTTTGCGGAGCAGGGGCATTATGAATGGGTTCCGCGTCTCCCTGATAGTGACGATTACGGGGACTGCGGCAGGGACGCTGATTACCGCGATGCTGGCTTACCCCCTGTCAAAGCTGCATTTGCGCGGCAATGCGATATTTATGTTTTTTATCGTGTTCACGATGCTGTTCAATGGCGGCATGATCCCAAACTACATGCTCATCAGGGACCTCAAGATGCTCGATACGCTGTTCGCGCTGATACTCCCCGGTTTGGCTGGCGCGTTCAACATAATAATCATGCGGAGCTTTTTCGCTTCGCTGCCCTCCAGCCTGGAGGAGTCGGCTAAAATAGACGGCGCAAACGATGTTTTCATCTTCTTCCGCATAATAATCCCCCTGTCAATGGCCACTGTGGCGACTATAGCCCTCTTCACAGCCGTCATGTATTGGAACGACTACTTCAGCACCGTCCTGTACATTACATCGAAGTCCAAATGGTCCATGCAGGCGGAACTGCGCAACCTGCTCATGAACACGTCGCAGGCCTTGCGCGACAGCGGGGTGCAGTTGGCGCAAGACCTGACAGTCAGCGAAAACACCATCAAAGCCGCGTCGATCATTGTGACGACCACGCCGATTTTGATTGTATACCCGTTCTTGCAAAGATATTTCGTGAAAGGCGTTATGATAGGTTCCATAAAGGGTTGACACCAATAATATGCAAAATAATAATGTAAACGCGAAAAGGAGAATCAGCATGAAAAAAACGTCACTATTTAAGATGGCCGTCGGGCTGCTTGCGGCATTGCTGCTGCTTTCGGCATGTGGAGGCGGAGGCGGGGGCGCAGCTACCACTGCCGCGACCACGGCTGCAGCGGCTACGACGGCTGCGGCTGCCGCAGAGGCGACTACGGCTGCGGCTGCGGCGGAGGCGACCACGGCAGCCGCCGGCGGGGCAACGACGACTGCTGCGGCGGCCAGTGCCACGACAGCCGCCGCTGCGGTCGCAGACGCAGGCGGGGCGTCAGGGGAAGAGCCCTACGAGTTCAGCGTGGCGGTCCGCAGGGGGCATGTAGAGAGCGATAGCAGGATTCAGAAGTTTTTCGAAGAGAAATACAATGTCAAAATCAACATGATCATCATCCCGGACAACAGCGACGCCCAGGCAAAGATCAACCTGCTGATGGCGGACGCGACCCAGCGCCCGGACGTGATCTGGTTCCAGACCGGATGGACCCGGGAGTACAACCAATGGCGCGACGCCGGGCTGTTGGTCGACGTGTCCGATTATTATTGGAAATACCCGAACATTAAAGATTACTATGACAAAGTGTCGCCCGATTCGCTGTTTTACGCGGCGGAGCCGGATGGCAGCCTGTACGCCATTCCCGGCGACGTGGGCGAACCGGGGCATATGATCAACCTGATACGCAAAGACTGGCTCGATCATGTGGGGCTCGGGATTCCCGAAACGTTTGACGAGTATGTGGAAGCGCTGCGCATGATGAACGAAAACAACCCACACGGCGGCGCCGGGGCGTACGGGTTTGCCGGCGCGGGGCTGGAGCTGCGCAGCTTGAAACCGTTCTGGTCGTACTACAACTGCATACCGGACAACTTCATTTTCCTGCCGGACGGCTCCGTCGGATACGGCGCGGTTCAGCCCGAAATGAAGGATGCGCTCAAACTCATCCAGGAGCTGTATAATGAAGGCGTCATCGATCCGAACATCGTGGTCAGGGACTTGAACTTCACAGAGTCCTTCGTCGAGGGCACGTTCGGCTCCACATACCGCTGGATCGCCTGGCTCAACCCGGAGGATGGCAGCGTGAAGTCTTTTAAGGAGAACAACCCCAATGGCGAGTATGTCAGCATCGAGCCGTACCCGAACGGGTTTGGCACCGAGTCCGACAACTCCATCAGCCCGGAGGCATGGTGCGCGTTCAGCATAACCGACAGGGCGCAGGATCCCGAAAGGATATACGCGTTCTTCGATGCGCTGACCGGCCCCGAGGACTATCTGGTACGCAGGTATGGCTTTGAGGGCGAGCATTACACACATGACAACGGCATATATGTACAGATTCTGACGGGCGACGAAAACACCGCGCAAAATATCGGCAGGAACCTGTTCGACACATTCGTTAACCGCAAGGACGAGTACAATATCACGAATACGCCGGAAGTAGCGGCCAAGTTCGCGCGCGGCACGGAGCTTGTGCAAAACGACATGAATCGCATCTGTTATGTCAAGACGACGGATCGGCCTGTCTGGAACGAATACGCGACAGAGCTTGAAAGGATCCGCGACGAATATATATGGGGCATAGTATCCGGGCAGCGCCCGCTCGAGGACTTTGATGTCTTCGTAGACCTGTTCTATGCCCAGGGCGGGAAGGCCGCCGAAGAAGAGACAGCAGCTTTGATGGCGCAGCAGGTGGCCGATTACGAGAGCTTTAAGGAAAACTTCAAGCCATAACGGGGAGTGTTCTTTTTTCACCGCCGAAAAAAGAACGAAAAAAGGCGCCACATATATACAATGATGCATCCCCGCCGCTCCGCGATTTTCGCTTGGGGCGGCGGGGATATTATATTTATGAGGTATTGCGATGATCAATTTTAAGGACAATTGGCTGGAGACGAAACAGCGGTACGATGCTTGGTTGCACGGGGGGAAAACGGATCGGCCGCTCATGAGTCTGCGTTCAATTAGGGAAAAGGGGCGCGGGCTGTATGAATTAATGGAGGAGCCGCCGATCGATAGCCTGGTCGAACGCTACACAAACATGGACAAGCGGTACCCCCGGATGATGAACCGTTACGACAAGATCGATTTCCTTGCCGAATCCTATCCCCAATCCGGGGCTTTCCTGGGGCCGGGCTCGCTGGCTATCTATATTGGTTCCGAGCCTGTTTTCACGGAGGAGACGGTATGGTTTTCCGTATGTATCGATAGCTACGACGGGCTCGAACTCAAGTACGATCCTAAAAACGAATGGTGGAAGAAGCATTTGGGCATGATCCGCAGGTGCGTCGAGCTTGCGTCCGGCACGGATATTATAGTGGGCCAGCCCGATCTGGTAGAAAATGTCGATATCCTCTCCGCAATGCGCGGCCCGAACCGCTTCTGTTTCGATTTGTATGATTATCCCGACGAGGTGAAGAAGGCGCTGGCGCAAATAAACGATGTATATGCGGCGTGCTTCAATGAAATATATGAACTGATAAAAAAGCCGGACGGCAGCTCGGCTTACGGGCCGTATAACGTTTACGGGAGCGGCAAGTCGGCAAAGATACAGGTAGATTTTTCCGCGCTGATATCGCCGGAGCATTTCGACGAATTTGTTTTGCCGTATCTTGTCGCACAGTGCGAAGGCCTGGACAATATCCTTTTTCACTTGGACGGGGTGGAATGCATCGTGCATCTGGATTCGCTATTGAAGATGGAAAGGCTGGGCGCCATTCAATGGACGCCGCCTGCCGGGCCGAGCAGCATCAAGGCCGCGAATGAAAGATGGTTCGATCTGTACAGGAAGATAAGGAGGGGCGGCAAGGGGCTGTGGCTGAGCCTTGCGGAATATGGCCCTGAAGGCTCGATTGAGGCCGCCGATAAAATCATAAAGGAAATAGGGCCTGACGGGCTGTATTTCCAGTTCCCAGAAATGGAGCAGAAGCTGGCGGAGTCGCTGATGCTGCACGCCGAAAGGGACTGGCGGAGCCGCTGATATGGTGAAGAAAGGCTTTTTTTCTGATAGGGCTTTTTGGGCGGCGACGCTGCGCCTCGCGCTGCCGGTCGCGCTGCAGAACCTGCTGATGTCCTCGGGGTCGATGGTGGATTCTATCATGGTCGGCCAATTGGGCGAGACCGCGCTTGCGTCGGTGGGCATGGCCGGACAGTGGATGTTCTTTTTCAATTTGATGCTGTTCGGCTTTTCATCGGGCGGGGCGGTGTTTGTCGCGCAGTACTGGGGCGTCAAGGACATGGGCGGCATCCGGCGGACGTATGGGATGCTGTTCATTTTTACGCTGCTCATATCGCTGGTATACGCGCTGCCCGCCCTGTTTGCGCCGCGCGCTATACTGGCGCTGTTCACGGACGACGCGCTGGTCATTGCGGAAGGCTCGATGTACCTGTCCATTTTGGCGTGCGGGTTCATATTTTCCAGCATGGGCATGACATTCACGACAGTGCTGCGTTCCACGGAATCCGTGAAGCTGCCCATGGCCGTAAGCATGATTAGCGTCGGCATCAACGTCGCGCTCAACTATGTGCTGATATTCGGCAAGCTCGGTTTTCCGGAACTGGGGCTGCGCGGCGCGGCAATCGCCACGTTGGTGTCCATGATAGCGTCCCCGGTCATGCTGCTCGCCATATCGGTTGTCCAGCGGAACATAATCGCCGCGCCGCCGCGCACGGTTTTTGCGTTTGGGAGGGCAGACGCTTGGAAGTTCATCCGCATCAGTATGCCTGTCGTGCTGAACGAAGTGCTGTGGGCGCTGGGCACGATGGGCTACCACATGATGTTTGGCCGCCTGGGCACGGGCAACTACTCGTCGCTCTCGATCGCAAACACCATCCAGGGCATCTCGTTCGTGTTCTATGCCGGGGTGTGCCACGCCTGCGCCGTGATAGTCGGAAAGAGCGTGGGCGCGCACGAGATGGAGAAGGCTAAACTGGATTCGAAAAGGTATGTCGCGCTTGTGTTCGGCCTGACAGTGCTGACGGGCATAATGATTGTATTGCTGCGCGCGCCCATCACGTCGCTGTTTAATGTGGCGCCCGAAGTGAAGGCGACCGCCTCCGACGTAATTATGGTCAACGCGCTGTGCGCGTTCGTGAAGCTTGTGCCGTACATCACCATTGTCGGCATATTCCGGGCGGGCGGCGACACAAAAACCGGCACGGTCATCGACATCGCCTGCCTGCTGGTAATTGGGCTGCCGGTCACATTTCTAGCCGCGTTCGTGTTCAACCTTTCGTTCCCGTTGGTCTACGCCGTGATGGTATTGAGCGAAAACGCGCCCAAGACCGTGCTGTGCCTGTGGCATTTCGTAAAGTACAAATGGATACAGCCGTTAACCGAAGCTGCGGCGGTGGGCGGAGCTGCGGCGGGTGGCGCGGATTAATGTGGCGCAGCGGGTGGTACGGCGGGCGAAACCGCAAGCGGCGCGACGGGTGGAGTAGCGGGTGGTACGGCGGGTGGCGCGGCGGACAATTAATCTGCTTTCATCATTTTATATGTGGATTTCAAATCTTGGTACAACTGCCGGAACACTTTATATTTATCATTGTATTTCGCTACCGCCGCCGGGTCCGGCGCGAACCGGTCGGTCACGGAAATGAGCGTCCCACAGGCTTCTTCCACCGTGGCGAACGCGCCGTCGCCGACCATCGCGAGGATGGCGGCGCCCAGGGCGGAGCCTTCCTGGCTGTTGATCCGCTCCACGTCTACGCCGAACACATTGGCTATAATTTGGCACCACAACGCGCTCTTGGCGCCGCCGCTGATGATTCGGGCGGTCTTCACGTCGGCGCCCAGCCGCCGCGCCACCTCTAGCGAATCCCGCAGGCTGAACGCCACGCCCTCCATCACGGCCTGTGTCATGTCCGCGCGCCGCGTGGCGCTGCTCATGCCGACGAACGCGCCGCGCGCATACGGGTCGTTGTGCGGTGTCCGCTCCCCGGTTATATATGGTAGGTAAAAAACCTTGTTGTCCCCAAGCGTCGAAATTGAAATGTCCTCTTGCTCCGCCCCATAGTCGTCTGTCCCAAGGATGCCCTCCACCCACCACTCGTTGGAGCCGCCGGCGGCCAGGGTGACGCCCATCATGTAATATTGCCCGTTGGCGTGGCAGAACGAGTGGAGCGCGGCGTCCGAGTAGTCCACCTGGAACACGTCGCCCGCTACGAGCACGACACCGGCGGTCCCCAGCGAAACCGAGCACATGCCGCCGATGACTGTCCCTGCGCCGACCGCGCCGACCGCCTGGTCGCCGCCGCCGATCACGACCTTTGTTTCTGTGCTAAGGCCAAGGGCGCGCGCGGCGCCCTCCGTTAATGTCCCGACGCAATCGAAGCTGTTGTAGAGCGCCGGTAACTGCTCCCTCTTCACCCCGGCGGCTTCCAGCATGAAAGGCGACCACTCGCGCCGCTTGACGTCTAGCAGCAGCGTACCGGCAGCGTCCGAATAATCGGTCGCGAATATGCCCGTGAGCCTGTAGGCGATATAGTCCTTGGGCAGCATAATTTTGTTTATGCGGGCGAAATTTTCGGGCTCATTTTCATTCACCCACAGTATTTTGGGGGCGGTGAAGCCCGTCAGTGCGACATTGGCTGTGTTGTCGATGAGCGTCCGGCGGCCAATACCGTTGTTCAGGGCGTCGCACTGCTTTGCGGTGCGCTGGTCGTTCCACAAAATGGCGGGGCGGATCACCTCATCGTCCGCGTCCAATATGACGAGCCCGTGCATCTGCCCACTGAACGCCAGTGCGCGCACCTCTGCCGCGTCGCTGACGCCGCGCATCAGCTCACCCATCCCAGTGACGACCCCGTCCCACCAGTCGCCCGGGTTTTGCTGCGACCACCCCGCGTCGTTGATATCGAGCGGGTAGTCCACCGATACCGTACGGCGGATATCGCCTCCCTCATCGACGAGCAGCATTTTAACGGACGTCGTGCCCAAGTCTATCCCAATATATAGCATAGTTTATAATCCTTATATATACCGTGTCCTTATGTGTTTTATGCGCAGGTACTCCATCAGGCCCTCCGGGCCGTGCTCGCAGCCGATGCCCGACTCCTGCCAGCCCCCGTATGGGGCGTTGAGTACGCCCGGGTCGGGGTTGTTGATGGACACATTTCCTGCGCGTATTTCCATGGCGGTTTTGTGGGCGGTGGCCAGGCTGCTCGTATATACGATGGAAGCCAACCCGTATGGCGTGTCGTTGGCCATCGCCACCGCTTCGTCCGCCGTTTCGAATGGGGCGACGCCCACGACCGGTCCGAACGTTTCCTCCGCCATCACCTTCATGCTCGGCGTGGCGTCGGCCAGTACCGTCGGCTTGTAGAACAGGCCCTTTTCGAATGCTGCGCCCTCCGGCGCCGCCCCGCCCGTGACGAGCCGCGCGCCCTTTTCGACGGCGTCGCGCACATGCTCCTGCACCACGGCGAGCCCGCGCGCGGTGCACATTGGCCCAAGGTCGACGCCCTCGTCGAACCCGTTGCCGATCACCAGCCCCTCCGCCGCTCTGCCCAGCCTCACCAGGAATTCTTCGTACACCGCCCGCTGCACGTATATGCGGTTGACGGCGATGCATATCTGCCCCATGTTGCGGAACGAGCGCCGCAGCGCCCCGCTCACCGCCGCTTCGAGATCGCAGTCGCCGAACACAAGCATGGGCAGGCTGCCCCCTAATTCGAGCGACACTTTCTTAAATGAAGCCGCAGCGGCCAGCGCCACATCGCGCCCGACCGCCGTCGAGCCCGTAAAAGCAATTTTACGCACCTGTGGGTGGCGCACCAGCATGTCGCCTATAGTGCGCCCCGCCCCAGCGATGGCGGAGAAAACGCCCGCCGGGACGCCGGCGTCCAGTATGCAACGGGCGAAAGCCAGCGCGCACAGAGGCGTCTCGGTGGGGACCTTCGCTACAAGTGTGCAACCGGAGGCCAGAGCGCCGCCCGCCTTCCAAGCCAGCAGCTCTATCGGGTAGTTCCACGGTGATATGGCTGCGGCGACGCCTATGGGCTGGTAGATCACTTCGCTGCGGTACGAAGCCCCGTCCGGCGCCGCGATGACGCGCCCGTACACCCGCTCGCCCTCGGCGGCGTAATAGTCCAGGATTTCCGCGCCCTTGTGTACCTCGCCAAGCGCCTCCGGGAGCGGCTTGCCCTGCTCGCGCGTCATCAGCGCCGCGATGTCCCCGGCGGCGGAGCGCACGTTGATTGCGTCTGACCGCAGCAGCTTGCCCCGCTCAAAGGGCGACGCGCCCGCCCATGCGGGGAATGCGCCGTGCGCGGCTGCGACGGCTTGTTCCGTCTGCTCCCGGGACGCGGCGGGGACAGTGGCGAACGCCTCCCCAGTGGCCGGATCCACAACGGATATTTTCCCGTCGCCCTCCATTGTTGCATCTCCGGCTATATAAAATGGATACATGGTCATTAGCCAATCCTCCCGATTTTTTCTCAATAGGATATTGCTCGTTGTTTAGACTTTATTATTTGTTTTCCAGTTTTGCCGTCACCCACACGACGGTCAGCGGCAGGTTGCCTTTTTGGAACGTCGTATGGAACTCGCCGGGCGGCACATAGAGGGCGTCGCCCGCTCGCACGGGGTAGCGATCTTCGCCCACGACCATTTCGCCCTCTCCCGAAATGACGTAATACACTTCTTCCATGTCGTCGTGGCTGTGGCCCGTCGTGGAGCCGGTCGGGTAGATGACGGTCTGCCCCATCGTCAGCGTGCGCGACGGCGCGATACCCTGCTCTATCAGGTAATATGTGTCCCGCAGCACCGTCTTTTCCCTGTCCTTCACATGGTCGCGCAGTGAACGCGCATCCACGTCCGCCGTTTTGTCATTGACATTCACCATGTACTTCATAATAATCAGCCTCTCTTTTAACCCCTCATCGATATTTATTATGTTTCGATTATATTGTTGATTTATGTACTTCCAGCGCGGTGTCCAAGTCGCGTCGATTTTCGTAGGGCACGGCTTCCAAATCGCGCGGATTTTCGTAGGGCGCGAAGTCCAAGATGCAACGATTTTAGTAGGGCGCGATGTCCTCATCGCGTCGATTTTCGTAGGGCGTGAAGTCCTCATCGCGTCGATTTTCGTAGGGCGCGGTGTCCTCATCGCGCCGGTTGCATTATGTAAACGCTGCCGCGTTGGCTATATACATCGGCGGAACGGCCTCGCCGTCCAGGGCGGCCAACAACAACCACACCGCCTCGCGCATCATCGCGGCGCCGCACTGCTCGGTGAGGGCCGCTACATGCGGCGTCAGGATGACATTGTCCAGCGCGAGCAGCGCGTCGCCCGCCGCCGGCGGCTCGTCCTCGTACACATCGAGCGCCGCGCCCGCGATGCGCCCCTCTTTTAGCGCCTGAGCCAGGGCGGCCTGATCGACGACGCCCCCCCGACTGGTGTTTATCAAGTACGCCGTGGGCTTCATGCGCGCTATGCGCCCGCCGTCCATGAAACGGCGCGTTTGCTCCGATTCCGGAAGGTGCAGCGTCAATACGTCCGCGCTTGCGACGACCTCGTCCGGTTCCATCCACTCGACGCCGTCTATCTGCTTCACATACGGATCGTAGCCTATGGTCTTCATCCCGAACACGCGGGCCCGATCCGCCACCTCGCGTCCGATGCGACCGAGCCCTAATATGCCAAGCACTTTTCCGTAGGTGTCTTGCGGTAGATTTTTGAGGCGGATGTCCCAGCCGCCGCCGCTGCCGCTGCCCTCTCCAGTGCCCTCGCCGCCGCCGCGTATGCTTCGCATGGCGCGATCCATGGCCGGCAGGCATTTGAGCAGCGCCAGCATGAGGGCCATCGCATGCTCTGCAACCGCGTAGGCGTTCATGCCCGGCAGATAGCAGACCATGACGCC
This sequence comes from Oscillospiraceae bacterium, assembly GCA_009777515.1. Classification (GTDB taxonomy): domain Bacteria; phylum Bacillota; class Clostridia; order WRLR01; family WRLR01; genus WRLR01. Next base: position 27,703 of record WRLR01000002.1, on the reverse strand, counting down.
GTGGCGCGTGCAGGCTTCTACATCTATATTGTCAATACCGACGCCCGTGCGCGAAACCACACGCAGGCGAGGCGCGCTTTTTAGCACAGCTTCTGTTATGCGCGCCCGCGAGCGTAGCACGATGCCATCCGCTTCCGCCACTGCGGCGCATAACGACAACTCGTCCACGCCGTCGCAGCGCAAAACATTGACGCGCCCATGAAGCATCTTTTCGCCTTCCTCACCAATCCATTCAGGTATCAAAACATTTTTCACGGCGTGCGGATCCTTTCAAATATGCATATTAATGTAAATAAAAACTATACCTTTGCGTATCAGCCAAAAAAGCGCTTGAAAAACGCGTAGTAGTTGTCAGACATAATTTTTGCAGCCACATCATTGCCGAACGCATCGGCAATCGTGCCCTCCAGCGTTTTTAACGAGGATACGTCTTTAATGCCGACAGGCGGCGCGGATATACCGTCGAAATCGGAGCCCAGGCCCAGGTTGTCGCCGGCGCCCAGCGTAATAAAACGTTCGATATGCCCTTTAATGCTGTCGATATTTGCGATGTCGCCGGGCTCCGCCAAAAACCCGGGGTACATGTTCAGCCCGATGATGCCGCCTTTATTGACCAGCGCCTTTATTTGGGCGTCGCTCAGGTTGCGGGCGTGCGCCGTGACGGAGCGGGCGTTGGAATGGCTGGCCATGTATGGCTTCGCGCTCAGCCTGTCCACGTCCCAGAACCCCGCGTCGTTGAGGTGCGAAACGTCGATAATCATGCCGAGTTCGTTCATCCTCTTTACGCAATCCACCCCGAAGGGCTTTAGCCCCTTGTCTGCGTTAGCCGTCGAGCCGACGCCGTACCCCAGCTCGTTTTCCCGGTTCCATGTGAGCGTGATGAGCCTGACGCCCCTGTTGTAAAAATGGTCGAGGTTATCAAGCTTGCCGTCCAGCGGCTCGCCGCCTTCCAGCGCCAGGATCGCACTGATTTTCCCGTTCCGCGCGTTTCGCTCAATGTCATCCAGCGACAGCGCCAACTCTATAATGTCGCTGTGCGCCGCCAACTCGCCCTCAAAAAAATCAATGGCCGAATTGGCGTATTTATAAGCGTCGGCCACATATTTGTCCGCGCACCATATGGCGAAGACCTGGACAGGCGCATTGTAGGCCCCGAGGCGCTGCAGGTCGATGTGCCGGCTGTTCTGAAAGAGGCTCTCGCCCCTCTCCATCGCCGTGGTGATCGTATCGGCATGCCCGTCGGCAAATTCGAATGGCGCGACTCTGACCACAGCCCCGGCCGTAGCCGTTGCCCCAGCCTCAGCCCCGGACGCTGCCGTTGCCCCAGCCGCATATTTTCCGAGGTGTGCGCGGTATACCAGCACAATCGCCTGCTCGCACGTCACATTGTCCAGCGGGGCGATTGTGACGGCGCCCTCCGACATGCCGGACATTATTTTATGATCGTATGCGTAGTATACGAATGGCCTGGCCCAGGCGTCAATTTTTTCACCGTCGGAGAAAGCGCTGACTTTATAAGATGATATGTCCGCGCCCTGCACGGCCTTATCTATGCACCGCACAAGCATCGCGCATATCTCCTGCCTAGTTATCTCCCTGTTGGGGTCGAACACGCCCGTCGACACGCCGCTGACCAGCCCTAGCCCGTGCGCCCTGACGACGGCGGGGTTATCGGTGTCCGCAAACGGGCTCGCCCCGCCGACAAGCGCCGCGCCCGCGCCCGCCGCGTCCGCGCCCACCATACCCGCGCCCGCCGCGCCCGAACCTGTCGTGCTCGCGGTGGCGCCACCCACCAGCTTGTCATACAGCCTCACCAGCAACTCGCAAAACTGCTCCCGCGTTATGGCCCCCGCGTAGTTGCGCGCCGCGCTGTCTGTTACCAGCCCCGCTTCCCGCGCAAGCGCAATCTCCTCTGTCGCCCAAGATGACGGAACAGATACTGCGTTGTATTTAAGCTGTTCGGAAAATTGCGAACCTCCGGCGGCATGCACAGGTACAGCGGGACATAGCATTATCGCCACAGCCCAGACTAACGAAGCGAATGCCAAAATCAATGCGATAGACATAAACCCTCTTTTATATAATAATTTAATGCATTGCCACATAACCACACTGCCTCATCGCCACACCGCAGCAATGCATAGCTGCGACGGTTAATTTCATTACATTATAATACACCAAATCGCTTTGCATGTCGTATAAATCGGGGTGCACTCGTTAAAATGAAAAATTTTAATATGACGCGCTGTTGTCAGCTTATAATTGATAAAATTATGAAAATTTAATGGTGGAGGGTTTATGATGAATAATTATGAAAATGCAATAAGCATAATGGCCGAGCGGTTTGGCAAGGACAGTTTAATCGCAATAGCGACATCTGACGGTGAGCGCTTGTATAACCGCATGGTGGACGCATATTATGAGGATGGCGCCTTTTATGTCAGCACGAATGCGCTCTCAAATAAAATAAGGCAAATTGAGTCGCATCCGGATGTAGCCGTGTGCGCCGTCGACTGGTTCTCAGGGCATGGCATTGGCCGGAACCTCGGATGGGTGCTGGATCCAAAGAACGCCGATATTAGGTCAAAGCTGCGCGAGGCGTTTGCTGCGTGGTATGACCACGCAAACAATGAACAAGATAAAAATTGCTGCATTCTGGAAGTCCGCCTCACTGATGGCATGTTGATTAAAGATCATCACGCAATACGTTACCAAATCGATTTTACGGGCAAATCGGCGCTGCTGAGCGAGAATTGGGGCGAATTCAAGTAATCGTAGGGACGACCGGGCGCGGACGGCTGCATGCCCCAGCGTGGGCAATAACGCGGGCTATCGTAGGGACGACTGGGCGCGGATGGCCGGGGCGGCCGTCCCTACACGGGCAATAACGTAGGCAATCGTAGGGACGACCGCCCCCGGTCGTCCGCGCTTTCGTATTTTTAGACAGACAGCCTTGCATGTTGCGGGAAATAGTTATATAAATTAATTATGTTACATACATTAGTTTGTACTACTATTATATGAGGGAGGATTTTATGTTACCTATAGCGCTGCAGGTGTATTCGGTGCGCGACGAGATAACGCGCGACCCGATTGGCGTTTTGCGCCAGGTGAAAGATATGGGCTACGACGGAATAGAACTGGCCGGCTTGTACGGCTACAGCTCATATGAAGTCAGGCAGGCACTGGACGATTATGGCATGAAAGCGATATCCGCCCATGTGGCCTACGACGAGATGATCGCGAACCCCGACGCCGTGCTGGGTAGCTATGCCGCGATAGGCTGCTCGTGGGTGGCTATACCGCACCTCGCCGAGCATTACCGGATCGGCGCGGAAAAATATGACGAGGCGATCGCCGGTATTAAAAAGATTGGTGAGGTTGCGAAAAAGAAAGGCATGACGCTGCTATACCACAACCACGAATTCGAATTCGCGAAATCCAACGGGGAGTACGCGCTGGACCTGTTGTACAAAGCCGTGCCAGCCGATTTGTTGCAAACCCAAATCGATACATGCTGGGCCAAAGTGGCCGGTCTCGATCCGGCTGCGTATGTTAGGAAGTACGCGGGGCGCGCCCCTGTTGTGCATTTAAAAGACTATTATATGGAAGGCGACAGCTCGGGCGCCGACACGCCAAGGCGAAACTCGACGTTCCGCTTCCGGCATCTGGGCGCGGGCATGCAGGACATCCCTGCCCTGGTGCAGGCGAGCGTCGATGCGGGCGCACAGTGGCTCGTCGTCGAGCAGGACATGCCGACCGAGGGGATGACGTCCATCGAATGCGCGAGGGAAAGCCTCAAGTGCCTGCGCAGTATATAACGTAAAATGGATAGACATTTGGATAGCCATTCATAGGGCGCGATGTCCACATCAACAAAGTTGACGTTCGTAATGAAATTGATGTTCGCAACAAAGTTGACGTTTGCAACAAAGTTGACGTTCGCAACGAAGTTGATATATATCGCGCCCTATATTCGCAAAACATATATTATATGCGTGGCTGCGGTTATAGGCTCAGTATCCTAGCGGCATTGCCGCCCAATATGGCGTCGATTTCGTCTGCGCCGAGGGGCATGGCTCTAAGGTTGGCGATCTCTTTACCAGCGTTGCTCCAAGGGGCGTCCGAGCCGAACAGGATTTTGTCCGCGCCGTGTGTTTTTACGATGCGTAAAAATTGATCGCGAGGGAAGAACTCGAACCCCATCGACGTGTCAAGATATATGCCGCTTCCTACTAAATGGCGCTCAACGTCGTCCCATTGGTCGTGCCCGCCCAGGTGGGCGGCAATGATGACGCCGCCGCCCATTGCCTTGGCGACGCGCGCGAACTGTTGCGGCGAGCTTTTAAATGGCGGCGGGTAGCCCGGGTCGAAGCCGGCGTGGTGCAGCAATACCAAACCTTTGCTCAGGGCGTAGTCGTATACCCTCAGCATGTGGTCGTCGTCCAGTACGAAATTCTGGTATTCCGCATGGAATTTCAACCCCCGCAGCCCAAGCCCTACGACAAAGTCGATATCGTCCATGTAATCGCTGGAATGCGGATAAATACCGCCAAAACTAATCAGCCCGCTTGGCTTGCCTACCTTGCCTACCTTGCCTACCTTGCTCGAATTGCCAGTTCCGCCCGATCCGACTGATCCGACTGATCCGACCGACTCACCTGGCTTACCTGGCTTACCTGCTCTGCCCGCCCCGCCCGCCTTTTCGGCAGCCGCCCATGCCTTCGCCGATACAGCGGTAATGGCGGCAGCCCATTCGTTGACCTTGCGCGTCTGCGACTGCTTTGTGACGACCGGCTGGACTACGGAGACATCAATACCCCAATCGTCCATATTTTTTAACAATGTAGACACCGTGCCGTCGCCCGAGAGCTCATATTTATTGCCTGTTTTCTCCGAAAGCATGCGTATAGTACCGCGGGCGATATCGTCGGGAAAAACATGCGTGTGGATGTCGATTATCATAATATTATTTCTGTCCACCTAATAGTCTATCTCGTATATTTATTTAATCGTGAACGGCACCTGATCGACGCTCGTGACGTTGCGCTGTGCCTTGCCGACGACATTTTCCGGCTTGCATACAATCTTGGCCATCAATATACGCGCCTTGAACTCCGGCGCGAACAGGGAGTCGGATATGGTATGCCCATATGACTTGCCCAACGCCCGCCACGCCCTTTCGTAGTCCTCGCTGTCGCTCGCGATAAACGACATCTCGCCAAACGCCATAACAGATCGGTAGTCGTGCGACGAATGGTCGTAATCGTTATATATATGTCCGATAAACTTGTATGTCATGACGCACACTTTTGGGTTTTTTGCCACCAGGATGTTTTTATAGCCATCGAGCGCGTGGTGCGTATAAAAGACTAAATCGTCTTCGTATTCGTAGCCGAAATTGACGGGCAAAACATAAGGGTATTCGTCATCAAAGAAGCCTATGTCGATGACCTCGCACATGTCCAGTATGGCCTTTATTATTTCTTTGTCGCGGATTTCCCTGTCGGAATGGCGCATGTTCATACACATATCCCCCATATAAAATTTACGGATATGTTATCATAAAACAATACTGATATGTATGCTAACTGAAATGTATGCTGACGTGTATCTTAATTGTTATGCATGCTGTCATGTATATTAATGGATATGTATGCTGACATGTATTTTATTGGACTTGCTTGTTTATATGTATCCTATTTGGTCAGCGCCATGTAGGTGTATTGGTTGCGGCCGTTTTGCTTTGAGGCGTACAGCGCTTTGTCGGCTTGTCTTATGTAGTCCTCCCAGCAATGCATGAACGAGACCCGCCCAGTCGTCACGCCAATGGAAACCGTCACGTACGGCGTGCCATCGATGCCCCCGGAATGAGGTATATCCAGTCCGCGCACGTTGTTCAACAGTTTTTCCGCTACGACGCGTGCACCGGCCTCGTCGGTGTTGGGGAGGACGACGACAAATTCTTCGCCGCCGTAACGCGCTGTAAAGTCGTTCGCCCTGGTCACGCCCGATGCCAGCGTGCCCGCGACTTCACGCAGGCATATATCGCCCTGATCGTGGCCATAAGTGTCGTTGAACCTCTTAAAAAAGTCTATATCGATCATCAACGTGCTCAGCATGCCGTTGGCGCGCGACAAAATCTCCATTATGTGCACCAGGTTGTTTTCCATAAAACGCCTGTTATATATGCCGGTAAGCGTGTCAATATTTGCCTTGTTGAACAAATCCTGAATGGTGTTCGACAAGTTCCCCAGCTCATCGTCGCGGTCCGCTCCGTATATCTGCATCTCGCTGTTTTCTTTCAGGAGCGCCAGGCTGTGGTCGAGTTTCCCCAACGGCAGCAGTATGAGCCTATAGTTGGCGGCGCTGGCGGCCAGGGCGAACGCTATCAACAATACGAGCATGGTAAGCATGACTGGGATGAACAGCGACAAGTCGAACAGCGACGGCGTGCCGGACAGAATCACGACATACCAGTCCGTGTCTAGAACAGGGGCGATTGCCATATATTTGTATGGGCCTGTGCGCAGCCTGACCGGCGCAAGCTGCCCGCCGCCCACGCCCGCGCCGACGCCTATATCCGATCCCGCATTGCCGCCCGTATTACCGCCCGCATTACCGCCCGTAGCGCCGCCCGCATTACCGCCCGCAGCGCCGTCTAAATATGTCCTAATGGCGGACAGGGGCGCGGCGCCAGCGAAGGCGTCCTCAATTGTGGACTCAAATTCATGGTGCAAAAAATCCCTGTCGTCTAGCAAGTCGCTGTCCATATGGATGGCGCCGCCGCCGTCGATGACGAGCCCGCGCAGGTTATAGTCGTCATATTGGGAAAAAAGCTCGCCCGCTATATGGGAGAACTCAAGCCCCGTGCTAATGACGCCCAGGGCAGCGCCGTCCAGCTCCACTTTGTGGTTAATGAACACACGTTTTTTATTCAGTACGTTATCGATCCCGACTAGAACCTGATAATCGCTGTCCGACTCGATGCAGTCAAAATACCATTCATCTTCCGGTTTGTCCCTGCTGAGCGCGGCGACATACGAAAAGTCCCCTACCGGGTTGTCGACTTCTATCCTGTATTCGAGTAGCGATTTATTGAGGCCGATATATATGTTGAAGCTGTACAGCTCACCGACGACGTCTTCCAGTTCCGTGAACGCCAGCGATTTTTTCTCGGCGTCGTCCTCGTCGAGCATCCATGCGATGACTTCGCTGGATCGGGCCGTTTTAGATATTAGTATGATTTCTTTGTCGACGCGCGCGCTCAACGTGTCGGCGGCGCCGGCGCCGTAGCGCGCCGCGTATTCCGACGACAGGTTGCCTATGACAGCGGAATATGCCACAGCCATGACCGTTGCCATGATGCAAATGGCCAGCGCGAATAGCAACAAATTGATATTGAGAAAGCGTATGGCTATCCCGTTTTTTTTGTGCAGCCGCCACCGAAACCCGGATCTATACGCCGTGCCGGTGTTAAGCGCCGCCCCGATGAAACCTCGCGTCGTACCGGCATTTGGCGCCACTCCGACGGCGTCTCGCGTTATTTCAACGCCTCTCGCCATTTCGGTATTTTGCACTGTCCCAACGGCGCCTCTCGTATTTGTGCCCGCGTTTTCATTTGTCGCGGGTAAGCTGTCTGTATTCGCCAAATTAGTTGCACCTAAAAAATAATAGTCAAAGCAAACATTAACGAATGCATATTATTAATGTATATTTATCACATAAATCCTTATATAAACGCGATTTGAACCAAAACAACGCCAATGCGCCCGGCTCAAGCGTCCCGGCTATGGTATGGAATGGTATTTGGTATAATATTTATTGGGCGCAGTAAGCGGCGGGCGCAGTAAGCGGCGGGCGCAGCAAGCGGCGCGCCCAAAATACGCGGGCGTAGCAAGCGTCGCCCCTACGAATGCGGGCGATAGGGGATTTGGGGGAGGTTAAACACTATGTCATACACTGACGGCAATATGGCGATCCACCTGGACATGCCGGCGCGGGTGCCGCGCACAGAATATTCGGCTGATATGCATTGGGACTTAATCTACAAGGTCACAGGCATTCGGGTGGACGCGTTCAGCGGCGCCGACGAAAAGGCAAAAGCCGCCTCTGCATTTATAAAGGCGTGGAACTACGATTTCATTTGGTCGGTCCTCACACACAGGCAGATTTTCGGCGAGCGGCGCACGCGGATGGGGCATGCGGTTTATCAGGACGGAGCTGTGGACTACGATGACCAAGTGTCGCTGCTGTTTGAAAGCCCGGAGGACGCGCTGGGCTTTGATCCATGGGAGCTCTACGGCCCCCGCGACCAAAGCAGTCTCGTTGCGGAGTACAACGACAACTACCGGGCGAAATGCGAGCAAAACCCGGACGCAGTCAATATGACGGGCATCTATGTGACATGCATGTCCGGGCTGATTGAAATATTCGGCTGGGAGACGCTGCTCGAAGCCGCCGGCATCGACCCGAAAGGCTTTGGGGCGCTGACGGACAGGTACGCGGACTGGATCATGCAGTATTTTCAGGCTCTTTCGCAGTGCGAGTCGCCGGTCGTGATGGTACACGACGACATTGTATGGACGTCGGGCGCGTTCATACACCCGGACTGGTACAGGGCATATGTGTTCCCAAACTACAAAAAGCTGTTCGCGCCCCTTATCGAGAGCGGCAAAAGGATCATATACACATCGGACGGGGACTACAGTACATTCATAGACGACGTCGCCGGTTGCGGGGTGCACGGTTTCGTGCTGGAGCCGTGCACTGACATGGCGTACATGGCTGAAAAATACGGAAAGACGCATGTTATAGTCGGCAATGCGGACACCCGGGCGCTAAAACTGGGCACGCGGGAGGATATATACGCCGAGGTCAAGCGTTGCATGGATATCGGTAAGCGCTGCCCCGGCTTTTTCATGGCCGTAGGCAACCACATCCCGCCGGACACGCCTGTAGAAAACGCGTTGTACTACAACGATACATACGAGAAAATGTCGCGCAGATAAAGCGCCAGATGCTCACTGCTATATACCCCACAAATTAATAATCACCATCGCCAATTACGCCCTATTTTGCATAAGCGATAGTCGCACATAACACCCGTGTGTAATAAAAACCATTGACAAATGAATAAATGATTTGATATAATACTAATAGACACTTGTTCGGCATTGGCTGATTTATCTAAAACGATTAGACGCACTATGCGCAACCAATTAGGCAGATAGCTAGCGCAGGGGGCGCGTTCCCCTTACAACACGACAGACTGAAGGTATACATGTCTGACAACATCATTGCATGGAATGGCGCAGGCGCGGCGCCCAGTTTGGATCATTTTTTTCCCGGCGGCAATCAAATTGATCGGCCACGAGTGCGGGCGCTGCTGGAGATCGCCATAAATTACCCGATAGTCATGATCTGCGCGGGGATGGGCTATGGGAAAACACGCGAGGCGCGCGCTTTTTTGCGGGATTATGACACTAATACGGCCTGGCTGCAACTTACCAGTTTGGATAACGACATCGGGCATTTTTGGGACAGCTTTTCGCGCTCCGTTTCAAAGGCTTGGCCCTTGGCTTCCGAACGCCTTGAGGACATGGGCTTCCCGGAGACGCCGGAGGAGATCGAGGACTATGCGGCCCTATGGAGCGAAACGTTGCCGCCCGATGAAAAAAGCGTTTTTGTATTCGACGACTTCCAATTAATCGAAAACCCAGACATACTGCTATTTTTTGAAAAAGCTACCGCATGCATCCCGCCCTGTGCGACGGTGCTGATACTGACGCGCACGATGCCAGAGATCGGCATTATCGGCATGACGATGAGCGATCGCATCTTTACGATCCGCGAAGACGCCCTGCGATATACGGAGGACGAAATTGCAAGCCACTTCCGGTACTGCTCGATAGACACAACGCGCCAGGACGTCCGCGATATTTACGAGGAGACGCGCGGTTGGCCATATGCCGTCAACCTGATAGGCCTCTCGTTGCTAAACGATTATAAATACAGCAAATATGCGCTCGAAGTGATGAGGGGGCATATCTACAAGCTCTTCGAGACAGAGATCCTGCTTGACAAATATGGTTCGCTGTACCATTTTCTGCTCCGCATTTCGCTGATCGACAATTATACGTCCGGCTTTATTAAAACATTGATCGGCGGCGGAGATCGCGGCGACAGCGGCGCACTGATCGGGGAAATGGAACGCATTGACGCTTTCATTCGCTACGACTTCTATTTGGGCGCGTATGTGTTCAACCATTTGCTGCTCGATTATTTGAGGTTGGATCAGCACATGCTTTGCGACGGGGAGAAGCGCGGCATTTGGCAAAAGGCCGGCGCGTGGTGCGAAGGCAACGGCGATATTGCCGACGCTTTTCTTTATTATGAGAAGGCGGGCGATTTCGATTCGATCATTCGGATCGTATACAACACCCACATCCACGCGCCGCAGGACATAGCCGCATGCGCGTCGGAAATTTTCGACCGCATGCCGCCGGAAGCGCAGGAGAACCCCTTGTTTCCCGCCATGAGGCTGAAATTGAAAATGGGCCTCGGCATGCTTGACGAGGCGCATGCTATGGCACAGCAATATGCCTCCGCCTTGGAGATGCTCCCCGCGTCGGCGGGCAGGGACCGCGCGCTCGCGGAATTATATGGCATCTGGGTCATCATACGCATGATAATGTGTTCAACGGTTGATGTTTACGATTTTGACGGCTATTTAGAGAAGCAACGCATTTATCGTGCAAACGGCGCGAACATAGCGGACGGCGCCGCGCCGGCTGCCGGCGCTGCGCCGGTTTTCTACACCGTTGGGGCATATGCGCTGCTCGCGGGGTCCAGCCGCGCCGGGGCGCCGGACGATTACATAAAGGCCCTGTCTCGTGCAATCCCGCACGCCTCGCGCATATCCGACGGCTATATGTTCGGGCTGGATGACTTGACGCAGGGCGAGCTGTGCTTCTATCAATGGGATCTCGACAGGGCGGAGCAATTTTTAAAGCAGGCGAAGGACAAGGCGTCCGCTAAAAGGCAGTACGATATTTTCGCCCGCGCGGCGCACTACCTCATGCTGGAGGCGCTCACGCGGGGGGATTCCGAGGGCGCGGCCGCGCTGCTGCGGCAGATCGAATCGTTGCTCGACGTCAGGGAGTACGCCGTCCGCTATGAAGCCTATGACATATCCCGCGCGCACTTCCATTTGGCGCTCGGGCAGCCAGAGCTTGCGCCGGATTGGATAAAGGATGATTTTGCCAAGTTTGCGCACTCGGCGTACATGCCCAATTACGCAAACCGGACCAAAGCGATGTATAAATACATGACGCAGCGCTTTAACGAATTGCTGGCTTTTATGGAGTACATGAGGGAGAACCAGACGGTTCTTTACGGCAAAATATCATTCGGGGCGCTGGAGGCGCTGTCGCTTTATCAGCTCAAAAGGAAGGATGAGGCGTTTGCCGCGTTGGAAGCCGCATATAAGCTGGCCGCCCCAAACAAAATAATCACGCATTTCGTCCAATATGCAAAAGATATGCGCACGCTGGCCGCCGCCGCGCTAAAAGACGATAATTGCCGCATCCCCAAGGAGTGGCTCGAAAACATCCACCGCAAGGCGTCGGCCTACGCGAAGCGCCAGGCGTATATGATATCGCGCTTCAAGGCCCCGGGTGGCGACGCCGGCAGCATTGCGCTGACAAAGCGGGAGATGGAGATATTAAAAGACCTCACGTTGGGGATGTCGCGCAAAGAGATCGCGGCGAGCCAAAACGTCTCGGTCAACACAGTCAAAATGATCATCAGCTCAATGTACGTAAAACTCAACGTAACAAGCCTCCCCGAAGCCATCTGCGTAGCCATAGAGCGCAGATATATCTAGATATCAAAAGTATTATTCATATTCAAAAATTTCATGCAATTAAGCAGATTTTTGGTGTTTTCACTTAAATTGCTTCAAGCGTTATGCGCGCTAAGCCTTGCGAATACTTGGTTTGGCGGTGTTTTGGTGCTCTCCGTTTCATATTCATTACTGATGGCTGTATTTCGCGATACATTTTTTATGGTTGTGGGTGTAACAAATAATAAAAATAGCTTGTATTATAATAAAGGGAGACTTTCGCCTACGAGCTGATTGTTAATAATATATATCGATATTATTGCTGTCATTGCTGCTGACAATGATACTGACATTGTTACTGACATTGCATTGAAGGGTGGCGCGCATATGGACATAAAATACCCTCTGACTAAAAAGAAAGCAGCCGAGTGGGCGGATAAACTAGACATAAACAAAAGACACGGGGCCGATACGTACAAAGTAGATACGCATAATATAGAAACGCACGGCGAGCAGCTCCGCGAGGCGTACGGCGGACAAATCAGCGAGGCGCACGGCGAACAGATCAGCGAAGCGCATGGCGAGCAGCTCCGCGAGGCGCATGAGCGCACGCGGCTGCTGCTGGATGCGATGCCCCTTGCCTGTCATTTGTGGAACAAAGACTTTATCATGTTTGACTGCAATGAGGAAAACAACAGGCTGTTTGACATTTCGGACAAATACGAGATAAAAAATAGCTTCTACAAGTTCTCTCCCCTTTACCAGCCGGACGGGCAACTATCTTCGGAAAAAGCCGCCGAGAGCCTAATAAAGGCCTTCGAAGAAGGCAGACTCGTCATGAACTGGATGCACCAGACATTGGACGGGACGCCGATCCCGACGGAAGTCACGCTTGTCAGGGTGCCGTTCGGAGGAGAATACGTTGTCGCCGGGTATGCTCGTGACATGCGCGAACAGGAAAAGATGATGGACGATATCCGCCGGAGCGAAACCAAACTGGAGGCTGCAAACAACGCAAAAAGCGATTTTTTGGCGCACATGAGCCATGAAATGCGCACCCCGCTCAGTGCCGTGATAGGCCTGTCGGGGCTGATTTTGGAAACAGACGGGCTGGGCGAGGAGGCCACGAGTAATCTCGAAAAAATATACAACGCCGGCTCGACGTTATTAAATATCGTTAACGACATATTGGATATATCCAAAATTGAAGCGGGCAAGTTTGAATTGATCGAGGGCGAATATGACATTCCCAGCCTCATCAATGACACCATTACACAAAATATACTGCGCATCGGCGAGAAGCCCATAGAGTTCGTTCTTGACGTCAGCGCCGACATGCCTACCCGTTTGATCGGCGACGAGTTGAGAATCAAGCAGATTTTTAACAATATATTATCAAATGCATTTAAATATACGCAAAAAGGCACAGTGGAGTTCGGCATCCGGAGCGAATGTGTAATTCGCGGCGAACATTCAGTTCGCGGCGATCGGAAAATTCGAAGCGAACAGGGCGGCGGCAACGGCAGCGGCAACGGCCGCAACGACAACGTCGGTAGCGATAACGGCGGTGGCAACGGCGGCGGAGACGGCGGCGACGACGCGGTATGGGTGACGGCTTGGGTCAAGGACACGGGCAAGGGCATTCAACCCGAAGACATAGAAAAACTGTTTTTGGACTATACGCAAATGGACGCGAAGGCCAACCACAACATAGAAGGCACTGGCCTGGGGCTGGCCATTACAAAGAAAATGCTCGAAGCGATGGGCGGCTATATTGAGGTGGAGAGCGAGTACGGGATCGGTAGCATTTTCACGGTCAGATTTCGGCAAAAACATGTTACAAACGCCAAAATAGGCAAAGCCGTCGTGAACAATTTAAAGAACTTCCGCTATGCGGACAACAGGCGCAAAAAGGAATCCCAGTTCTCGTATGTTAAGCTGCCGTACGCCAAAGTGCTGGTGGTGGACGATATACCGACAAATCTCGACGTCGCCAAAGGCTTGATGAAGCAGTATGAAATGCAAATTGACTGCGTTTCAAGCGGCCAGGAAGCTATCGACGCAGTACTTGCCGAGAAAGTCCGATACGATGTGATATTCATGGATCATATGATGCCTAATATGGACGGCATGGAAGCGATGCGGCACATCAGGGAAATTGGCACGGATTACGCGAAAAATGTCCCCATCGTCGCGCTCACGGCAAACGCGATTACCGGGAATGAAGAAATGTTTTTGAACGAAGGCTTTCAGGCTTTTTTGTCCAAACCTATCGGGCTTAAACAGTTAGATATAATTGTCAAGCGGTGGGCCAGGGACAAGGCAAAGGAAAAGCAATGGGCGGCTATGGCGGCTACTGCAGCCGATGCGGCCAATGCTGCCATGGCAGTAAATACGGCTATGACAGCCGCGGCAACTACGACATCTGCGGCGGCCATTACAGCTAAAGCAACCGTGGCAGCAAAAGCAACCACTGCGGATATGTTGCCCAAGGTGCCGGGGCTGGACACCGCGATCGGGCTGGCCCTGTACTCCGGCGACGCGGAAACCTACCTGTCCGTACTGCGCTCATACGCCGAAAACATGCCTGTCGTGGCTGATAAACTGCGCTCAGTATCGTCGGGCGGACTCTCCGATTACGCAATCAACGTACATGGGCTGAAAGGGGCGAGCGCCGGCATTGGCGCGGAAAGCGTCAGGGCCCTGGCAGCAGCGTTGGAGGCGTCTGCGAAAACAGGCGATCTGCATGGGGTGCAGAAAAAGAACCCGGCGCTGCTGCGCGAAACGGACGCGCTTACGCGCAATCTAAACGATTGGTTTACAACAAAAAGAGGCGCCCAAAAAGTGAAAACGCCAAAACAAAGAACCGCTGAAACCATCATACTGACGGAGCTTTCAAATGCCTTGGAAAATTATGACATCACAAACATCGAAAATTTTTACGAGCTACTGAATTATGTATACGACGGCGCCGACGACGATTTGATGCACTGGCTGGAGGTGAAAATTACCGAATCGGAGTTTGACGCGGCGACACGTCGCATAGCAGTCATATTGGATGACCTGAAAACTACATCTTAGCGCGCAATTGACAGCAAGGGAGGTTTGACAATGACGCCCGCAAACAAAAAAATTATCGCTATCGACGACAACATAACGAACCTGACAGCTATTCGAAACATACTAAAGTCGCAGTACGAGGTATATACGGCGACCTCCGCAGGGAAGATGTTCGAACTTCTCGCAAAGATCAAGCCGGAAATGATACTGCTCGACGTCGAGATGCCGGAACTGAACGGATATGAAGCAGCGCGCATTTTAAAAAATACTTTGGAACATAGCATAATCCCGATAATCTTCGTATCATCGAAGAACGACCCGGTGAGCGAAATGGAGGGGCTTGAACTGGGCGCAGTGGATTATATTTACAAACCATATGCGGCCCCGCTGCTGTTGAAGCGGATCGAAATGCATTTGTCCCATGCGGAGATGAAAAACGAGCTGCGGCAGCTAAACGCATCCATTCAAAGGAAGCTCGTATCCAAGATGTCGCAGGTCCTGGAGCTGAAAAACGCGGTCATAAGCATCGTGGCGGACATGGTGGAGTTTCGGGACGGCGCCACCGGCGGGCATGTATCGCGGACGGAGAGATATTTGCAGAACCTGATAAACAAAATGACGGAAGAGGAGCTATACGCTGAAGAAGTATCAACTTGGGACATGGATTTTTTGATAACCTCCGCGCTGCTGCACGACGTCGGCAAGATCGCCATCAGCGACACAATACTGCTAAAACCCGGGAAGCTGACCGACGACGAATATGAAATCATGAAGACGCATTCGCAGATCGGCGTGGACGCGATAAGCCGCATGGAAAAGAAAACAGAGGACAATAGGTTCTTCGCATACGCAAAAATATTTGCCGGGACGCACCACGAAAAATGGGACGGCAGCGGATACCCCCGGGGGCTCCAGGGGAAGGACATACCGCTGGAGGGGCGGCTCATGGCCATCGCTGACGTATATGACGCGCTGGTGTCCCCAAGGCCATATAAAGAGCCCTTCTCGCCCGAAAAGGCGGAAAGGATCATCGAAGAGGGGCGCGGCACCTTTTTTGACCCGCAGCTTGTCGATATCTTCAAGCTGGTATCGCGCGAGTTCGCGGAAATTTCGAGATTGCAGGCCGATTAATGACACACCCGTGAATCGTTAGTCGCCTTGCTTAGCGCCAGACGCTGCTGTCGTGTCGGCGGACTGGCGTCGCCGGCGGCGGCCGGGCTGGCTTTGCCCGTCCCCCGCCGCCGTTTTGATATTATAGAAATTAATAATATTATAGAAATTATTTATATTGAATAAAAATACCTATCGCGTCATACACCCATATTTTATAAATACTATCGCGCAACACACCCTTTTAATATAATTTCATTTCGCATATTACGCCCATTGAGATTAAAAAATTTGACATTCATTAGACAGTCGGATATTATAGATCATATCAAATTTTTTACATCAGTCGATATTGGCATGCCATAATGGGTTGAAACAGCTTATATGTCCGACAATCTGGCGTTTTACAGCAACACGGAGAATTATCATCAGAGCAGTTCGCAGTTGGAGCGGCCGCGCCTGCATAAACTGTTGAAGAGCGCAATCCGGCGTCCGCTCGTCGTCGTCTGCGCAGGCGCGGGCTATGGCAAGACGCGCGAGGTGTATTCGTTTTTAAAAGACAGCGCAACGCCTGTCACTTGGCTGCAACTGTCCGAGCGCGACAATGTGGAATCGCACTTCTGGGAAAAGTACACCCACATGATCACGAAGCTCTGGCCCGAAAGCGGCACGCGCTTCGTGGAGATCGGGTTCCCGAAGACAGACGAAGCGTTCGCCAAGTATTTGGCGCTGAGGAACGCGCACCTCTCGGGACTGGAAAAATGCATTCTCGTATACGACGATTTCCATCTCCTGAACAACCCATCCGTGCTGCGCTTTTTCGATAGGGCGGCGGAAAGCCTCCCCGCCAACGCGACGGCGATAATCATCTCGCGCACGATGCCGGATGCGGGCATAATCGGCATGATGATCAAAGAGGACATCTTCATCATCAACGAAGACAGCCTGTGCTTTACAGAGGACGAAATCGCCAAATATTTTTTTGGCCTCACCATCCACGTCACGCGGCAGGACGTTCGCGACATATACGAGGACACCCAAGGATGGGCGTTCGCCATCAACTTGATCGGGCGATCCCTGCTGAGGGACATGAAGTACAAGCGGAACACGCTCGACGTGATGAAGGAGAACATCTTCAAGCTGATCGAGTCGGAGCTGGCGAACAACATATCACCAAAACTGTTCCGCTTCCTGCTGCGCATCGCGCTGGTCGACAACCATTCGGCGATCCTCATCAGGTCCATAGCCGGCGACGAGGCGATTATTCGGGAAATGGAACAGTTGAACGCCTATATCCGCTACGATTTTTACCAGGGATCATATGTGATTCATCATCTTCTGCTCGATTTTTTGCGGCAGAAGCAACATGAGCTGACGGAATATGAGATCCGCGACACATACCAAAAAACCGGCGAGTGGTGCGAAAACGACGATTACCTGACAGACGCCCTTTCCTATTATGAAAAGGCCGGCGACTACGATGCGATTTTGAGGATCGTCCATTCGTTCAACATGCAGGTGCCGCTGAGCATCGCTGGGTATACGGCGGACCTGCTCGAGCGCATACCGGAGGGGGCGGTGACGGCGAACCCGCTGTACCCCGCCATGCGCATCAAGCTCAAAATGGGCCTCGGCCTGCTGGAAGAAGCGACAGAGCTTGCACAGCGCTACACCGAAGAATATACGGCCCTCCCCCCATCCCCGGGTGTCAACCGGGCGCTGTCGGAGATATATTGCGTGTGGGCGTATCTGCGCATTGTGATGAGCCCCCATACCGACAAATACGACTTCGACGAATATTTTAAAAAGCAGCGCGAATACTACGACCTGAGCCCGTTCGAAACGTCCGGCGCGTCGTCGCTGAACCCCGAGTTCGCATATGCGATCCTCATTGGGACGAACAGGGCGGGCGCCCCGGAGGAATACATCGAGGCGCTGTCCCGCGCCATCCCGCACGCAGCGCATGTCCTGAACGGGAACTTGACCGGCCTCGACGATCTCGCGCGTGGCGAGCTGTGCCTCATGCAGCTCGATATTAACAAGGCCGAGCAGCATTTGATCCGGGCCAGGGACAACGCGCACTCGAAGGGGCAGTACATTATATACAGCCGGGCGCTGTCGTACCTTATGATCATCTCGCTCTGCCAGGGCAATATAGACAGCGCGACCATCTTCCTGCGGCAGATAGAGGACCTGCTCGACGTCAGGGAGTACGCCGTGCGGTACGAGGCGTTTGACATCGCGAGCAGCCACTATTATTTGGCCCTGTGCCAGCCGGAACAGATACCGGAGTGGCTGAAGGCCGACTTTTCGCCTTATACGCATTCGGCGTACCTGGAGAACTACGCCAACCTCATCAAAGCGCAGCACCGGTACCAGACGCGGCGCTACAACGAGCTTCTGGCGTTTTTGGACAATGTGCGGGGCAGCCAGATCGTCCTGTTTTGCAGGGTGGTGCTGGTGGCGTTGGAGGCGCTCACGCTGTACCAGCTAAAGCGCAAGGACGAAGCGTTCGCGGTGCTGGCGGAGGCCCACCGCCTGGCGGGGCCGCACAATATCGTGGCGCTGTTGACCCAGTACGCCAAAGACATGCGCACGCTCACGTCGGCTGCGCTAAAGAGCGAGGACTGCCCAATCCCCAAGGACTGGCTGCATAACATTAACCGCAAGGCGTCGGCTTTCGCAAAACGCCAGGCGCACATGATTTCATATTATAAGACCATACACGGCATCGAGGACCAAATCACGCTGACGAAGCGGGAGACGGAAATTCTTAAAGAGCTCACGCAGGGGCTCTCCCGCTCGGAGATTGCGGCAAGCCAAAACATCTCAATCAACACGGTTAAGATGGTGATAAGCATCATATACGAGAAACTGCGCGTGACCAATCTGCTGGAAGCCATCCGCATAGCGATAGAAAATAAAATAATCTGATCTGCGGGTGAGACGCCCGCGTACCCAGGGCGGGCGGGATGCCTGCATACCCGGGGCGGGCGGGACGCCCGCGTACCCAGGGAGCGGATCAGGGGGACGGTTCTCTTGATCCACTTCCTCGCAAACGCGAACGCACGCGCACAGACTATGTGCGCTTTTATTATTTTCGCCTCTTATATAATAATGCCTTAGGCGATTGTAAAAACCGCAGACGCACAATGTGCGTCCCTACATATGGGCAGCCAATTTTGCATATATACAAAATGTTGTAGTGGCGAACAGTGTTCGCCCGTAAAATACCGACTTTTACAATCGTTTAAATGACGCTTAATAACGCCATTAACAGCTATATAAAAACAATGCAACTACATCAATTCTCTCTTCGCCCTCGTTATTTAAGGATTATTACATAGTTAATTGGGAATATAAAATATTATGAACGCTTGTTTTTTGCGTTTTTTTGTCATCCTGATTTTGCGCTAAAAGCACTGCGCAAAAAAGTAATATTTGCTATACATGTTGATTTAATTACAACAACGGTTTTCGGTATGGGAAGCGGCGTAAACGGTAAATATCAACGGGGGCATGATTTTATGAGCGGACTTAGAACGACAGAAACGATCAGCGCGGCGGACGAAGCGAGCGCGGCAAGCGTAGCGGATTCAGCAGGGGCGGCGGGCGCGAAAGGCGCGGCAGGTTCGGCAAGCTCAGTTGGAACTGCGGGCTCAGTTGGTTCTGCAGGCGCATCGGGCGCTACGAGCCCAACGAATCCATTAGACGCTTTAGGCCCGGCAGTTGCGATGAGCAAGTATGAACGGCCAAGGCAGCGGTTCGGCATGGACAATGTGGAGCTGGCCTTTTTAGGGCTGCCGGTGGTGGTGTGGTTCATACTATTTTCCTACCTGCCGATGTTTGGGATAATCATCGCCTTCAAACGCTACCGCCCGGTGGGCGCGAATTTCTTTGACAGCTTGTTTAAGAGCGACTGGGTGGGCTTTGAAAATTTCAGCTTTTTGTTCCGGACGCCGGACGCGTACATCATCATGCGCAACACCGTGCTATACAACCTTGTCTTCATCTTCTCCGGGGTCTTGGTTTCGGTGACGCTCGCCATCATGATTTCGCAATTATATTCGGCAAAGCTGGCAAAATTCTGCCAGACGCTGATGTTTTTGCCGCACTTCCTTTCGTGGGTCGTCGTCGGCTACTTCGTGTTCGCGTTCCTCAGCGTCGACAAAGGGCTCGTCAACCAGATACTCAAAAACATGGGGCTCTCCCCGATCCAGTGGTACACCCAGGCGCAGTATTGGCCCGGCCTATTGGTCATTGTGAATATTTGGAAAGGTATGGGCTATTCGATGGTCGTGTACCTGGCCAGCATCACCGGCATAGACGCGAGCCTCTACGAGGCTGCATCCATTGACGGCGCGACCAAATGGCAGCAGATCAAAAACATCACGCTCCCGCTGCTGACGCCCATCATCACGATCATGCTCATTTTGGCCGTCGGCCGCATATTCTCGTCGGACTTCGGCCTGTTCTACAATGTGCCGAGGCGTTCGGGGCCGCTCTACGACGTGACCCAGACTATAGACGTCTATGTCTATAACGCGCTGACCCAGCGGAACAACATCGGTTTCGCGGCGGCGGCCAGCGTCACGCAGTCGATTGTGGGGCTGTTTATGATTGTGGGTGCGAACTGGCTCGTGCGCAAACTCAACCCGGAGAGCTCGCTGTTTTAAGCGGCATAAAGAGGTCACAAAGGGGTCGGGCGGCCTGTGGCCGTCCGCAGCAGACAGACTCTCGAGAGCGTGGCTTGTTACCGTCCGTAGCGGATAGAAATGGAGGCAATACATGTCAGTTGGAAATATTGGTGCGGCGCGGGCCGCAAAAGGGCGCGGTTGGCGCAGCGGAGGCGGCAAGTCGGGCGGCGGCGGAAGCAGCAGCAGCGAAACTAGCGCTTTCAACAGGATTTCGGCGCCGACCAACGCGGCATTTTCACTGCTGTTTATCGTACTGGCGTTAATTTGCGTCATCCCGCTGGTGTTCGTCACCATCATATCTATCTCTTCCGACGCATCGATCCAAAAAGTGGGCTACTCGTTCCTGCCGATTGAGTTGACGACTGGGGCATATACATACCTGACCAACACGGGCGACACCATAGGCCGGGCGTTCATGGTTTCTATCGGCGTGACCGTGATTGGCACGTTGATTGGGCTGATGCTCAACGCGTCGATGGGCTACGTGCTCTCGCGCTCATCGTTTAAGCTAAAAAAGCTTTATACGATGGTCATTTTCATCCCCATGCTGTTTTCGGGCGGTATGGTGGCCTCGTACATGGTCAACACGCAGATTTTGGGGCTTTTGAATAATTATTTCGCACTGATACTGCCCATTACCGTCACGCCGTTCTACATAATCATCCTGCGCACATTCTTCCAGACGACCGTGCCTGACTCCATCATCGAATCGGCGAAAATAGACGGCGCTTCGCAGCTTTTGACGTTTTTCCGCATCGTGATCCCGATCTCCAAGCCCGCGCTGGCGACCATCGGCCTGTTTTTGTCGTTTGCCTATTGGAACGACTGGTTCCAGGCCATGCTGTACTTGAAGTCGGACCACAGCCACATGTACCCGCTACAATACGTGTTGATCGGCATTGAGCGCAACATCGATTTCCTCGTCCGCAACTCGAGTTTTTTCAGCGCCACGATGTCCGGGGGGCGGATCCCCACGGAGTCGGCGCGTATGGCGCTGGTTGTTATCGTCGTGCTGCCAATAGCCTGCTCCTACCCGTTTTTCCAGAAGTATTTCATTTCAGGGCTGACGATAGGCGCGGTTAAAGGCTGACAATAGGTGCGGTTAAGGGCTGACAGCATCGCAATATAAAGTTCATCCATACATATCCATACATATCGGTACTTATAGGTCGGTAGCCGGGCGAACCATAGCGCCCGGAACAGATATCATGACGACAATGTTAAAGGAGGCTAAAAATGAAAACGATGAAAACAAAGCAAGCAGACAGGCAAGTAGACAAACACGCAGACAAAAAAAGGAGCAAGGTGAGGAGCAAAAAGAACATTAATATGCCAAATAGGGCATGGGCCGTTTCGGCGCTGCTGCTGGCCGTTTTATTCGCGCTGGCCGCGTGTGGCGGCGGCGGGCCTGCAGCCACGCAGACGTCGGCGGAAGCGGCGCAGGCGGCAACTGAGGCTGTGGTGGCCGGAACGAAAGCTTCGGCTGCGCAAGCGGACGATGCGGGCGACTCGGGCGAAATTGTGGAGCTAATCTGGCTCATGGGCGACCCCGGGAACATCCCGCCCGACCAGGCAATAGTGGAAGAGGAACTGAACAAACTCAGCGAGGCGAGCGTCGGCGTCCGGGTGAGGACGATATATTATAAAGACGACGCCATAAAACTGGCCCTGTCGGCCGGCGAAGACTGGGACATAGCGTTTACATGCGAATGGTACAACAATTACGCGGTCCAGGCGGCGGCGGGCTATTTTCTGGATATTACGGACAAGGTAAAAAGCGTGACGCCGGAACTTTACGCCACGATGCCGGAGGTCGTTTGGGACGGCACCAAGGTCAAGGGCAAGATTTACGCGATACCCGTCAAGAAGGACTATGCCGCCGAGATGTTTGGAATGTTTGATAAGGCCCTCTATGAGGATTTGGGCATGGACATCCCAAGCAGGATGGGCTTTGGCGACCTGGAAAAATATCTGGAAGCCGCAAAGAACGCGTACAACGACGGCAACCCGCTGGCGAAGGGCGAATACCCTGCAGGCTCGACATCGAAAGGCGGTTTTGCCGGTCCCTATTCGGATTATGACATGATTAACAGGGACATAATGATCGGCATACCATATTCGGCCATTGGAGCGGCCAATGAGACCAAGGTCGTGTTCGTGCCCAACGACAAAGAGGCATATGATTACCTGGTCATGATGCACAGGTGGTACAACGAAGGCTACATCCCGCCTGACGCCATGACTGTGGACAGCTTGCCGCCCACAACCTGGTACGCCGTCGCGTCCGGGCAGGGGTTTTACGGCGCCGACGCCATCTGGAGCGGGAATGTCGGCTATCCGGTTGCGATATCGCGCTTTTCCGGCCCGTACCTGTCCACGGCCAGCATACGCGGCTCGATGAACGCCATCAACGCCAAGTCGAAAAACGTGGATCTGGCGCTCAAGTACCAGGAGTTCGTAAATACCAACCAGGAATACCGGGACATCCTGCGCTACGGCATCCCGGGCACGCACTGGAACAAGACCGCCGAGGGCCTGGCGCAGCGCACGGACCAGGGGCGGACGGGCTACACCCCTTGGGCGTTCTCGCAGGGCTCGTACTCGCTGTCGTCTGTTGAAGCGGCGGAAGGTGTAGACGTGGACCCGAACATGTGGAACGTAATATTTGACGGTTATTCAGAGGCGAAGGCGACAAAGACAATCGGCTTCTCGTTTGATCCTGTCAACGTGGAGACGGAACTGGCTGCCTGCTCGGCCGCATGGACAAAGTTTGTGGATGGGTTCGCGACAGGCACGCTCAACCCCGAAACCGATATGCCAAAAGTATTGGCTGAGCTCAACGCGGGCGGCCTGCAAAAAATAATCGACGAGTGCCAGGCGCAACTGGACGATTTTATAGCCGGGAGCTGACGTAAAAGCGATGCGGCGGCGGCAGGCATGCGGAGTGGTGATGCTTGCCCCCGCTGCGTACTGTGCACTACGGTGTCCATATTTTATACGCAACATACAAAACCTGTCGCACGACCATGCGGATCATGCGGCAGGTTTTTTTATGGACAATTTTTATACACGTAGCGACGATTTTATGTCTTTATCATATTTGATATATATGATATATATAATGATAAATATGATATATTATGATATATCATATGGTTATACTGATATACGGTCATTGAATGCGATATACCATTTCAAAATGTGGGGGTAAACTATGATAGACGGAAAACGCGCAATTGCCGTTGTTGGATGCGGCGGGATGGGCGGCGGCCACGCTGTGGCAATCAGCACAGGGAGCGGCACCGCCATATGGAAGATTCAAAGCGTCGAGGGCGGGGTCAAGCTTAGGGAAGGCGACACCGACATATCGAAAAAGCTTGTGCTGGCGGGGACCTACGACATCGCCCCCGATCGCCAGGACTGGGCCCGGGCGCAGGGCTACCACGCATATGAGAGCTTTGAGGACGTCCTTGCCGACAGCCGCGTGGACATCGTGCTCATCGCCACTCCGAACCATCTGCATAAAGACCAGGCGATCAAAGCCATGCGCGCCGGCAAGCACGTCCTGTGCGAAAAGCCGGTCATGCTCTCCAGCGACGAGTTGATTGAAGTCATGGCGGTAGCGAAAGAGACCGGGAAGGTCTTCTACCCCCGGCAGAACCGCCGCTGGGACGAGGACTATCTCATCATTAAAAGGATCTACGACGAAAAGCTCGTCGGCGAGGTCTTCAACATCGAAAGCCGGGTGCACGGCTCGCGCGGTATCCCGGGCGACTGGCGCGGCGTCAAGAAATACGGCGGCGGCATGATGCTGGACTGGGGCGTCCACTTGCTCGACCGCATGCTCGATATGATTCCCGGCAAGGTCAAAAAGGTGTTCGCTAAAATGACGCACATAACCAACGACGACTGCGACGACGGCTTCAAAATGCACATGACGTTTGAAAGCGGGATCACAGTAGTCATCGAGGTGGGTACGTGCAATTTCATCAACCTGCCCCTGTGGTACATCGCCGGCGTGCAAGGCACGGCAGTCGTCTACAACTGGCAGTGCGAGGGCAAGATTGTCCGCCTGGAAAGCTGGGAGGATAAGGACGCTGTGCCCATCCTCGCCGGCGAGGGGCTGACAAAGACTATGGCCCCGCGCATCGGGGACTCCATAACGGAATTTGAGCTGCCCAAGGTAATATTTGACTCGAACGAGCTGTACTCCAACCTCGTCGACGTTGTCGACGGGCTGGAAAGCGGCGCCGCAGTCAAGCAGATTGTCACCTGCGAGGAGGCTCTGCGCTGCTTAAAGCTCATGGAAGCCGCATTCGAGTCAGACGAAAAGGGCGCCGTAATAGATTTTGAATAAAAACATCGCCTAATAACATCGCAGCTGAAGCGGCTAACCAGAGGAGCCATTAATGGATAAAAAATTCAATATCGCAATCATCGGCTTTGGGCATATGCATATCAACGAAGTCGCCCTCAGCTTCCATAAAAACCCCAATGTGCGCATCGCAGCTATAGCCGACACGAAGCCCGACGTCGCGGAGCTGCGCTCGGCGCCCTACACGCGCGAATGGAACCTGGATCGCGCTCATCAGAACTACCCCGAGGCAAAGGTGTACGACTGTTACCACAAAATGCTCGAAAATGAACAACTCGACCTCGCCATCATCACCACCGAGCTGCGCCTCCATGGCGAAGTGGTCGTCGCGTGCGCCAAAGCGGGCGTCGACGTATGCATTGAAAAGCCCATGGCGTATAACCTTTCGGACGCGTTGCTGATGGTCCGCGAAGTGCGCGAGCAGGGGACGTTGCTGATGGTCAACTGGCCAATCGCCTGGTCGGCGCCCAGCCGCGAGATGCAGCGCCTGGCAGCGGAGGGCGCCATCGGCAGGATAATCCAGATGCGCATGCGCACAGGGCACAGCGGGCCCTTGGGATCGGGCGCGAAGCATTCCGGGGTGTCGGAGACGGCCGCCCCCATGTCGGGCTACGAGCGGGCGCACACTTGGTGGCACCGCCACGCGATGGGCGGCGGATCAATGCTGGACTTCTGCTGCTACGGCTGCCTGCTCTCGCAGTGGTTCATCGGCGATTTTGCCACATCGGTCATTGGCTCGCGAGCGAACCTGAACAGCGAATACGGCGACGTGGAGGACACCTCCGCCATGATCGTCCGTTTCCCCTCCGCGATGGTCATATTGGAAGGCACATGGGCCACGTTCCACCCCGGCGCGCCGGGCGGCCCGATACTATACGGAACCGATGGGACGATGTTGCAAACCAAGGACGGCATAACCATCTACTCCGCCGACGGAACCGAGCGGACGGTAGCCGCCCCGCCCCTGCCGGAAGGACGCGACAGCACGGCTGCGGAGTACGTACACCACAAAACGACCGGCGAGCCGCTGTACCTGCTCCTTGAGCGGGATTACAACGTTCGCGCCATGGCGACGCTGGACGCAGGCGTGCGCTCAGCAGACTCGGGCAAGCTGGAGACCGTCGATTCCATCCACTGGCGCATAGGTTGAAAATAAATGGCAATATAATACTACAATAAAACATAAGCAATAAAACAATAAAACATATCATAAATGGGCGCGCGCGGCATCTTCCGTTCGCGCCCATTATATGACTGAACTTATTTCATATTAAATATTAAATAGGTCATACACATAAAAGCAATGATAAACCTGACTCCAATTATACTGTTTCTTTACAATTCAACATTCCTGGGGCATAATATGACATGAAAGTCGTAACAAAACAGGTATTCAAATATGCGTGTTGATACCCGTTGCAACTATACATCAAATCGTGAATGGTTTCGCAACACCCTTGGCGGCAAGGACGTTGTGCTTTGTCATACCTCCGCGCTTGAGTGCTTGGGGCTGTTCCCCGGTTACGTCAACGAAGATCAAATAGACATTTCAATACGGCCCTCGAACCTTACGAAAATATCAATCAATATGTCGTTGACAGTTACGATAGTTTAGACATTGTAAAAATCAGTGAGCTGCGATGCACATCATTTAACCAGACCGTAAACGATATGCTCCGCGATTACGATATGATTGACGAACAATCAATGGTTCAAGCGCTGGCTGATTATTATTACAGCAATACCAAAAGTTTTGATGGGCTGCGAATTTCGCCGCAGTACGCCGACAGGTTTAACGCTATAAAGGATTGGGCGACGGAGTTTTACGCATATGGCTGATAAAATAACCGACAGCGAAATGATGATGTACAACGTAATGTACGCGATTGCATGCGGCAATGTTACGGTCATATACAAAGGCGCGATGATAACGAAGTTGATTTTGTTAGACAATTACTAATTTAAAATTAAAATTGCGTATCCATATGGCTCTAAACGGATTTTTAATGGCCCCGGAGTCGCCGCCCCGGACAATGGGAGCGGCAGGCCATCGCTTGTTAGCGAACCTGTTAGTCTATGCGTAGGCATGTCGAGTACTAAGTCGCGTGTTTTTTCGGAAAAGTTCATAGCAACAACGGCAGAGTTTTTAAAATTGTTATACCGCTTGAAGGCGTAGATTCCATCGCCGCATATAATAACTTCCCTTTGCCCATTGAGCCTGAGCGCAGGAGAGGATGAGCACAACTTGAACATGTCAGCCGCTTTTTTACGGATATCACTGGGCAGATCACTAAACATCAGCTTATTATCGTCGTGTAGCATGGCTCCGACCGTGACAATGGTAACAAACTCTAATAGCCTTTGTTCAGGGGATAGAGAGCTGTTCCAAATTATACCAAGATATGTAGTGCCGCCAAGCATTGCGATTTTGTCGCGCCAGCGGCGGAACTTCTTTTCAAGCAAAGCCACGTCACCGGAAAATATTACATCTTCAATGGTAGATGTCTTGTACCAGCCTTCGTATATCGAATAATCCTGTAGCGAATTATAGTGCGCATCTGTGATCCAGCGCGAAAAGTCCTCGCCAGCAGCGCCGCCGCCTTCAGGCTGTGTGTA
>WRLR01000001.1 GCA_009777515.1 Oscillospiraceae bacterium | reverse complement strand
TTTATAGATGAAGTCGAAATTATAGTGCAATTCAAAACGCCGTCAGCCGAGGCCCTGCGTCTGTCTGGTGAGAGGGGTCAATATACACCTCGCGCGGACCAAGGCGCCTCATTCGAGGATCAGGCGCTTGTTGCCCATGAAGTGTTCCGGCAGCAGCTTGACGGATTAGCAGCGCCGCCCTCCCGGGATCAGTCTTTTGAAATCCTCAGCGAGCTGCATTGGTTAATCAATGGCACCATAATGCGCCTGCCGTCCGGGATGGTCCCGCAAGTCGCCAGTTTGCCGGAAGTCTTTTCCGTTACCCCGCATATAATCCCAGACATCCCGGACATCCCGGACAACCCGGACATGCTGGACGTACTGGGTGTGCCGGACACGCCGACAAACATAGATATACCAGATAATATTGTTAACCCGCTTAACGCAGCCTTTTTGCACGAAAAACCGCCTAGCTCGGGCTTCTTTCACAATGATGGCATGATGCGAAACACCAGGATGCTGCTCAACATTGACTACATCCACAATGATTTGGGGATAACGGGCAACGGCGTAACTGTGGTTTCCATCGACGGCGGCATATATGAAGGGCACCCGGAGTTCGCCCGTTATCTGGTGGGCGGCAGGATTCCCGGCTGGCAGTTTTACGATGAACCTGGAACAGCTATAAACCATGGTACGCAGACAGCCGGCGCGATAATCTCTATGGCGCCCGAAGTCAAACTCTGGTCATTGCAAAGGGTTTCAAGCGGCGGGCCCGGACTCAGCTCCCTTACGGCTTTGCAACACGCAACGAGGGACATCGGCGCGGACGTCATCTACACCTGGGGCTGGTACCCAAATACACCGTATAGTCCCGAAGCCGCTGCGGTTTCAATCGCAGTGGAGGCCGGTCATGTCGTGGTCGCCGCAGTCCACAACCAGGCCAGGCCAAACAACCAAGTGGACGCACAGCATTGGAGCGACAGTTTGTTCCAGGGGAAAATTGAAAACAATATAGTCTGGCAATCTGTTATGAGCCCCCTTAGCCCTTTGTCGATCAATGTCGCCGCCGGTACATATGGCTCGGAAGGTTATCCCCTGGATATGGATGACATAACCAGCTATTCGGGGCGCGGCCCTGTCCCGCAAACATATCATATCAAGCCCGACATAGTGACAAATGGGTACCGTGGCTACACCACTTGGGACATGAACAGCCCGGGCAATGCCAACAATGACCTATATGGGTCATTTTCCGGCACCTCCCAAGCGGGGCCCCTTGCGGCTGGCATAGCGGCGCTGCTGGTCCAGGCGTTCCCATCCGCACCGCCGCACGAAATAAAGGCAAGGCTGATGAACAACGGCAGGCATATCACGGGCGTCGACATGGGCAACAGCGGGCAGTATATTAGCGTGTTCTCAGAAGGGGCAGGTTTTGTGCAACCGCTCGACGCTATTTTGAACGATACTATCGTCACCGTTTCACAAGAAGTCCCCATGACCACTAACATAAACGCCCCATGGGAGCAAAAAGAGATACCTTCTTTTAATTATGGATCGTTACAATCGCTGCTGCCCGGCAACGCGAAAATGTTTTGTGCAACAATAAGCAACAGGAGCAATGCCACTATTACATATAATATCGACCATTCATTTATAAACAACCCCGGAAACGCAGCGGGTATCACATTCAGCCAAAGGAGCATCACAGTCGCCCCGGGCCGGCAGGAAAAGTTTTATGCGACCATATCTGTTTCCGGCAGCGTCCCAGGTGGCATTACGGCTTTTTACGAGGGCTTCGTCAACATATCAGGCGGCAGTTGTCCCGTGCGCCTCCCTTTCGCCTTAGTCAACCCCAGCGCAACATATGTTAACGCGGCAAACCTCAGCTTCGACCTCAATGGCGGAGCGGTAACGCTGAACACCCATGATCTAATAACTGAGATAGACCCGATAAAAATCCCCGTAGGAGCAAATATCCTAGGTTTCCTTAAAAATTACCATGGCGGACTCTCGCAGCACGGGCCCTTTCGAGACGGACACATTTTTATGGGCTGGTACATGGACCCCGGTTTCAGTGAGCCTGTTACAGTGCTAACTAATATAGCCAGCAATGCGGATGCAGTCCTCCATGCCCGATGGGGGTTGGATGTCGCGAACATATCCGTTTTCGTGCAGCCAGCCAAGCTGTCATATTATGTGGGCGAGCCGCTGGATTTAAACGGACTTGTCATACGGGTTTTATATAGCGACGGCTCAAGCGATATCGTGCCGCACATGGATTTCGGCGCATATGGCCTGGCAAGCGGCCTGTCTGATGGAACAGTCATGTCTATAGAGCAGCATAATAATAGTACAATAAAAATTATGCATGCGTTAAGCGGAAAATCCACAAGAACCCATAGCCTTGCCGTAATGCCATTGCCTATTGAATCTGCGATGATTTCAATCGAGCCCCCGCTGACCGGGAGCATTCCGGCGGCCACAGTTCAATCGTTCGGCGCAGGCTATACTGTTAGCGAAGCTGTTTGGGCGCCCGCACTGCCAGGTACAAAGTTCCTTGGGAGCACCATATATACCGTTGCCATAAAGCTCTCAGCCGACAATGGTTATGCATTTTCCGACGCATTGGCCGCGACAGTAAATGGCCACAGCGCGGGCGTCGCCAGCATTGGCGCCGATACAGCATATGTCGAGTATACATTCGGCCCGACTGCGGAAAAGACGGTCGCCGATGTAATCATACTGTCCCAGCCCCATGCCCTGAGCTACACCGAAGGGGAAGCGCTCGACCTTGCCGGGCTGGAGGCCAAGCTGATATATAACGACGACACGACTGAAAACGTAGTGTATGCAGGCTTTGTCGTACATGGGCTTTCGGCTGAGCCAGCCGACGGGACTATTTTGTCTATTACGCCCCATAATGGAATGTTTATTGCAATCACACATGAGTCAAGTAGGCAGGCGACATTAATGAACCCGCTAACAGTGATCACTGCCCCGCCTACATTTGAGGGGCTATCGATAAAAACCCAGCCGTTGCTGAACTATATTGTCGGAGACACGCTGGATTTGACGTCCCTTGTCATAACAATTGGTTATTCTGACTTATCTTTTATAGATGTGGGGTTTCAAAGTTTTTGGGAGCATGGTTATATTACCAGCATCGATCATGGCACAGTTCTCGAAGAAGCGCATAACGGCGCCCGGGTTTCAATAACCCATGCCGAAAGTGGCCGCACCGCAAATACCAGCCCATTGACGGTTGACACAGCCCAAGTGACCGTTGTCGGTATTTCGATCAAAACTCAGCCAATGTTGATCTATGCGGAGGGCGGGGCGCTTGACCTGTCGGCGCTCGTCGTTGCAATTAGGTATTCCGACTCCACAACAAAGGACGTGGCTTTTTCCGGCTTCGCTGAAAATGACCTAACGACTGACGCCACGCACGGCGCCGTTCTCGGCGCGGCGCACAACGGGACGCGGATCACGGTCGCCCACGGGGCGAGCGGGCTGACGGCACGGACGAACATGCTGGCCATATCGCCTGCGTCGACTGCGCCGACTGTGCCGACTGCGCCGCCACCGCCCCCTGCAGGCGGTGTAACCGGAAGCGCCAATGCAGGCGGTTTAACCGCGCCGATCTTCACAACCCCGCCTATGCCGTCCACCGCTCCAACATTGGCGCCCACGCCTACACCAGCGGCCACGCTCATGCCAGCAGCCACGCCCACGCCCAGGTCTGCGCGGACAACCGCTGTAATTTTAGATCCAAGCTCTCCCCCGCTCGCCCCAGCAGCCCCAATAATGGACGACATAGATGGTAGCCACTGGGCGGCGGGGTACATCGGTTTTCTTGCGGCGCGGGGCATTGTCAGCGGCTACCCGGCGGGTGGCGGTAAGCTGGAGTTCAGGCCGGACAACGACATAACCAGGGCAGAACTGATGAAGCTTATTTGCGTCTCGCTGGAGCTTGAGTTGATCGATGACTACGAAGGATCGGCGTTTGCGGACTGGGCCGAAGTACCCGACTGGGCCAGGCCCTTCGTGGCGGCTCTGGTGGAAGCGGGGATCGTTAAAGGCTCGCTACATTATAATAATATTTACATATATGCAAACAATAATGTCACGCGTGAAGAAATGGTAACAATGATAGTGCGCGCCCTCGGCGCAGCGTTCCCGGAAAGTGGTGCTGCAGACGCCGCGCCCCCACAAAATGCAAGTGTAGGAGCCCCGGACTTAGGCGAAGCTTCATTTTGGGCCAGGGACTTCGTAGTATTCGCGCTGCAATATGGGATGATCAATGTTGACGCCTACGGAAACATCAACCCCATCCGCAACGCAAAAAGGGACGAAACTGCGATGGCGCTTTATATGCTGCTATCTTGAGTATCAATGCCGACGATTCCGAGCATTTAACATTCATTATCGAAACCCGCCGCCGTTTCGCTCACATACTGCGGCTGCAGCAGCGGGCATGTAAAATATCATTTAGAGAACAGCCTTGAAGTGAAGCTGCGACTTTTGGAAATCGTATCATCGCCCATCAGCTCGGACGGGGAAAAATATTGCGAGCACCTTTTCAAAATACTTTTAACATTGATTTTTAACACTACTGGCCGCTGATGCAGTCCACGCGACCGAACAGCGCTTCCAGGCGGTCCAGTATGGGCCGGGGCAGCGGCCCGGACGCGATGGAGCGCAGGTTCTCGCGCAGGTGGCCCGCGTCGCCGGTCCCAGTCAGCACCACATGGATGGGCGGCGTGTGGCGGCAGAACCGGTAGGCCGCTTCCATAATAGACGCGGCTGGCGGCGCGTCGCCGGAAACCAGAAAGTCCAGGGCGCCCTTTGTGGCCGCGAGCCCCTCGCCCGCCTGCCCTTTGGCGATTATCCGCCCGATGTCGGTCACGAGCTGATCCGGGTTCGACAGCGCGGAGCGTACGGCGAACATGCACAGGACGCCTATGCCAAGCTCTGCGGCCTTGGGGAGTATTTCTTTCGCTGCCGACGGGTTCAACATGTTGTAGCCGACCATGATGACGTCGAACAGATTTTCCGGAACGGATATCTTGAACGCCTCGTGGCTCGTGTCGGTGCCGAACAGCTCCGTTATGCCCAGGAAGCGCAGTTTCCCCTGTTCCCTCGCCTTTTGCATCGCGGGGAGCAATATGTCGCGCGCATCGGCGTAGTCCTCGGGCGTCACGCCGTGCAGGTGGTATATATCAACATGATCCGTCCGCAGTTCGCGTAGGCTGTTCTCCAGCGACTCCATTAGGTCGGCGGCGCCGTTTGCGCGCCAGTCGCCACTCCTCCGGTACGGGTATTTCGTCGACAGGATGTAGCTGTCCCTGGGCAGCCCGGCGAGCCCCTGCCCCACCGCGCCCTCGGTCCCGTACGCTGCGGCGGTGTCAAAAAAGTTCACGCCCTCGTCGTACGCCGTCCTCACGATGCCGGCGGCGTGGTCGACGCCGTATTTTTGAATGCCGATCCTCGAGAAGCCGCCGCACCCGAGTCCTGCAATCGTCGTGCGCAGGCCCGTATTGCCAAGAATAATGGTATCCATATTAATTATAACCTCCGCCATTTATAATCCCCATTATTAATAAACCCCATTATTAATAAACCCCGTGTGATTATTTTATGATAAATATATGGCGCTTCATGTCCACCCGACCGTTTTCTAAAAAAGCGACGCCCTCGCGCTCCAGCAGTTCGCGCTGCTCCGCCCACCCGGGCGCCGTGCGGCCCGCCGCGTTCACGACCCTGTGGGCGCATACGTCGCCGGGCGAGGACGACATAAGCTTCCCCACCCGGCGCGCGAGGCCCGGCTGCCCGAGCAGCGTCGCAATGGCCCCGTATGTCAGGACTTTGCCCGCCGGAATCGCCCTGACCAAGCCGTAAACGTCAGACGCGAAATCGGACGCACCTATGCATGCGCTGCCATCGCCCTCGAAATCGGCGCCGCCTCCTGCATCGCTTCCGGCATCGCACCCGGTGTCGCGGTCAGCACCGCGCCGATGTTCCGCCATTTCATTGATATTGTCCGCAGCCCCCATGCCAAGAAAAGCCTCCGTTTCAATAGTAGGCGAGCAAGCCTCCCTACCCGCTCTCTGCCACTAATAATTTGAACCAATAGACGTCTGTCTTGTAGCCCTCGCTGACATCGCCTTCTTCGTATTCAGACATTATAGTGAGATAGCAAGCGACCACGTATTCGCCGGGTTGAAGATCACCCAGGCCCTCTATTGTAATGGGCGTATAAGTATCCGGTAAAAAAAGTTCAACCGTCGCCCTTTCGTCCTTTGCCCATATGGAAAAGTCCTGCCCATATACTACGCTTTCCAGCATGCCCGCCGCCCTGTCCAGCGAGGGGAAGCCGTCGGCGTGCGCCCCCGATTTGCCGTCAGTGGCGCTAATAAAATACCCCTGCGGGCAAATCGTTTTGCCCCCGGACGTGATTGTGAAGTGCAATAGTCTGCCAAACTGCCGCTTGCTGGCAAATGCCAGATGCTCATAACTTTCCGGGCTGATTTCCCATAAATAAAAACATGTGTTTATAAAATATCTATATAAGTAGTAAGTCCCGCCCTCCTCTGCAATATATAGGGAAATTATATTATCCATCCCCTCGCCGAAGTACTCGACTCTGACGCTCATATAGTCCGATATTTCGCTTATATATTTGGCAGGAGCGGCGCCTTCCCCGGATGCCTCCAAAAAGGTGCGTAGGCTTTTTATATCGTCCGGATCGTCATAGTCGCCACCGTTGCCGCCGTAATATAGCGGCGGACTTATGGATATGCCCCTTATATTGTCCGGCGCCACGGCCGAGTCGGCTGATTTGTAATAATAACGCCCTTTGCCAGTGTCCACGACACCGTCGTAAAAATGTAAAGCCACCGGGTCCGCGCCTTTTAACTGTATCTCATAATAAACATAATTGATCGCTCCATCTTCGTCAAAATCGTTGGCATCTTCAAGCAGTTCCAGCTTCCGGAGCATATTGATCATATACACGCGTTCATCGCGTGACTGGAAAAATGGCCGGCTATCTAAATATTTCGAGTTTCTATAATAAACCTCTGCTATGTCGTCAATGGCAATTTCGTAAACAGTTGAAATAGGACTTTCGTTCGCCCCCGCCCATAGACTGTCCGGCGCGTCGTTGCCGCAGCCCACCAGCACAACGACAAGCGCGGGCATAAGCAAAAACAAAAGCACAATCGCAATAGCTGCCTTATTAGGCATATGCGGCTTCAGCGGCGCCATGCCGGCCGATCAAGCTTTCCGGTTGACGCGGAACAGCGACAGTAAGCGGCGGATAAAGCTGTCTGCGCTATAGCGTTTTGTATATGTCTTGTTGTTTTCTATGACAGAGTTCTCCGACGCCTCCGTTATGAAGTACTGCTGGCTGTCGAGCATTGCGGACACAGGCGGGACATAACCTGTTTGCGGGGCGTCGCATATAAGCGCAGCCTCCGCTGTCGCCGTAGCGGCTCCGGCCGACCACAGTCTGGCGGCAACCGCCCCGGCTGCCCATAGCTCCGGCGCCGCATCGTCATCACGCACCGCCACGTCGCCCTCCTGCCCCGCCGCGTCACCTTCCTGCTCTGTATCGCGCGCCTGGGCAACCGCGACCTCCTGCTCTGCCGCCGCGACCTCCTGATCTACCGCCACGACCTCCTGCTCTGTCGCCACGCCGGCCTTCACATGCGCATACCGCCCATCGCCGTCCATCTCCCTCGCTTTCACATTATCGGCTAGCATGACGTCCAACATCGCCGAAACCCTTTTCCGCGCGCCCTGGTCGAGGACCGGCGTGAACAGCTCCACCCGGCGCTCGGTGTTGCGCGTCATCATGTCGCCCGAGCCTATGTATATCGAGCAGTCTTCGCCCGAGCCGAAGCGGTACACCCTCGCGTGCTCCAGGAAGCGGCCCACGATGCTCCTGACGCGGATATTGTCCGTAAGGCCTGGCATCCGAGCGGTCAGGCAGCATATGCCCCGGACGATGAGGTCGATCTTCGTCCCCGCCATCGAGGCCTTGACCAGCGCGATTATAACGTCCCGGTCGGTCAGCGAGTTGCATTTTATTGTGATGCGCCCCCGGTCGGCGTATGCGGACTCCCTTTCGATATGCCGGATGAGCTCTGTTTTGAAGCCGTCGGGCGCGACCCAAAACAGCTCGTACGCGCCGCCGTCGTCGTGGGCGCCGATTTTCATATTGTTGAAAAAATGCGCGGCGTCCCTGCCCACCTGCTCGTTGGCCGTAATAATGGAAACGTCGGTGTACAGCCGCGCGGTCTTTTCGTTATAGTTGCCCGTGCCGATGTGCGTGATATATTCGTTCTTTTGCCCCTCGTGACGCGTAATGAGGCAAATCTTGGCGTGCAACTTAAAGCCCTGCGGCCCGAAGAACACATGGCAGCCCGCCTCTTCCATCCTCTTTGCCCAGACGATGTTGTTCTCCTCGTCCATGCGCGCGCGCAGCTCTATGAACACGTACACTTCCTTGCCGTTTTCGGCGGCCAAAATCAGGTGCTCGACCAGTTTGGACTGCTCGGCAATCCGGTACAATGTAATCTGGATGGATATGACATGCCGGTCCTCGGCCGCCTCCCTGATGAGCGAAAAAAATGGCTGGATGCTGTCGTACGGGTGATACAGAAGCACGTCCCCAAAGCGCACCCTCCGCATCATCTCGCCGTTCAGCACGGCGTATTGGGCCGCAGCCGGCTCGAACGGCGGGTAGACGTGTTCTTTTTTTTGGAGGAGCGGCGCCGCCTTGGGCCGGATGTACGGCGCCATTTTATCGCGGAACGTCATTAAGTGCGACATGACCAGCGGAGACGTGCAATAAAACGTTTGCGCGGGCGCGAGGGAGAGCTTTTTTTGCAGGTATGAAACGATTTTGGGGCAGTTGCCGTCGCGGGCCTCGAGGCGCACGGGCGAGAGCCTCCTGCGTTTTTTAAGAATCTTGCTCATATGCTCGATGAAGTCCTCGTCCTCGTCGAAGCGCTCCTCGTCTGCGACTATATCGGCGTTGCGCGTCACGCATATGACGGCTTTTTCGACGACCTTGTAGCGCTTGAATACCTTCTCGCAATAAAGCAGGATGATATCCTCTAATAAAATATAGAGGTCTTCTGACAAAAAAAACATCCTCTCCGCCCCGTTTGGGACAGGGATAATGCCAAAAACGGCCTTGCCGCCTTTCGCCTCCAAGTACAGGGCGATGATCTGGCGGTTGTTTTCCAAATGCGGGAACGGATGGCTCTGATCGATAATCTGCGGCGCCAGCAGCGGCTGTATCTGACTGTCGAAATACGCGTCCAGGAGGCGCTGGTGCTTTTTGGTAATTGACGCCGCCGCGCCCTGTACAGCTAGCCGCCCAATCCCCTCTTCTGCCAGCTCCGCTTCAAGCTTCTTGCACACCGCGTCCCTTTTGGCATAGAGCCGCACGGTGGCTTCGTAGATCAAAGCCAGTTGCTCCGACGCGCCCATGCCCGTTTTGTTGTCCGTCACGCCCGTTTTGTTGAGCTCGTGGTCGCACAGCCCGCCGACGCGGATCATATAAAATTCGTCCAGGTTGGACGTGAAAATCGATAAAAAAAAGAAGCGCTCAAACAGCGGGTTTTCCGGTTTGTCGGCCTCTTCGAGGACGCGCTCGTTGAACTGCAGCCATGATAGCTCGCGGTTCTGCATGCACTTGCGCAGCATTTCGTCAGTCAGGGCATTCCCCGCTTCCGATAGCGATGTGTCCACTAAAACCCTCCCGGCGGGCATACGGTCCTCGTCGGCTGCGCCCGCGCATCCCGCCCGTTAGCCCGCTATCCATATATACCCCTAATATCCCTTATACCCCGCCAATAATAACTATATCACCCGCATTCGCGCTTAACAAGGCAAACGGCCGATATTTCGCCCCAGCGCGCCAAACGTCAACTGTGTTGCCGACGCTTTGCCCGGCATTACCGACGCCTCGCCCGGCATTATTCATGCGCTTTTAGGCTCCTCTTGTTTTCGTACATCATGCTGTCAGCAAGATCGATCACAATGGAGATGTCCTCGTCAACGGTATGCTTTGTGGCGGCGCCCAAGGCCAAGGACAAACTGAAGGGCAGATTGTCCCGGTTCGCTATCATGGCCCTGATGCTTTCCATGCAGTCCA
The DNA here is from genome assembly GCA_009777515.1 of Oscillospiraceae bacterium. Classification (GTDB taxonomy): domain Bacteria; phylum Bacillota; class Clostridia; order WRLR01; family WRLR01; genus WRLR01. Next base: position 95,662 of record WRLR01000001.1, on the reverse strand, counting down.
ATGCGGTCGCCTCGTCCGTGCGGGGCAGCAAAAAAACGAACTCGTCGCCGCCGATCCTGCCGATGAACCCGCGGCCGGGGCAAGCAGCCTCCAAGGTTTCCGCTGCGATCTGCAAAAGCAAATCCCCATACTGGTGCCCAAAGCTGTCATTGACGGACTTTAGCCCATTGACGTCGCACACGATCACGCTGAGGGGAAGGTTCTCGGCGCAGTTTAGGCGGTTCTTGGCCCCCTCGTAGGCTATACGGTTGGGGATGCCCGTCAACGAGTCGACCCCGACCCTTTCCTCCAGGCGGTTAATCAGGTACCTGTTCTGCGTGACATCGCTGAATATGACGACAGAGCCCAGGTAGTCCCCATTTGTGTCCGTCATCTGCTGGACATGCATGTTGAGCACGACAGAAAAGGGCTCCGCCGGAAAATAGAAATCGACCCCCTTATCATGTTCGAGCTCCCTTCTGGTCGCGCCGCAGCGGACAAGGGACTCCGTAATCCCATCGTTTTCAAAAGACTCCAGGGCGATCCCGACAGACGACAGCCATTCGAGCGCCTGGCTGTTCGCGTGCGCGACATGGTTGCTTTCGTCGAAGACAAATATGTATGAATCGAGGTAGTCAAAAACTTTGCCGTGGGAAAAACGTACGAACTTGCTCCTGTCGTTGTTTATAAATGCGAAATTGAAGAAGATGAGCGCGAGGCTCGTGCCGATCAATGTGGGGTCGAGGGACGCGGGGATGAGCTCCATCAGCGTGATCACGTTGCCCAGCAATGTGATGCTTATCCCCGTCGCCATCAGGGTCGACGGCATGCGGTAGAACCGGGGCATGTTAAAATGCCGGACCAGTATGATGCTGATGATTATCATCGAGACGATGTAGCTGTGGATGGTGTGCGCCCAAAACCAAGGGCCCCAGACGCGCGTGATTTCATGCGTGGGCGAGAGGGAGACGATGTCGAGCCGCGCGTAGATCAGCGCGTGGCGCTGGTAAGTGAGCGCCAGCAGCGTGGTGACGGACGGGACCGCAAATAGTAGGGGCGTCCACCTGGCGAAGCTTTTCAGGTTTAACCGGTAAAAATCCAGGACGAACAACAGCAGCACAGGCGGGATGAACCCGACGAAGATCAGGATCAGGTTCCAAAAAAGCTTGGCCAGCAGTTCGCTTTGCGTCAATGCCTTGACCACGTCCAATGCATACCAGCAGAAGACCAGGACGCACAAAACGATAAAAATATTGCTGCCTCTGTGCTTGATGTTGCGCAAGGAAATTTCTATAATAATTATAAAGGTCATGATGGCAAACGGGATATATATGCCGGCGACCAGCGAATTCGCTATTTCGTTCACCTACCTCTGCTCCGCCGAGCGTCTATTTGCCAGATGATAAGGCCGTAGCGGTTAGCGCGCCTTTTAATAATACTAATATTAGCACATATGATACTATTATGATATGTTATAAAATTTTAAGTTGACAATGAGGGGGACTACAATGAATGCATTGCCCGAAAGGATAACGAGGCTACGCGACGGATTGTTCGCCGCCGAGAGCGGCACTTGCTTTGAGCGCGCGACGGCCATTACGCGCTCATACAAACAGAGCGAGGGCGAACCTTCCGTTGTGCGCCGCGCCATGGCCCTGCGCGACATACTGCGCGATGTGCCAATTTATATAAGGGACGACGAGCTGCTTGTGGGATCGCGCAGCTCCCGGCTCGGGCACAGGACGGCGTACCCCGAATATTCCCTTTCGCTGGGCGGGGGCGGGAGCGGGGGCGCGGGCGGATGGCCGCCCGAGGTGGCCGAATACTGGCCGGGCAGGACGCTCGGCGAAATGAGCCGCAGGCTGCACCCCGACTATGTGAGGCTGGCCGACCGGGAGCTTGCCGCCTGCTATGTCACCGGCACGGACACCGGTTTCGGGCATATGATTGTCGACTACGAAAAGGCCATTAGGCGCGGGCTTAGTGCCATAATTGAGGACGCGCGGCGGGAGGCTGGGCGCGCCGCCGGGGAGGGCGACGCCGCCGGCGCCGATTTTTGCCGCGCCGCAGCCATCTCCTGCGAAGGCGTCGTCGCCTGGGCGAACCGCTACGCCGCGCTCGCGGAAAGCCTCGCCGCCGAGGAGAGCGCGGGCAGCGCCCGGCAGGCCGAGCTTTCGCGCATCGCGGAGGTGTGCAGGCGCGTGCCGGAGCATCCGGCAAGGAATTTCCACGAGGCGCTGCAGTCGTTTTGGTTCACGCACATCGCCCTGCACATAGAGCAAAAGGGGTGGTCCATCTCCACGGGGCGGTTCGACCAGTACATATATCCATATTACAAAAACGACATAGACGGCGGCGCCAGCGCGGACGGGCTCTTCGAGCTGCTCCTGAACCTGTGGGTGAAGTTTATGGAGAACATCGACTCCACCGTCAAGATGACAACGTTCCAAAACCTTACGCTGGGCGGCAGCGACGCCGACGGGCGCGACATTTCGAACGAACTGTCGCATCTCTGCCTCGACGCGACGCTCATGACGGGCTTCAACCAACCCGCGCTGTCCGTGCGCTGGCACGAGGGGGCCGAGGGCGGCTTTTGGGACCATGTGATGCGCGTTATCGGCTCGGGGCTGGGCATGCCGGCGCTATTCAACGAAAATATTATAATCAAGGCGCTTCTACATAACGGCGTCTCGCGCGAGGACGCGCAGGACTTTGGCATCGTGGGCTGCGTCGAAGCGGCGGTGTGCGGGAAGATGCAGGGGCTGACGGCCGGTGGGCATGTCAACGTCGCAAAGGCGCTGGAGCTGGCGCTGTTCGACGGGCGCTCGCTGACGACGGGCGAGGCGCTTGGGCCGCGCACGGGCGACGCCTCGGCGTTCGCCACGTTCGAGGAGCTGTTTGACGCATACGCCAAACAGTCGCGCTGGCTCTCCGGGGTGAATGTGGCCTCCGCGCAGATCGCCGGCGACGCGCAAAAAGCGCTGGGGCACTGCCCATTCTGCTCCTCCCTGCTCGACGACTGCATCCAGAACCGCCGCGATATGGTCGACGGCGGGACGCGCTACAGCCTGTCGGGGGTGGCCATAATGGGCGCGACCAATGCCGTGGACGGGCTGCTGGCCCTTAAGAAACTCGTGTTCGAGCAAAAACGCTTCACCATGGGCGAGGCGCTGGCCGCGCTCAGGGCGAACTACGAGGGCCATGAACATATGCGCCAGGCGTTTCTGAACCAAAGCTGCCGCTTTGGCAACGATGTCGCGGAGGCAGACGAGCTGGCGAACCGCGTGTACGCAGTCCACGCTGACTTCACAAGCTCGCACCCCGACGCGCGCGGCGGGCACTATACATGCGGCATCTGGCCTGTCAACGGCCATGTCCACTCCGGCTACAAGACGGGCGCGTCGCCCGACGGCAGGTTCTCCGGCGCCCCGCTCGTGGACGGGGTCGGGGCGTGCCAAGGCGCCGACCGGCATGGGCCCACCGCTCTGCTAAAGTCCGTTGCGCGGCTCAACAACGTGGAGCACTGGGCCGCCGGCAACACGTGCAACATCAAGTTTTCGCAGTCCTCCCTGCGCGGCCGGGGCGGCCTCAGCAAAGTTTCGAAGCTGGTGGAAACGTTCATGCACCTGGGCGGCCAGGAGCTGCAGATAAACGCCGTCGACGCCGAGTCCCTGCGGGCGGCACAGCAAAGCCCCGCCGAGCACGCGAACCTCGTGGTGCGCGTGGCCGGCTACAGCGCCTACTTCACCACGCTCTCCGCCGACGTCCAAAACGAAATTATATCCCGCGTGGAGCAGGCTGTATGATTTATAAATAATCCATAATGGCTTTTTGGGCTTTGCCATGAGGCTTTATAATACAGTCGCAATTTTCGCTTGTGCCAAAATTTTTGCATTGTCGGAGGTGACATTATGGATATTGATTCCAAAACGGAGCTCGATCGCTATATTTCATATATTTCCGACATTGAGGGCGTTTCACGGGTATACCTCTTTGGTTCACATGCATATGGCGTACCCGATGATGGAAGCGATATTGATTTATTAGTTATCATAGATGACAGCCTTGATGCGTTCAAAACTGCGTATACAATCCAGAAAGGTTTAGCAGACAGGAACGTTTCGCTGGATGTTTTAGTGAACCGTGTATTCGATTTCAACAATGCTTCTGAGGGCACAACCTTTCAATCGCATATACGCAAAGAAGGGGTGTTACTATATGAAAGGCAATGATTTTGTGTCGGAAAAACTCAATTATCACAAACGGATATTAAGATAATTACCATGATGTGCGTAAAACTTTAAAATGAAGATTTTATGATGGAGCCTAAGACAAATGAAAAAAAGTAAAATAGTACTGGGGTACGCGCCCACCAGGCGGAGCATATTCAGCGCGCCCGATGCCGTAAAATACCGAGGGCTGACGGCAGAGCGGCTGCGCGAGCTCAATGTGCAGTTTATCGACATCGACGACATAAACGGCGAAGGCCTCCTCTACGACGACGACGGCGTCGCAAAAGCCGCCGCCAAGTTCAGGGCCTGTGGGGTCGACGGGCTTTTTGTCCCCCATTGCAATTTTGGGACAGAGTATGCGGTGGCCCGCTTGGCAAAGGAGCTTGGCGTGCCCGTCCTTTTGTGGGGGCCGAGGGACGAGCGGCCCGACGAGGAGGGCGTCCGCCTGCGCGACAGCCAGTGCGGCCTGTTCGCCACAGGCAAGGTCCTCCGCCGCTTCCGCGCCCCTTTCACCTATATGACAAACTGCAGGCTCAGCGACCCGGAGTTCGAGAGGGGCATCGATACTTTCCTCCGCGTGTGCAGTGTCGTAAAGGCGTTCCGGGGTGCGAGGATTTTACAGATCGCGCCGCGCCCCTACGACTTTCTTACTACCATGTGCAACGAGGGCGAGCTGCTGGAGCGCTTCAATATCCAACTGGCCCCCGTGCCCATGACGGAGCTAACGCAGGCCATCAGGGCCGCAAAGGAAGATAAGGGCAGCCGGACGGCCCAAACCGTCCGCTATATTAACGAGCACATGGACGTCAGAATTAAGCCGGAGCAGGTTGCGACCGTCGCCGCCCTAAAAGTGGCTATGGAGTCGCTGGCCGCGCGGTACGGCTGCTCGGCCGTCGCGCTGCAGTGCTGGAACGCCCTGCAGGACGAGATAGGCATTATGCCCTGCTGCGCCAACGCGCTCCTCACCGACGAAGGCCTACCCGTGGTGTGCGAGACAGACATACACGGCGCGGTTACCGCCCTCCTCGTCCAAGCCGCAGGCATGGGCGATGCCCCCATTTTTTTCGCTGATTGGACCGTGCGCCACCCCGACAACGAAAACGGCGAATTGCTGCAGCACTGCGGGCCGTGGCCCCTTTCGATATCCAGGGAAAAGCCAGTGCTCGGCTACCCCCTGGCGTTCGATCACCCCGGCGCCGTGTCGGCCCAGTCGAAGCATGGCGACATCACACTGGCCCGTTTCGACGGGGACAACGGCGAATACAGCTTGCTCATGGGCGCCGCGAAAGGCGTCGACGGCCCCTATACGAAAGGAACGTATCTTTGGATCGAGGTGGAAAACTGGAAGCGCCTGGAGGCCAAGATTGTCGAGGGGCCCTACATACACCACTGTGTCGGCATCCACGCGGACGTCGTCCCGGTCCTATATGAGGCTTGCAAATACCTGGGCATAGGCCCGGACCTGTACGACGAGAACGAAGGCGAAATAAAAGCCTATCTGAGGGGCGAGTAGCCATGACATACGTGCTTGCCATCGATCAAAGCACCGCCGGTACCAAGGCCATCCTTTTTGACAATGAGGGCGCGCCAGCGTACAGGCACAGCCTGCCGCACAGGCAGATTGTCGACAAGCGGGGCTGGGTCTCGCACGACCCGATGGAGATTTACGCGAACACAGTCGGCGCCGTAAGGGGCGTCGTGGAAAAGTCCGGCGTGCCAAAGTCTTCCATTGCCTGCGTCGGCATATCGAACCAGAGGGAGACCGCGCTCGTGTGGGCGCGCATGTCCGGCGTACCGGTCATGGACGCGGTCGTCTGGCAGTGCAACAGGGGCCAGGCCATATGCGACCGGCTGGCGGGGAGCGGCAGCGCCATTTTAGCGAAGACCGGGCTCCCCCTTTCACCGTATTTTTCCGCCGCCAAAATCGCGTGGGTACTGGGGGAGGCGGGCCAGTTGCAGCATCGCGATCTCTGCGCCGGCACGGTGGACAGTTGGCTCATATACAAGTTGACCGGCGGGAAATGTTTTTATACGGACTATTCGAACGCATCCAGGACTCAGTTGATGGACATCGGGGCGTTGCGGTGGGACGAGGACATATGCTCCTTGTTCAATATAAAGCCGTCGATGCTGCCCGAGATACGGGACAGCGACGGTTGTTTCGGGGAGACGGATTTCGAAGGATTTTTTGACAGCCCCATACCCATCCATGCAGCGCTTGGCGATTCCCACGCGGCGCTGTTCGGGCAGGGATGCGACAGGGTGGGCATGGCCAAGGCCACATACGGCACCGGCTCGTCGGTGATGATGAACGTCGGGCCCAAAAAAGTCCCGAGCAGCAAAGGCCTCGCGGCGTCGTTGGCGTGGCGCATGGGGGGGCTTGCTACATATGTGCTGGAGGGGAACATCAACTACTCGTGCGCGGTCATCAAGTGGCTCGTGGACAGCCTGGGGCTGCTTGCGTCAGACCGCGAAGCAGGCGCCGTCGCCGGCGCCGCCAACCCCATGGACAGCACCTACATAGTACCGGCTTTCACCGGCCTGGGTGCGCCCCACTGGAAGCCGGACGCAAAGGCGCTTATCCGGGGCATGACCAGGACGACCGGCAAGGCGGAGATAGTCCGCGCCGCAGAGGAGAGCATCGCATACCAGATTGCCGACGTCGTGGACGCCATGTCAGGCGAGTCCGGGCTTACCATGCAGGAGCTGAGGGCGGACGGCGGCGCAGCGAACGACGGATTCCTAATGCAGTTCCAAAGCGATATCCTAAATATTCCGGTGGCAGCGGCCTCCATGGCGGACCTGTCCGCGTTTGGCGCCGCTGCGGCTGCCGGGATCGCATTGGGCATATACCCGGCGTCCGTCACACAAAGCGTCACGCGCGTGCGCTACGTCCCGGCGATGGAGCAAGCGGCGCGGCAGCAAAAGCGCGCCGGATGGTTCGACGCGCTGGCCAGCCTGTAAAATATTCCGGTTTATTTTAGAGGACTTGTTTGCGAAACTGAAGCTGACATATGGCGGGCGATGAGGAGGCAGGGTATGAACCATTTGATTAGCGCCGGCGCTTTGGCCGGTACTGGTAGCAGCGCCGTTTTGGAGCGCTGGGGCGTATTTGAGGTGGCCGTCGCCGGGAAGACGGACGGCAACCCGTTCACGGACTACAATGTCCGGGGGGTGTTCAAGCATAAGAACGAAACGGTGGAGGCAGAGGGATTCTATGACGGGGGCGGCGTATACAGGGTGAGGTGCATGCCGTCGTTTGAGGGCGAGTACAGCTACCGCGTCTTTGGCAGTTGCATGGAGGGGGCGGCGGAGGGCGCGTTCACGGTCGCCGCGCCCACGCCCGGCAACCACGGGCCCGTCAGGGTGGCAAACACGTACCATTTCGCATATGAGGACGGCACACCGCACGTGTCGCTGGGTACCACATGTTATGTCTGGACGCACCAGAGCCAGGAACTGCAGGAAAAAACCCTGGAATCCCTGAAAAACGGCCCCTTTAACAAAATCCGCTTTTGCGTATTCCCCAAGCACTATGTCCACAACTTCCACGAGCCCATCACATACCCATACGAGGGGACCCCGTGCGACCGCTCCGGGCTGACGGCGGACAATTTTTCCTACCAAGCGCAGTACGAAGGCAACGATTGGGACTTTTCGCGCTTCAACCCCGAGCACTTCCGCCTGATTGAAAAGCGCATCGCCGACCTGATGGAGATAGGCGTCGAAGCCGACATCATCGTCATGCACCCCTACGACTGCTGGGGCTTCTCTAAGATGTCCCCGGATGAGGACGATCTGTACTGGAACTACGTCGTCAACCGCTTCTCCGCTTTCCGCAATGTATGGTGGTCGCTGGCGAACGAGTACGATTTGATGCGGGCCAAGACGACGGCGGATTGGGAAAGGTACGCGGCCATCATATGCCGCCAGGACCCATATAACCATTTGCGCTCCATTCACAACTGCAGGCACTTTTATGACCATTCGCGCCCGTGGGTCACCCACTGCAGCGTCCAGCGGCAGGACATATACCTGACCGTCGAGATGACCGGGGACTGGCGGGAGCGCTACAGAAAGCCCGTGGTACTGGACGAAATATGCTACGAGGGGGATATCGAGCACGGCTGGGGCAACATCAGTGGGCAAGAGTTGGTGCGCAGGTTCTGGGAGTCCGCTTGCAAGGGCGGGTACCCGGGGCACGGCGAAACGTTTGTCCGCCCCGACGACGTGCTATGGTGGAGCCACGGGGGCGAGCTGCACGGCGAGAGCCCGGCGCGGATCGCATTCCTCCGGGACATACTGGAGCAGGCGCCGGGCGCCGGCCTGCGCTATGAGCGCCCGTTCTTTGGCGGCGGCGGGGCCGCAGTCCCGGAAGGCATCTTCGATGCGGGCAGTTATTATCTTTATTACATGGGGCTCGGGCGCCCAAGCCTTAAAAGGTTCAGGTTCGACAGCGGCGCCTCGTACAGGGTGGAAGTCATCGACACGTGGAACATGACCATCGAGGACGCCGGCATCCACAGCGGCGCCTTTACCATTCCGCTGCCCGCCCGCGAATACATGGCAATCCGCTTGGTCAGGCAGTAAATATTTGTCGCAAACATATCAAACGATACATATTTAATGCTTGCCAAATAGTGCAATCTAAAAAAGCGTAATCCAAAGAACGCATCGCAAAATTGCTGTATAATCAAACCGCCGGGTGCTGCTTAGCCATTCGGCGGTTTGATTTTTTCATATGGCCGATTTTATAATTCAGATGCCCTGCCCTGCGCGTCATTGATAATTTAAAAATGTATGTGAAAATTCACGAATAAATCCTTGGATGCAAACACGGCATATGATATACTCGGGTATGTAATGGAGGGCGCGTAATTGAATGATATTAGGTGGAAACAACGCCATATTAATTTTTCGAATATATTAAGAATTTTGATTGAAAATCTAGCCGGCAGAGAACCGCTGGAGTTTACGGAGCTCGAACGAGTTGGGCTTGCAAAGAGTTTTGAACTTTCATTTGAGCTTTTATGGAAGCTTTTGAAAGATTTTTTGGAACACGAGGAAGTAGAAATAGGCCTGATTTCGCCCAAAAACACGCTTAAAGCGGCAGCAGTATCGGGATTGCTCGAAAAAATTAATACAGACGGCGATGTTTTAATGCAGGCTCTCATATCACGCAACGAACTTATGCATGTATATGAAAATGACAAATTTACAATAGTTCTTGAAAAAATAAAAAGTACATATTTGCCAGAAATGGTGAAAATTGATGAATTTTTCAAACAAGCGGAAACGGTGATGAACGATTTGATAGAGTTGGCGTAGATATTGCATTGAATAAAAAATAAAAGGCCTGGCTTGCTGCCGATTGGGTGATGTTGTTTTTAATTGAAACTTACTTTTACATTTTCTTTTTCGGTATCTGTAGCCTCAAAGAAGGTTTCTTTATCAAATCCAAACACTCCCGCGACTAAATTTGAAGGAAACATTTCAGCTTTATTATTTAGCTTATAAACCGAGTCATTATAAAATTGCCGGGAATAGGCTATTTTTTGCTCAATATTTGCCAGTTCATTTTGCAAGTTCATAAAATTGGTATTTGATTTTAATTCAGGGTAGCTTTCTGACAATGCAAACAACCTGGCAAGGGCGCCTGTTAAAACATTGTCCGCTTCTAATGCTTGAGCCGTGTTGTTGCCTGCCGTTACATAGCTATTTCTCGCTTTTATAACATCTTCCAAAGCAGTTTTTTCATGGTTGGCATAACCTTTAACCGTTTCAACCAAATTGGGAATTAAATCAAATCTTCTTTTCAATTCAACATCAATTTGGCTTTTTTGATTTCTCACCTTGTTTCTCAAAGTAACTAGACCATTGTAAGTCGTCAAAAAATACAAAAAAATCAAAACAACTATGGCGCCGACTATTATATATGGCATAATATCATCCCTCTCTCGAAAACATAATAACAATAATCTATGCCGATGTCAAACAATCTAAATTGCGATATAATTGTCACCAAAGGAAATTGTCATGAGATTAATATCTATACCAGACAGTAAATATGATAATTATAGGCTTGATGTTATTTTCGATGGCTATAAATGGGACCCGCAATTTTTAGACAGCAGCACCATCGCCAGGCATATTTTGGTCATCACAGAAGAAGAGCACAAAGAACTGGAAAGACTCACGGAATCGCTTGATAAAGAAACCATACAAGCTGAAGAAATGTTAAATAATAATTTAGACCTTGCCAAGCCTTTGGCGTTGCCAGGAAAAATCAACAAAGAGCTTAAAAAAATGAAGAATTATCAAGCCGACAGGCATATTCGCCTCATGCGGTATGACTTTCACCCAACCATAGAAGGCAATTGGGCGATAAGCGAGGTAAACAGTGATGTTCCAGGCGGTTTTGCAGAGGCTTCATTAATGCCCGAAATAGCCGCCAAGTTGTTAAAAGATGAAAATTACCGGTGTATAAATTTTGCTGATATTTTAGTTAATGCTATTACTCAAAAAGTTAAACAGAGTGGCAAAATTATATTTGTTCACTGCACGTCGTATAGCGACGACAGGCAGGCAATGCAGTTTTTAGGCGACAGGCTAAAGCGCATAGGATTCAATATTATATATGCAGCAGCGGATCACTTGCGGTTTGAAAACAAGGAAGCCTTTTGTCTTCTTGGTGGCAACACAGGCAAAATTGACGCAATATTCAGGTTTACCCCTCTTGAATGGCTTATTGACATTAAGCCTAAGCGTTGGCAGGGCTATTTCGATACAGTAACGCCTTCATGCAATCATCCCATAGCTATATTTGCACAGACAAAACGGTTTCCGCTCGTATGGGACGCGCTTGAGAAACATGGGTTAAAAGTAAACACTTGGCGCAAATTGCTTTCGGAGACACTGGAAGTCAAGGATGCAAAAAATAAAGAAGGATTTATATTCAAGCCTGCCTGCGGGCGCGTTGGTGAAAATATTTCCATAAGAGAAGCCTGTAGCGATGATGAATATGAGACAATAATGAGGGATGTAAAAAAGCATACAAAAAAATATATAGCGCAAAAAAAATTTATTAGCAGACCGTTAATAAGCCCGGAGGGGGAAAGTTTTCATGTATGCCTTGGTTCATATAGCGTTGAGGGCAAGGCTGCTGGATATTACGCGAGGATAAGTAAAACTCCACGCATAGACTCTTATGCAGCAGACATACCGGTTCTAATCGAAAGTAATAGAAAAGGAATAGAAAATGACAGGCAGAGAGGTATTTAAAATATGGTCTCCGGCTGGGGTTAAATGGGTAGATTGGGCGCGGCCTGTTCCGTTTGTCGGCATTAATGATAGCTATAAAATAAATAGGGCTATGAACTTTACTATACCAATAATTAACTACATAAACAATATAAAAAATGACACTGCAATAGTCCTCGACCTTCCTGGATATGACAGCGTAAAAGAAGGAATTGCTCTTGCGGCGCTGGGCTATCGGCCTATACCTCTTTACAATGGCACATGCGGACAGCAAGGCGCAATGGCGCTTGTTGATAATCACTCTATCGAAAGCGCTTTGATATGGGGGGCGTTGGAGCTAGAAAAATTTTCATTAGCCAATAATGCCCCGCCGGCGTTTTTATTGGATAGCAATCGAATGAGCAGATTTAAAATGGATGTATCGGTCTTTGACAATAGTTGGGATGTATATCATCAAGATATGCCGTCAGCGGGCTACTTTTTGGATAACGGAATTGAACAAATCATTGTCAAGGGTGAAAAGATACAGAAAGATTTGCTAAAAGTTTTATATAAGCATCAAAATAAAGGAATTACGATTGCTTTTACGGATGGATACCAAGAACCAAAAAAGGTGACCATTAAGAAGCCTTCCCGCAAGGACAAATAATTTGTAAAAAAGCGGAAAGGGGGCTTATGCGTTATGATAAAATTTGACGGCAGGATTGTTCAGTTTGGATTTGGAGCTGTAGGCAAAAGCTTTTATGAAAAGGTTTCAAAAGAAATCAGCTTTGATGAAAACGCATATTTTGTCATAACAAAATACAAAGCGGAATTTATAGCATACATAAATCTCGGCGGCATGGTGGCAAATTTTATCGCCTGCGAGGTAAGCAAAGATAACTTTCGTACGGTATTTGGCAAATATTTAAAAAGCGGGGATTTGCTTTTAGACTTTGCCGATACAGTAGGTACAAAAGACATTTGCGATTGGTGCGCTGAAAACAACATTATGTACTTAAATACTGGGGATGCCGACTGGCCTGAATTTTGGCTTAATATTTTTGAACAAAATAAAATTCTGAATAATATAATAAAAAAACATCATGACAACTACTCAACCAATAAGCATCCTGTTGTTTTGCAACATGGCAATAATCCAGGCCTAGTCTCGCATTTCGTAAAGGCGGGCATTGAATACATTGTCGATACTCAATTAAAAAAAGAAAAACAGCTTAAAGCCCTTATTAATCAAAATAAATTCAACGAAGCAGCTTACATGTTAGGCATTAAGATGATTCATGTCAACGATATAGATTTACAATTAATTAATAATAATGGCAATACTGGCACATTATTTAATACATGGTGTATTGATTCTTTTTTCTTTGAAATGCTTTCCGAAGCAACGATAATTATTGGAAATCATGAAAATATTGATTTTGAAGACGAATGCAAATATGTTGATTTTCTGCACGGTTTTATAGAATTTAAGAAACTATCGGCAGAAAAGAAATGCCGCACATACTATCCCAATGGTGTTTTTGAAGGATTTTTAGTCCCACACGATGAAACGGTTACAATAGCGAAGAGCTTGGAAGTTAAGCGCGACGGAAAACTTATTTACCGCCCGTCAGTCATGTTTGTGTATTCGCCATGCCATTTGGCGACTGAATACTTACGAAAAGCAAAAGTAAATGAATATCCAAAACCAAACCCCGCAAAGCCGTTAGACTGCGATAATGTGAACGGCCAGACTATTATTAGGGGTTATATTTATCCAAAGCTCGCTGAAATTGTCTATCAAGAAAAGATTGCATCGGGCACAGAATATGTGGGCGTGTTGCTTATGGGCGAAAAATTTAAACCTGTGTGGGTTGGAAACCGCGTAGAGCCGTCGTTTTTATATAGGTACCCGAAAAGCTCTTATTGGCAAACCCCTACTATTACACCTGTGGCAATGTCGGCGCTGGCTGCGGTTTGCTGGATGATAAAAAATAAAGAAAGACGCGGCATTTACTTTCCGGATGAAATAGTTGACTATAAATATGTTTTAAAAATAGCAGAAAAATATATTTCAAAGACAATCTATAAAACCTTTGAAAAAGGCTCCTTGAAGAAAGCCCTTAAAATTGATTTCTCAAATTTAAGGGCCAAGGATTTTTTCGTGCAGTAGAATATCAGTGGCCGCCGCCACCGCCGCCGCCGCCTCGTCCGCCGCCGCCATATCCACCATGACCGCCGCTTCGCGCAGTATATGATGCCGTACGTGTCGCGGACCTAAAAGAATGGCCAAAAGTACGGAAACCTCTTGATCGGTAATAAGAATTTCCCCTGAGGACAGGGCTTTCATCTGCGTTTGGACACCGGATTTCAAGGGCTTTGATAACTTTTTCCGAAATGCCGAATGCCGTTGCATATATTAAATAATTTTCCCATATAGGCAGTTCAACGACGGTTCTTTCGTTCATAAGGGTTTCGCTATTTAAAAAATTATATAAACCTCTCCACTTAGCATACTCGTCCTCGCCAAATTGGGTTAGCAAAACATATTTTTTAAATAGTTTATCAAGTAAGATTCCGCTGGCAACAAATCCAATGCCTAAAACAGTAAATGCGCCAAATGCTAAATCCAGGCGGGTCTGATACGATATTAAATTTCCTGCCGTTAAAAGCAAGGCGCCAAATGTTCCTAGCGTCCGAACCCATCCCTTTGCTTGCTCTTTTGGCTTTTTGTATTCAACTTTTTGGTAATATCCCTGCGAAACGCCTATGTTTGTGATTGCGTTCTTAATGATTTTTACAAATAAATTTGTGTGTTCATAATCCTCTGAAATCTTTATTTGGAATAGATTTAATGGTATTTTCAATCCATCAGAGTGCCTGAGAATCAAGTTGAAATATTGTTCCTCCGATAGCGTAAGCGGCTTGATTTGCCCATAATTTGGCGCATATTCTAGCGGATAATTTTGCGCCAAACCATCAGCATCTACATCCGGTTGTGATTGCATGGGTTTATACTTAACAATAATATCTACATTACCGGAATCCCAATCTCGGTTGTTATTGACTTTATTTAATTCAATATAGCCTTTGCAAGTTAAACTAAGCATTACAGCAGCATATCCATCTTGAATGTCCTGTCTTGATTTATGCTTGCAAAAGGTTAGTTCAGACGCAAAGTTCGGATCAAGTTCGCTTGGAATATCTCGAAAATAATCCATTTGCATTGATGGCTGATAAAAAACATGCTTTTTCTTTGTTCTTTCATTAAAAGCAAAAACAAGAATTACTGTTAAAAACGCACCTGCAAAGAACAATAATAATGTAATAATTTTGATTGCTTTGAACCTACCCGGAAGCGCCTCATAATCCGCCTGTTCTTTACGAAGCTCATCCAACATATCGTCATCATAATAATTGTTACTAGATGAATACTGAGTGAATATATGTTTATCATCTCCGAATGAAACTAATGCAAATTCAATATATTCATTGTATCGCCTAAACTTTAATTGCGGTTCGTTCAATTTGAATGAAAAAGTATGATAACCCGGATTTACAGTAGCGGACTCCACAAAAGGAAATGTGTGGGAGTTTGTCCCGTATGTATTGGCATAATAATTACCTGTTCGCGGCATTTTTTCATTTGGAAATAGTATTTGTCCTTTAAATGATTTTAGATGGTTGACATCCTTTTCGGAAAAAAGCGAAATATACAATTCCGACGAATCTGCCCAACGCAGCGCGGCATTATACATTTCATATACAATTTCAAAAGCAACTTCCTCGCGATATAAGCCATCTACATAAAAGAAAACGCATTCGTACTGCCTTCTGCTCTCGCTATATGGCCCTCCGCTATGAAACCACTTGCCCGGTCCATACCCTCTCGCAGTACTTGTAAAATCACTATCATCCCAATACAGTTTCGGGGATTCCGTAAACACTACGGGTTCTCTGCCGTCATCGAAAATTTGTTTTACAGATATGACTTTATACTCAACCTTTACCCCGTCAATGTAGTCTTCGCTAAGGTCTCTCCACAATTCCCAAAAGAGATTGTCTTTTGAGAAGGCGTGAATATCAAAAGTCAATCGTTCCGTGACAACAATTTTCCCGTCGCTGCCGGGTTCGTCAACAACTACCGCTTTATAATCAACTTCCGTTATTTTGGCATAATCAAACGGGTTCCATATATAGTCGCCATCTTCATTGGGAACACACATCACAAAGATTCCGGCAACAATGGCAACTATTATTCCTAAAGTAAACCATTTAAAAATTCGCATATTATCATCACGACTTTCTGTATATCGTTCGTATTTTCAAATAAATGCCTGCTCGCTTTAAAACTACCTGGCTCAATATTTGTTTGTGTTTATCGGGAAGTAGCCGGGCAGCGGGCTTGTGGCGCGGATGCGCTCGCCGCTGATGGGGTGGTCGAATTCAAGGATGGTCGAGTGCAAAAATTGCCCTACGGGCAATTGCTGCCCTTTGGGCAACTGCTGCCCTGCGGGCAACTGTTGTCCTATAGGGTCGCTGGCAGCTCCGTGTACGGGATCGCGGGCGGTTCCATACACAGGGTCGCCTACAACGGGGTGTCCGATGTGAGCGAGATGCACGCGTATCTGGTGTGTCCTGCCCGTGAGGAGGTTCAGCTCGAGCCACGTCAATGCGCAGGGCAGCCGCTCTACGACTTTGAACAACGTGACCGCGTGCCGGCCCCTGTCCGCGACGACCGCCATGCGCTTGCGGTCCGTCGCATGCCTGCCGATCGGCATATCAATGCGCCCCCGGTCATGCTCCACATGCCCACAGACAATGGCGTTGTATATCTTACGCACGCGGCGCTCCTTGAACGCGTTTGCCAGCTTGAAATGGGCCTCATTCGTCTTTGCCGCCACGATCAGCCCCGAAGTGTCTTTGTCCAGCCTATGGACGATGCCGGGCCTCTGGGCGCCGTTTACGTCGGACAGGTTGCCCGCGCAGTGGTGCGCCAGGGCGTTGGCCAGAGTGCCGCTGCGGTTGCCGTTGCCCGGGTGCACGACCATCCCACTGGGTTTGTCCACGATTATTATATGGCTGTCCTCATAAATTATGTTAAGGCTGATGTCCTGCCCGGCTAGATCCGACGGCGTGTCCGGCGGCGCGTCCAACGGCGCCTCGATCTGCACTCTGTCGCCGGCCTTCGTCATGTGCTTTTTGGCGGCGGGGGCGCCGTTGACAAGGACATCTCCGCGCGCTATAATTTTTTGTATATTAGTGCGCGAATAGCCGTCCAGCGCGCGCGCCAGCCATATGTCAAGCCTCTCCCCTTCGCCTTCATATATCAGTTCCATCGCCGGTTCCTTCATCAGATACATCATCAGACCCGTCAGCAGATACATCAACAGATATGTCTTCGGGCATATCATCGGATGCAACAATGTTTTCAACATCGGATTCATCGTCTGAGCCATCAACGGGCACATCAACAGAGCTTACGGCGGCGGCTTTCTTCTTCTCCATCCTGAAAGTGAAGACAATCATCAGCGCAGCGCCCAGCACTATGCTGGAATCGGCGGCGTTGAATGTAGGGAAATTGTACCCGAAAATGTAGAAGTCAAGAAAATCGACGACGCTGCCCACAATAAGCCTGTCGATGAAATTGCCCGCGGCGCCGCCAATGACGAACGAGAGCGCGAGCCGCAGCAGGACGCTTTTGTTGCGGATCAAAAATACCAACATAGCCGCCAGCATCAATGGGGTGATGATCAAAAAGAAAACGCGCCCGTCTTTCAATATGCCCCAAGCGGCGCCGCTGTTCCTGTGGCATACGATATAAAAAAAACGATCCACAACAATGACAGGCCGGCCCCCTATACCAATAACGGAGAGCACGGCGTGCTTTGTGACTTGATCCACGGCAATGACAAAAGCCATCAATGCGAACGAAATTATGAGCATACGTCGTTAATCCTGAACCTTTCGCCTGTATGTCAAAAGCGACCGAAGGCGGCTGCCCCCATAAAAGTTAATAAATCATCTGTAGTCGGCGATATACCATCTTTCCATAAAACTTAGGGGGCCCCTGTCGCTCGGATATATGTCGCCGCGCAGGCCTTCGCCGTACACGAGGACGGAGGCGCGGAAGCATATGCCGATGTAAGGGGCCTCGTCCTGGATGATCGCCGCGAGCTGCGCGAACGCCGTTTGCCGGTCGTCCTCATCGTATAAGCTGAACAGTTCGTGCGAGAGCCTGTCGGCCTCGTCGTCCTGAAAGCGCGCCACGTTAGCGACCGCCCCGCCCCCGGAACCGGGCTCCTTCCAAGGGGTGGAGTACAACTCGGTCATGTCCGGAAAAAGATGCGTTCTGTAATTTAGCAGCGCCATTTCGTACCCGCCGGCAAGGACCTTCTGCATGACGGCGTCCGCCGGTTCCCGCGACACGACTATTTCGACGCCGTGCCCCGCGTACATGTCCGACAGGCTGTCGGCTAGGGCGCAGCGTTCGGCATCCTGCTCGTTGACCAGCAAGGTCAGGCTCAGCTTGTTCCAACCATTCCCCGCGTCCCCGTAGTAGACGCCCTCATCCAGGCGGAAGCCCTCGCCCTCCAGGATGGAGCGAGCGGCCTGCGGGTCGTATGGCGTGCTTGCAATGCCGGCGCCGTAGAGGGAACTCTCCGGCTGTACAGGGAACTCCGATGGGACGCCCCTCCCGCCGAGCGCCTCGTCGATCAGCCCCTGCCTGTCCAGCATACGCAGCAGCGCCCGCCGCACGTTCCGCGACGCCGTAGCGCCGCCCGCGTTGTTTAGAGCCAAAAACAGGAAATCCCTCTCGGAGTATTGCCTTACCAGCAGCTCGGAGCTGTGCTTGAACCTGTCGTAGTCGAAAGCCCCTGAAAAGAACAGATCGACCTCTTTGGAGCGGAATTTAGTCAGCGCCATATCGTCGGGATCAAAGAACATGAAGCTAATGTCAATTATATAGGGCGGCCTGACGTCTGCCTTCCCCTGCAGATCTGGTTCCACCCGCCCCGGCTGATCATTTTCCGCTTGATCTTGATGATCGTCTTCCGCCCGCCCTGTCGGCGCGATGCCAGGAACCGGCCCCGCCGCCTCGTCCCCGGCGCCCCACCATGTATCGGCAGCCGTCAGCACCAGCCTGCTCCTGTTTTCGTAGTAACGGAATCGGTAGGCCCCCGATCCGACCAGCGCCGCGCGCAGGTTGGCGCTGCCGCTCTGCCCGTCGAGCGCGTCAATTGCGACATGCGAAGGCATAATAGGGAACACCCATGTGTATGGCGCGAACGCGTTCTCTTTTTCCAATGTGAGCCTGATTTCATGATCGGACACCGCCACAGCCGAAGCGATGTTCGCAATGGCGCCCGCATACGGGCTCCACTCGCCGTACGAACGTATCCGCTCAATCGTATTGACGGCGTCATATGCCCTCAATGGGCGCCCGTCGTGCCACTTCGCCCCCTCGCGCAACACTATATGCCAAACAAGCCCGTCGATTGACGGCGTCCAGCGCACAGCCAGCCTGGGCTCAGCCGTAAGCCCTGGCCCGATGCTTACAAGGCTGTCATAGACCAGGCCAAACATCGCTGCGGCATATATGTTTTGCGTGAGAAGGGGGTTGAATGTGTCAGGGTGCGTCGCGTAAACGCGCATGCCCCCGCCTTTTATCGGGCCTTCATCTATTATGTAGTCGTTGCTGTATATGGCGCTGTTTACTACCGGCGTCTGGGCGAGCGCGCGCCCTCCACTTAATAGGCTCGCCCCATCGCTATCGGCGCCCCCGCTCTGGCCCTGGTCCAGCCCATTCGAGTAGGCCGCGTCCTGGGCGGCGGAACCCGAAGTCCCAGACAGCAGCGTGGCGAGCGCCGCACATCCCGTCAGGCCCGATACGGCCAGCGCCGCCGCCAACACGAGGGATGCCAGGCGAAGAAGCGCCCTCGCGCCGCCGGTCGTGGCGCTCACGGCGCGGCGCCGTCCGTCAGCGTATTGACCCTGCGGATGCCGACGGCCTTTCCGGTTTCTTCGTCTATATCGACTATTACGGCGTTGAATTGCATGCGGCCCTCGGCCGGTATGAAGCGCTCCGGCAACAGCGTCCTAAATCGCCTGATGGCGGCGTCGTGCTTTATGCCTATTACGCCGTCCGCCGGCCCCGTCATCCCCACGTCGGTAATAAAGGCGGTCCCGCCCGGCAAAATCTGTTCATCCGCAGTCTGCACGTGCGTGTGCGTCCCGGCGACCAGGCTGCAGCCGCCGTCGAAGCAGCCGGCGAGCGCCCTTTTTTCCGACGTCGCCTCCGCGTGCATATCGATGACAATCATGTTCGTTTTGTCGCGGAGCCTCGCAATCTCGCGCTCGGCAGCCGCAAACGGGCAGTCGCACGCATCCAGGTACAGCCTGCCGAGGACGTTGATCACCCCTACGGCGCCGCGCCTTGTATAGTAAACGACGGAACCCCTGCCCGGGGCGCCGTCCGGGTAGTTGGCGGGCCTTAATATGTGATCGTGCTCTTTTAGCATCGCGTAGATGTCCGTGTTGCGAAACGTGTGGTTGCCCAGCGTGATAACGTCCACGCCCGCACCGCAAAGCGCGGCCGCTGCGGACTTGCTGAGGCCCGTCCCCCGCGCCGCCGCGTTCTCCGCGTTCGCGATCACCAAATCTATCTCATGCATCTCCTTGTTGGCGGATAAATACCCCTGCGCTGCCCTGACCCCCAGATCGCCGAATATATCGCCTATAAACAACGTTCTCAACAGCCACCTCACTTAGCTTTTATGCTACGCTACAACGGCGCGATGAAGACATCGCGCCCTACGAACACATAGGCGCCCGTAGGGCGTGGCGCCCCACATAAGTCGAAAGGGGCGTTTTGCCTCATCGCGCCCTACGAACACATGGGCGCCCGTAGGGCGCGACGCCCCATATAGGTCGAAAGGGGCGTTTTGCCTCATCGCGCCGAAGCACATCGTCAATTAACCTATACTTTGCCCCCTAAAACAATAAGCGTGAACACCATCGTTTCACGCTTATTGTATGCTGTATACATTATTTTGCGTATTCGGTTACGCGCGTCTCCCTTATCAGGTGAACCTTTATCTGGCCCGGGAACTCCAGCTCGTCCTGGATTTTAGCGGCGATCTCTCGCGCCTTCAAAACCATCCCGTCGTCGGATATGTCTTCCGGGTTCACGATGATCCGGACTTCCCTGCCGGCCTGGATGGCGTACGATTTTTCGACGCCGTTGAACGAGTTGGCGATCTCTTCGAGCTTCTCTATACGCTTAATGTACGATTCAATCGTCTCCCGCCTTGCGCCGGGCCTTGCTGCCGATATGGAGTCCGCGGCCTGGACGAGGACGGCGATTATTGACGTCGGCTCCTCGTCGCCGTGGTGGGACACGATGGAATTGATCACCTCGGGGGGCTCTTTGTAGCGCTTGGCAGTCTCCGCGCCAAGCTCGATGTGCGAGCCTTCGTTTTCGTGGTCAAGCGCCTTGCCGATGTCGTGCATCAGCCCGCAGCGCTTCGCCAACTGTATGTCCAGCCCCAGCTCCGCCGCCATGAGGCCCGCGAGCCTGCACACCTCGATGGAGTGCAGCAGGACGTTCTGTCCGTAGCTCGTCCGAAAGCGGAGCTTGCCCAAAAGCTTGACCAGCTCGGGGTGAAGGCCGTGGACGCCCGTGTCGAAAGTCGCCTGGTCGCCGACCTGCCTGATCTTGTTGTCGATTTCCTTGCGCGCCTTCTCGACCATCTCTTCGATGCGGGCGGGGTGAATCCGCCCGTCGATAATCAGTTTTTCCAGGGCCAGCCGCGCGACCTCGCGCCTGATGGGATCGAAACCGGAGAGTATGACCGCCTCCGGCGTGTCGTCGATGATGAACTCAATGCCCGTCAATGTTTCCAGAGCCCGGATGTTGCGCCCCTCGCGCCCGATGATCCTGCCCTTCATTTCGTCGTTCGGGAGCGCCACGACGGACACGGTGATCTCGGCGACGTGGTCCGCCGCGCATTTTTGAATGGAGCCGGCGATTATTTCCTTCGCCATGCGCTCGGACTCTTCCCTGGCGCGGGCCTCGTTCTCCTTGATCAATACGGCCATTTCGTGCTGGACTTCGGACTCGACGTTGTTGAGCAGATACTGCTTCGCGTCGTCCTGCGACAGCCCCGAAATGCGCTCCAGCTCCTGCGACTGCTGCCGCAGGACTTCGTTCGCCTGGTCATAGGAGGCCTGCGCGTCCTTTATTTTGGTGTTCAGGGCCTCGTCTTTTTGCTCCAGGCTCTCCACCTTGCGGTCGACGCTCTCCTCTTTTTGGAGGACGCGCCGCTCTAACCTTTGAATCTCGGTCCTTCTGTCCTTGATGTCGCGTTCCAGTTCTACCCTGCTCTTATGAATTTCCTCTTTTGCCAATAGAAGCGCTTCCCGCTTTTTGTTTTCGGCCTGTTTGACCCCATCGGCCACCAAACGCAGCGACTCCTGCTCCGCGCTCCCAATCTCCGCTTCCGCAATCTTCCTTCTATGGTTAATTCCACGTTGGAAAGAAAAATACGAAGAAACTACAGCGAGAACAATTCCAACAGCCAGACCCATAATAATGCTGACTACGTTTATCTTACACACCTCCTTTATTAAGTTTTCAATGATCAAGCATGCCCAACGCCATACAGCCATATCATATAGCTATATTATATCATAAATAATGCCAAATCATAAAGAACGCCAGGCTAAGGCGCAGCCTGACATAATCCGGCAACAAAACTCGGCAACGAAATTCTATACTTTTTCACAATTATTGTCAAGATGTGAATCTGTTCGCAGCCATTGTCAGCGCCACGTCTATGGCGTCCACCAGGCTCTCCTCGTTGGCCCGCCCCTCGCCGGCCTTGCCGAAGGCCGTGCCGTGGTCGACCGACGTGCGGATGATGGGCAGCCCGATTGTGCAGTTGACGCCGCTGACCGACAAGTAGCGGTTGGTCGCAAGGTCCAGCGTGAACCCGGAGAGCTTTACGGGGATATGCCCCTGATCGTGGTACATCGCCACCACCACGTCGTACTGTCCGGCCTGCGCCTTCACGAACACGGTGTCGGGCGGCACGGGCCCCTCGACGTCGATCCCCTCGCCCCTGGCCGCCTCAATCGCAGGGGCAATCTCCCGCTCCTCCTCATAGCCGAACAGGCCGTTCTCGGAGCTGTGGGCGTTGAGCCCCGCCACGCCGATCCTCGGCGACTCCATGCCGAGCAGCGCCATGCCCTCGCGCGCCAGTTTTATGACCCTCAGCACGCGCTTCGCCGTGATGCGGTCGCAGGCCTCGCGCATGGAGCAGTGGGTGGTGACGTGAATGACACGCAGCGTCTTGCTCATCAGCAGCATCGCGTAGTCGCTCGTGTTCGTGTAGTCGCCGAATATCTCCGTATGCCCGCTGTAATCATGGCCGGCCTCGTAAATGGCCTCCTTGTTTATGGGGCCGGTCACGACGGCGTGCAGCTTGCCCGTCAGCGCGAGCTCGATGCCCCTGATGATATATTGGAACGAGGCCTCGCCGCAGAGCTTTTGGACTTTTTTATAGACGAAGCTGCCGGGGGCCAAAAAGCCCAGGTTGATATAGTCCAGCACGCCATGCTCGCCCTTCGCCTGGGTGACGTCCGTAATTTCGCGCAGCCGCAGCCCCGCCGAGCAAAACGCGTTCGCGTCGGCCAGCGCCACGCGATCGCCGATGACTATGGGCACGCATCTGTCATATATATTTTTACCGGACAGCGCCTTCACGGCTATTTCGCTGCCGATGCCTGCCGGATCGCCCATGGTTATCCCAATCACCGGCTTGAATAACGGCGGCTGCGCAGCGCATACCGCCGGTTCCGGACAAGAGCTCATCTTTTATACCTCCGTTTCGTTTTGGCCGCTTCCGGGCCAGCCTTACCGTGCGGCTTACTATGCGGCTTACCGTACGGTTTATCGTGCGGCTGCCTTGGGCTACCGGGGGGCGCCAGGCAGCCTTTCGTATATCCTATCAGATCGGCCCTGCCCGTCAAATGCAGGGCCTTGCGCACATAGTCGCGGTTTTCGGGCTTGCGGAACTGCAGGAGCGCCCGCTGCATTATTTTTTCCTCCCCCGACGGGACATGCACGCGCTGCATGGTCAGCGGGTCCATGCCCGTATAGTACATGCATGTCGAAAGCGTCCCCGGCGTTGGATAAAAATCCTGCACCTGCTCGGGGCTGATCCGCTTCGCACACAGGTACTCCGCCAGTTCGACGGCGTCTTTTAGCAGGCTGCCCGGGTGCCCGGAGATCAGGTACGGCACCAGGTACTGTTTCTTCCCGAGCGCCATGTTCGTCTTTAGGAACTCCGCGCCGAACGCGTCGTATACGGCAATCCCCGGCTTGCCCATGAGCGAGAGCACGTTTTTTGACACGTGCTCCGGGGCGACTTTTAGCTGGCCGCTGACATGGTGCTCGCAGAGTTCCCTCAGAAACTCCCTGTTTTTGTCGAGCATGATATAGTCAAAGCGGACCCCGGAGCGCACAAAAACTTTTTTTACGCCCGGCACGCGCCTGACGGCGCGGAGCAGGTTCAGATAGTCCCGGTGGTCCGCCACCAGGTTTTTGCATGGCCTGGGGTGCATGCAGCGCCTGCCCTTGCACGCCCCGCTGCGCGCCTGCTTAGCGCAGGCGGGGTTTCGCATATTGGCGCTGGGGCCGCCGACGTCGTGGATATAGCCCTTGAAATCCTTGTTGCGGGCCAGCAGCTCCACCTCACCAATAATTGAGCGTATGCTGCGCTTTTGCACTATGCGCCCCTGGTGGAGGTTGACGGCGCAGAACGAGCACCCGCCAAAGCAGCCCCTGTGGCTCACCACGCTGAATTTTACTTCCTCCAGCGCGGGCACCCCGCCCACCGCGTCATACATGGGGTGCCACGCCCGCTCATACGGTAGCTCATATATGCGGTCGAGCTGCGCCTGCGCCAGCAGCGCCGACGGCGGGTTCTTCACTACTATCTGGGCGCCGTGCCTTTGGTAGAGCGCATTGCCCCGCACCGGATCCTGTTCGCCGTGTTCTGCCGCGACGGCCTGGGCATACGCCTTTTTTGAGCGGACGACGCTTGCGTAGTCCGGCAGCTCGATAAAGCGCAGCCTCCCGCCGTCCGGCCTGAAAAAGGCGCCGGCGCTCGCAATAGCGCTCGCGGCAGCCTCCTGCCTTTCGCGGAGCCCTGCCTCCGTATCGACGTACGCGGTCCCGCGCACGTCCTTGATGCTTCGCACAGGCTCGCCCCCGGCAAGCCTGTGCGCAATTTCCGTTATCGCGGCTTCGCCCATCCCGTAGACCAACAAATCGGCGCCCGTGTCTATCAGTACGGAGCGCCTGACATAGTCGTCCCAGTAGTCATAGTGGCCAAACACCCGCAGCCCCGCCTCGACGCCGCCGATAATCAAGGGCTGTTCGCGCAGCACGGCCCGCAGCCTGTTGCAATATGTGATGAGCGCCCGATCCGGCCTGCGCCCCGCTGCGCCGCCCGGCGAGTAGGCATCTTGGCTGCGCCGTTTTTTAGCGGCGGTGTAGTGGTTCACCATCGAGTCCACTACGCCCGAAGTCACCAGCACGCCCAGCTTTGGCGCCCCCAGCGCCAAGAATGACTTCGGGTCGCTCCAGCCCGGCTGCGCCAGGACAGCCACGCGGAACCCCTCGGCTTCCAGCACGCGCGATATCACGGAATGCCCAAAACTCGGGTGGTCGACATATGCGTCCCCCGAAATGAGCAAAAAGTCCGGCGCGTCCCAGCCGCGCGCGTCCATATCCGATTTTGCGACAGGAAGGAACAAACCGCGCCACCGCCACCTAGAATTAGCAAAATGTAATAGTCACAATATCATGCGAACAGCCTGTTGTATTCGTCCCGCCCGGCAAAGTTTTGAAAAATGTTTTCGTTGGACGCCCGCTCGCGGAGCGACGGGTCTTTTTGTACGGCCTTTTCTAAATATGCCATGGACTCGCGGGGCTTGTCGATGTGCATATAAATAAGGGCGATCATATAAAGCACGGCTTCGTCGTCGGGACGCAGCCTCGAGCATGTCAAAAACTCGCCAAGCGCCTCCTCGTACTTGCCCGACTGGTACTGCGTCATGCCAATATTGAACACCAGCTCGTTGTCCCCCGGCTTGATCCTTATCGCGCTCTTCAGCACCCTGAGGGCCTCGCCGTGCCTGTCGACCGTCGACAGCAGCACGCCTAAATTGTTGTATGCGTCGATGAAGTCCGGCTTTAGCTGTATGGACGCGTAGTAGGCCCTGACCGCTTCGGCGACCATCCCGCTCTCGTCGTAGGCGATGGCGAGGCGGTACCAGCCTTCGTAAAACATGACGTCCTCGCTCACGACCTTCTTGAAGCACTCGATGGCTTGATCGTTGCTCTTCATTTTCAACAGGCACTTGCCATAGTTGAACCATGCGTGCAGGTTCTCCGGCACGTCCTCCACCAGCTTCGCGAACGCCTCGACGGCCTTTTCCGCGTCGCCTGTTTCGGCGTAGTCCATCGCATGGCAAAACGAAAGGTTGTATAGGGCGTCGGCGTTCTGCGGTAAGGCGTCGGCGGCGATTTTATACGCCTCGATAGCCCTGGCGTATTTTTTGGCGACAAAGCAGGCATTGCCGAGATTGTAATTTAACATGCCCGTTTTTTCGGCCATATCGTCGTTTTCGAAGTCCTTGTTGCCCAGGCACTCAATGCCCCGCCTATAGTTCTGCGCGGCGGCGTCGAAGTCGTGCCTGTCGTAGTCCACGTTCCCGATATTTAAGTACAGCGACGGCGAGCGGTTGAACACTTTTTCGATCACCTGGTACGCCGCGCCGGCGCCGGCAAAATCGCCCTCGTCGTATTTTTTTGCCGCCGCCTCCAACTGCTTTCGTATGTTTTTGGACGTGTCCGCGCGCTCGACGCGTATCTCCCCCATAACGTCGTCCACGGGCAGGCTCGGCATCCGCGGCCTGATGATATGATCGACGTATTGGCCCCTCTCCACGCCTTTTAAGTACTCGTCGTGATCGTTGTGATACAAGAAGCGCGACAGGGACAGCCCGAACCTGTCCTTAATCTTCTTTCTGAGGGCGGCGACGTCCATATATAAAAATGTCAGCGGTGCGGACACGCCTATGATGAACGACGCGAACACGACGAACGGCTCGTGGTATACGCCGCCTTCATAGGAAAAGACCAAAAAGGCCGCAACGGCCATCTGCCCCGCAGCGAGCGACAGGGTGGCGACGGTGCGCATATGGTACAGCCGGTACAATGTGTAGCCCAGGCCTGCGAACAGGACCAGCAGCAAAAAAACAAACAGCAAATCCAAAAGCGACGGCGCCTCCAGCGATAATATTTACAGGTTTATTTTAACTGAGTTTTATTTTATATAACTGCACAAGGGGTTCAAGAGTGAGTTTCGGCGTACTATATATTATTTATCTGAGTTTCATTTCATACAATTGCTGCTTGGTAATCAATATCTGCCTGGGCTTGCTCCCGTCAAAGCCGCCGACTATGCCGCGCGCCTCCATTTGATCGATCATGCGGGCCGCCCGCGAGTAGCCCACCTTGAACTTGCGCTGAATCATGGACGTGGACGCCTGGCCCGCCTCGACCACATGCTCGATGACCTCCGGCAGCAGCTCGTCGTTGTCGCCGGGCCCGTCGTCGCCTGCGCCCGAGCCCGAGCCCGTAATCTTGTCGACCATCTCCTCGTCGTATTCCGCTTCGCGGGCTACCTTGATATAGTCAATCACGCGCTCCATCTCCGGCTCTGAAATAAACGCGCCCTGCACGCGCAGGGGCTTCTTCTCGCCCACAGGGTAAAACAGCATGTCGCCCTTGCCTTGAAGCTTTTCGGCGCCGTTGGTGTCGAGGATGACGCGGGAGTCTGTCTGCGCAGCCACGCGGAACGCGATCCTGGATGGTATGTTTGACTTGATCAGCCCCGTGATGACGTCGACGGTGGGGCGCTGGGTGGCTACGACCAGGTGCATGCCCGCCGCGCGCGCCATCTGCGCGAGCCTGCATATCGCGTCCTGCACCTCTTTGGGCGCCGCCATCATGAGATCTGCCAGCTCGTCGATGATGATGACGATGCGCGGCAGTTTTTCGCCGTCGCCTGTCTTCGCCACATACGCGTTGTAGCCCGCGAGATCCTTGACCTTTTTTTCCGAGAACGTCTGGTAGCGGCCCAGCATTTCCTGTACAGCCCATGCCAGCGCGCCCGCGGCCTTGCGCGGATCGGTCACGACTGGGATCATCAGGTGGGGGATGCCATTGTAGACGCCCAGCTCGACGACTTTGGGGTCAATCATTATCATCTTCACGTCGTCCGGCGAGGTCCTGTAGAGTAGGCTCAAAATGAGGCAGTTGACGCAGACGCTCTTGCCGGAGCCCGTCGCCCCCGCTATGAGGAGGTGCGGCATTTTAGATATGTCTGCCATCACCGCGTTCCCCGCTATGTCTACGCCGACGGCGAACGCCAGCTTGGACGGGTGGTTCATAAACGCGTCGGAGGCGACGATGTCGCGCAGCACAACGGAAGACACCTCTTTGTTCGGCACCTCGATGCCGATGGCGGAGCGGTCGGCGACGGCCGCTATGCGTATGCCCGTCACCCCGAGCTTTAACGAAATATCTTCGGCCAGATTGACGATGGCATTGACTTTTACCCCGACGTCCGGCTGGACCTCGTACTGCGTGACAGACGGGCCGCGGGTCACGTTGACCACGCGGGCCCGGACCTTGAAGCTGAGCAGTGTCTCTTCCAGGCGGACGGCGACTTCTTGCGTATGCGCCTTTATCAGCGCCATGTTTTTGCGCCTGTCGGGGTTCTCATCCAAAAAAGCGAGCGGGGGGAAGCGGTACGGCGCGTCCTCCTTGGCGGCTTTCGCGCCCCTTTTGCCGGCAAGCGCGCCGGCTTGCTTCGCCATTTTTCCAGCTTTCTTAAGAGCGCTATCGCTCGCACCTGCACTTGCACTTGCGCTTGCGGCCCGACCTGAGGCCTGGCCTACAGTATGGTTGGCAGCAACCTTTGCTTTCCCTGGCAGTTGCGCCGTCGCCGTTTTATTCATGGAGCTCCATCCCGAGCGGTCAGCCCCGACGTCGGCTCCGGTTTCGGCTCTGGCGA
Organism: Oscillospiraceae bacterium; assembly: GCA_009777515.1. Classification (GTDB taxonomy): domain Bacteria; phylum Bacillota; class Clostridia; order WRLR01; family WRLR01; genus WRLR01. Next base: position 67,056 of record WRLR01000001.1, on the reverse strand, counting down.
CGGCTCCGGTACCGGATGTATCATCATTGAACGCAAAGCCCTCGCCGCTGTCCAGCGCTTCCCAGCCGCCCATATTATTGCGGCTCACCGCCGCGCTGATAGCGGCGTGGATCTTCCCGCGCCTCCCCGTGTCGTCGCCCCCCGACTGCCCAATTGCGATGTTCTCCCTTGTATCGGCCATATCTATACGCGAAACCGTTGCAACCCTATCCAGCCCGTATGGCGCGTCTGCGCCGCCAATGGCCCTTACGCCATCCCCTCGCACGGCTGCTATCGCGCCGCTTTGGTTCTCGCGTCCTTCGCGGATTTCGCGACCGTCCCTACCGTCGGGGCCGCTACGGCCGCCGCGTCCGTTACGGCCGCTTTGCCCACTTTGGCCGCTTTGCCCGCTCTGGCTCTCGCGGCTTATACCGCCATATATCCCGTCATAGCCCGGCTCGGCTCCATTCGCGCCGCGTCGCTTATCTTTCTTTTTGCCTGCGTTTTTGCCGCTTCGCACCGCATCGCCGTTTTCTTTCCCCGCAGCGCCATTGATAGCGTCCGGGCTTTCTTCCCCGCCCGCAAGCCCCGTGTTGTTAAAAAACCTTCTCGCGTGGTCTTCAGTGTCGCGGCCAACCGGATCGACGGACCAGCGCATCGGCGGCTTTTTGATGCGCTTCGCAGAATCGGCGCCGCCGGCGCCCGAGGCTCGCGTGGCGCGCGAGGGTAACGATCTGACGGGGAATAGGACGACGCCGTCGCTATCCGTCGAATCTTCTTGGGGCGCATCTTCGGCCCATTCGCCGATCTGCGTTCTTTTATCACCATCGGCGCTTTCGGCATCCGTTCTCTCGTCACCCCCCCCTCCGGGAGGCGACTCGTAAAACCCTGTAAACTTAATTTTAGAGACTCGGGCAGGAAACGATATAACCCCGGAGCTGACGCCCCCTCCGAGCCGTCCATCTATATCCTCATCTATGCCGTCGATCGTATGTACAAAAATGTCTTGATCGATTTTCTTGTTCCCACTTGCCAACGCACCGGCCGCGTCGGTGGGCGCAGCGTTATTTGATTCAGTAAATGCAGCGTTATTAGCATCGCCCGGCATAGCGTTATTTGCATCGCCCGCTGCAATGATATTTGCTTCGGTTGGTTCAATGTTTATTGCTTCGGTAGGTTCAATGTTATTTGCTTCGCTGATACTATCTGCGCCGACTTCCCCATCGGCGCTTTCAGCCCCGGCAACGGCGCCGCTGTCGACGGCGCCGCCTTCGTTGGCGCCCGCTGGCCCTTTGCCCGACAAGGCGCCCCGGCGGCGCTTTAGCAAGCTGTAGCGGCTCCCGATAGCCAGCGCGCCCTGCCCGGCTGATTTGCCGACCCCGCGCAGGAACGCGGCGGCGGAAACATTGGTGAGCAGTAGTATGTCGATGATAAGCAGCGCCGTCAGCAGTATACGGGCGCCTATCGTTTTTATAACGCTGATAAAGGGCATGGCGAGCAGGGCGCCAAGGAAGCCCCCTCCGCCGCCCGAACCGTCCAGGCGCTGCGCCTCAAAGTAGAACCTCGGCAATAGCACGAATGGGTTCTGGTTGACATAATTCGCCGGATTATAGTAAAAGGTATGGAACATCGCGGACGTGATGATAAATAGCATGAGCGCATATAGGGTGGACAACCCAAAAATCTTACCCGCGCGGTTGGAGAGAATCATCAGAAAACCTGCGATTATCAACGCAGAAGGAACAAAATAGGCAGGCCAGCCAAAAAGGCCAAATGTGAACGACTTGACTGCCGCGCCCGCGGCGCCGATGGAATTATCCCGAAAAAAAGCGAACATCAGTATGGCGCCAATGGCTACCAACAAGATCCCTTTAATCTCTATGCGGAACTGCTTCGCGCCCGTGCGTTGAAGACGATGCGGCTGCTGCGGCGAATTGCGCACATTACGGAGCTGTTGTGAATCTTGCATCTGCTGCGACCGCTTAGAATCTTGCATATGCAGCGACTGCTGCTGAGAATCTTGCATGCGCTGCGACTGCTGCTGAGCGTCTTGCTTACGCTGTGCCCGCTGCCGCTGCTGCGCCTGCTGCAGCTCCTGGTGCTTTTGCAGCTTCTGCACTTGCTGCCGCTGCTGCCGCTGCTGCGGCTTCGATTGAGGCTTCGACTGCGGCGCTTTTCGCGCCGCAGGCGCTTTTCGCACAGGGCTGCCGCCTGTTTTTTCATCCTTCAGGCGCGATGCATCGCGATTTTGCGCGGCCCCCGGACGCGAGACGCCCTTTGCCCGCGTTTTTTTCTTTTGTGTAGTCCCGGTATCCAAACCGTTTTCCCCCAACGTTCATAGCCGTATATCAATTTCCAAATTCCAAAGCCATATGTCTGTCCATATATTATAAGCCACACATTTAATGAACGTAATTATACAGTAATGAGTCTTGTATTACAAGATTAAAAAAGATATAATTCGCATGTTGCACAGGTAGCGGGCCGCCTCCCGGAGGCGGCGATGTATATAATATATAATTATTTTCAATACCGGGAGGATATTTTGACGATAAGGACTTATTTTGCGAATGTGCTGGACGGGATGGCTAAGGGGCTGTTCGCGTCGTTGATCGTAGGGGTCATTGTACGCCAGATCGGCATGATCACCAATATTAGCGTCATTACAACAATCGGTCAAATCGCCCAATACCTGATGGGGCCGTGCATCGGCGCAGGGATTGCGTACGCGCGCAATTGCAAGCAGTTTACAGTGCTCGCATCCATGGTGAACGGCGCGCTCGGCGCCGGGGCCATTAAATTGGCCGTGGACGCGGCCACCGGCGCCCTCTCCCCATCCGTCTCCGTCGGGGAGCCGGTCGGGGCATTCGTAGCAGTAATCGTCGGCTTGGAAATCGGCAGGCTGGTCGAAGGCCGGACTAAATTCGATCTTTTGATTATTCCCGCCGTCGTCATAATGAGCGGCGGCTGCATAGGCGTTTTTATATCGCCATATATAGCTTTCGCGCTCAATCAGGTCGGCGCCGCCATCAACAGCTTCACGCAGTTGCAGCCGCTGCCGATGGGCATCCTGCTGGGCATTGCCGTCGGCATGATTCTGACGCTGCCCATCTCGTCCGCCGCCCTGTGCATCAGCATAAATATCGGGGGCATAGCGGCGGGCGCGGCCCTGGCCGGCTGCTGCGCCCAAATGGTCGGCTTCGCCGTGATGAGCATTCGCGAAAACAAGCTCGGCGGGCTTTTGTCCCAGGGGGTCGGCACATCCATGCTGCAGGTGCCAAATATCGTAAAGAACCCGCTTATATGGATACCGCCGACGGTGGCGAGCGGCATATGCGGCGCGCTGTCGACGATGCTGTTCCATATGGAGACGACGCGCGTCGGCGCCGGCATGGGCACCTCGGGGCTCGTCGGGCAGTTCGAGACCATATCTGTAATGGGAAGCGACATACTGCCGGCAATACTTATCTTACATGTGGCCATACCGGCCGTCATCAGCCTGGCCGGCGGCGAGTTCATGCGCAAAATGAATTGGATCAAGCCGGGAGATTTACAGTTATAATCCGGTTTTTTATTGAACCTTGCTTTTCAAATACGCTATCTTAATACAGAGCGCCAGCACTTTTATGGCGACGCCGAGCTCGGCCGCTGATGGGACCGTGGGCGCTATCCTGATGTTCCTGTCCCGAGGGTCGACGCCGCGCGGGAACGTGGCGCCCGCAGGGGTGAATTTTACACCGGCCTCGGCTGCCATCCGGAGCGTCTCCTTCGCGCATCCGTCCGGCGCGTCCAGGCTTATAAAATACCCGCCCCTTGGGCATGTCCACGCGCATATGTCCCCAGGCATGCCTCCCCCGCCGCCTCGGAAATCCTCACCTTGGAAATCCTCACCTTGGAACTCCTCGCCTCGGAACTCCTCGCTTAGGATGCCAAGCACAAGCTCGAACTTGGGCCTCAGCAGCGACGCGTGTATTTTCATGATGTGCGACAGCCCCGCCATGTCCTTTATATAGCGGACATGCCGCAACTGGTTAAGCTTGTCGGAGCAGATGGTCTGGACGGACAACTGTTTTGCGATATGCGTGATATTTTTTTCGCTGGCCGCCAGCGCCGTAATGCCGCCCCCGGCGAACGTTATTTTGGAGGATGAAGCAAACATGTAAACCATATCCTCGTTCCCGCGCTTCTTGGCCTCCTCGAGCAGGTTGAGCAGTTCGTCCGGTTCGTCGTACAGATCGTGTACGGCATATGAGTTGTCCCAAAAAATACGGAAGTCCTTCGCTTTGGGCTTGAGCGCAGCAAACCGGCGCACCGTTTCGTCAGAATATGTTATGCCCGTCGGATTTTGGTATTTTGGTATGTTCCAAATGCCCTTTATCATATGGTCGGCGGCCGTCAGCCGCTCAACGGCGTCCATGTCGGGGCCGCCGGGGCCCATGTCTATGTTAATCATTTCGAAGCCAAATGTCTCGGTCATCAAAAAATGCCGGTCGTACCCGGGGACGGGGCACAAAAACTTTAGTTTCTCGCCGGACTCGCTCGCCTGGGCCAGCCAGGGTTTTTCCGCGCCGCACACGCCCGAGAGCATGGCCTTGACCAACAGATCATACATTAAGTTCAAACTGGAGTTGCCCCAGGCGATGACGTTTTTTTGCCCGACGCCGAACAGGTCAGCAAAAAGCTTGCGCGCCTCCGGCGTGCCTTCTATGCCCCCGCCGTAGTTGCGTGCGTCGTTCCCATCCTCGCAGATATATGGCGCGTTCCCCCAGTCCAGCATTTCCGCCGCCAAATCCAGTTGCTCCGCGCACGGTCGGCCGCGCTGTATGTCGAGTGCCAAGCCGCTCGTGCGGTATTGATCGTATTCGGCCCTTAGGGCCGCGAGCGTTTTATGCGCGGCGCCGCCGTTCAACTTAGCTATTTCGGGCACATACATACGTTCTCCTGTCCGCCGCCCGGCACATGCGTTCGGCAAAAAAAGATTTTTAATATCTTAATTGAAATGGCGTGGGAATGCAACAGAAATAAATAGTGAGTGCAAAATTGTACGCTGTGCAGCGGCGCGATGGGGACATCGCGCCCTACGACTTACACGCCGAATGCGTTTTCTATGTGACGAATCCCTTTGACGGTGTGCGGCGCCCCATCCGCGCCGTCTCTGTTCAAATACACCTCTACGACGTCAAAGCGCAGCATGTGCCCTTCGTAGCCGCTGACCCTGATAAAATGGTTGGCGACGGCGACTATTTTTCTGCGTTTTGCGTAGCTCACCGCCTCGGCGGGCGTGCCGTATGCGGCGCTGGCCCGCGACTTCACCTCGACAAAGCATACGACGCCCGATTTTATGGCGATAATATCGATTTCGCCATACCTGCCATATCTGAAATTATTGAAGAGAATCCTATACCCCTGGTCGGCCAGGAATTTGCGCGCGGCTTCCTCCCCGGCACGCCCAACGGCCCGCCGGTCAGCCATCCGATCCCCCGCGCCCGATGGAGCCGCCCGGCGCTCCCCGTTGATCGACGCCAATCACAAAGGCGAGTACCTCGGCGACGACCTCAAACAGCTCCCTTGGGATCATGTCCCCCACCGATAGCCTGTTCAGCGTCTCCGCCAGAGCCTCGTCCCGGTACACCGGCACACCCGCCTCGCGCGCAGTTTTTATGATAGTCTCGGCGACATATCCCCTGCCCGCAGCAGTCACCTGCGGGGCGTAGTCGCGCTCCGGATCGTAGCGGAGCGAAGCGGCCTCACGGTTTTTTTTGGCTTTATGCTTTATGGGTTTCACGTTTGGGTTCATATGTGCTTTCGTGCGCTTTCAATATACCCGGTACCCGCTCATATGCGGCAGTCAATGGTGCTCTGCGTGTTTGGGAACAGCTTGTTGGCGTGCTCCACGGCGTCTGCGGCGGTAGCGCGGGTTTCGATGATGCTAAATGTGATCCTCGAAAGCTTGTAATGTTTGTCTGCCAGTGCGCCATGCAGCTCCGGGCGCTTTTCCCGCATAAGCGACAGGGAGCGCTCGTCTTCCGCCCGTAGGTTGATGCTGACGTTTTTTTGCTTACCCAGGTGGATAAGAGCCTCCACCCTGCCTATGTTGACGGTATTTAAGGACATGAACAGCGTCGCGTCTTCGGCGCTGATCTTTTTGCCGCCGCCGCCGCGCTTCATCACGAACAGCTCTAGGTTCGCGTCCTGCCCGGCAAAGGCCATAGGCAATTGAACATACTGATGCCTGTTGTTCAGGCTGTCTATCAGCCGCAGACCGTCTTCGAGCGCGCCGATTTGCCGGATGACGGCGTCCCTTTCGGGCGATTGCTGCTGGCGCAGCCTCGTGGCCGCGCGAAGGAGACCGAGCTGGAGCAATATGTGCCCGTATTGCTCCTTGATGAGCCGCGCCGCGAACGCCGGGTCGCTAAGCATCCCCACCGAAGCGCGCCCGATGCCGTCGGACAGCAGGCCGCGCACGCTCATGTGTCGCGCAACTGAGTCGCCCATCTGCGGCTTAGCCGCATCATTATTAAGCAGCGTTGACGCATCGCTAATATGCGGTTTTGACGCATCGCCATTCTGCCAAATGGCCGCTTCGCCAACCCGGGGCGCCGGCGCCTCGCCAATCCCCTGCGCGGCCGATTCGCCGGGTAAATACATGTTCAGTAATGCATGTGCGTTTTCGCGGATGGATTCCGCCAACGCGCTTATCCCGGCGCCGCTTGCGCCCGCGCTTGCGTTTGCGCTTGCGTTTGCGCTTGCGTTTGCGTCCGCACTGATGCTGGCACTAACGCTTGCGGTCGCGCCTATGCCAGCGCTAGCGTTTGTGCCTATATTAGCGCCTACGCTTGCGTTTGTACCTATGCTAACGCCTGTGCTTGCATTTGTGCCTATGCTAGCGCTTCTGCTCGCATATGCGTCAGTGTTTGCGCCAGTTTCTGCGTTTATGTTTATACTTGCTCCTGTTCCAACTGCGCCATTTACTCCCGCGCCGCCGTTTGAATGCATTGTCGTCCCGGGCGCTGCCCCTCCGCCCGCTGCGCTTGCCTGTACGACCGCATCCCTGTTGCCATCCAGCAAAGTTTCCAGTATAAAACCTGAGCCCGCTCCTGCGCCTACGACAGTATCAGCGCTTGCGCTTGTACCTACCATATCGTGCGCGCCGGGCGTAGCCTGCCGCCCCTGCTCGTTCATAAAAACATCTATCTGTTGGCCGCCGTCCGCCGCCCTTTGCTGTACAATCGCGTCAAAGGCGGCCCTGACCGAAATCAGATCGTAGATGGCCCCCGCCCCAGCCCTGTCTGCGAGTTGCGCATATAGGCTTACAAGTGTATTGATTTCATCCATTAAGCTAAAACGCCCGGACAATATATCGAACAGCAGCGAACCGTCTCCTTCGGCTATCTCGACCCCGCCGGTAACCAGCAGGGCTGCGCTTTTTATGTCCATAAAGCCCCCTCCCGCGATTGACAGGAGCTTTGCGACGCTGTCGGCCGTGACCGGCATTTGGTATGCCATTAGCGCTTCGGCCGCGCGTTGTATGTCAGCGGGGAGCGCCGTATGCAATGGTAGCTGGCCCGCCGTTGTAGAATTAGTTGAAAATGCGTCCAGTGGCAGGCTGCCCAGGCCATATCCATCGCGGGCCGGGCTGTGCGCCTCGCCATTTTCGTAAGGTGTTGCTGCAACTGTATTTGTTGCAGCGGTTGCAACTGCATTTGTTGCAACTTCTGCATCTGCATTTGTAGCAGTTACTGTACCCGTATTTCTTGTAACTGCAGCACCAGTATTAGTGGCAGCTATAGCTCCCGCCTCTTTTGCAACGGCGCCCGCGCCTGCGCCCGCCGCCTGGCTGTGGGAGCGGCTGTCCAGATAGTTGCTTATACTTTCGCGAATATGGGCGTCTATTTTCATGTGAAAACCTGACCGAAAGTGTCTTAACAAAATTATCTTTAATCTATAGTGTTATAGTGTCTTAACGCATATTATCTTCAAACCATAGTTTCTTAACGCATAGTATCTCTCATCTATAGTGTCATAACGCATCGTATCTTTAAACAATGTGGCAAAATGTGGCGCGATGTATGGGACACATGCCCAACTCGTTTATTTTATTCATGTGCTCCCGGGTCCCGTAGCCCTTGTGCTTGACAAAGTTATAGCCGGGGTAGCGGCTGTCGTAGATCGCCATCATCCTGTCCCTTGTCACTTTGGCAATGACCGATGCTGCCGCAATGGATATGCTGAGCGCGTCGCCCTTTATGATGCTTTTTTGCGGCATGCGCATGTTTTTTAGCGAAACCGCGTCAATGAGCAGAAAATCGGGCTGCGTTCCCATCGCGCCGACTGCCCGTTCCATGCTCAAAATGGTCGCGTTCAGGATATTAATCTCATCGATCTCCCGTGAATCGCAGAGCCCCACGCCCCAGGCGACAGCGTCCTGTGCGATGCGCAGGCATAGCCTGTCACGGGCCCTGGCCGTGAGCTTCTTTGAGTCGTTGAGCCCTTCAAGGTAGTAGCGCTCCGGCAAAATCACCGCCGCCGATACCACAGGCCCCGCCAGCGGCCCCCTGCCAACCTCGTCGATGCCGGCAACCAGCCGATAGCCCTGTCCCGCAGCCGCCCGCTCATACGCCATCATGGCGTCCAGGCGCATAATTTCGTCGCTGTCCATATAAAAACCATTTCTGGGCGCACGGCAAAGAACGCCCATATAATTTTATCGGTATTTAACTTTACGGAATTAATATTAAAATAAAGATGTATTGATTACGGTAATTCTAATGTAATTCGGCCCAGTTTCGCCGCACGGAACTCGTCTAAAACAATCGCTGCGGAGCGCTCATAGTCGATATGCCCGCCCCTCATCAAAAAGCCGCGTCTCCTGCCGACCCTATCCAGCAATGGGTAATTGCCCGGGCCCGGGCCCGAGCCTGGGTCTTCGCTTGGGCCTGGGCCTTCGCTTGGGCCTGGGCCTTCGCCTGGGTCTGGGCTTGGGCCTGGGCCTGGGCTAGGGCCATGACCTTCGCTACCGGATATATCCGCCATGTCGCCGTACCGCTTTTCAACCAATGGCATATAACTGACGCACAGGGACGAAAGCAGCTTTTCCGCCACTTCGATCGTGTCATACACCTCGTCCCTGATCGCCCCCGTATAGGCCAGGTGCAGGGCGGCCTGTTCGTCAATGAACTTTGGCCACAGCACCCCGGGCGTATCGAGCAGCTCTATGTTGCCGCCGACCCTGATCCACTGCCTGCGCCGCGTGACACCGGGCCTGTCGCCCGTTTTCGCCGTCGCCTTTGACGCCAGGCTGTTGATCAGCAGCGATTTCCCCGAGTTCGGTATCCCGGCTACAATTGCCCGCACGGGCCGACTCACGACGCCGCGGCCGGCCTGCTTTTGCGCCTTGCCCTCGCCGGTTTTACGCAGCATCGCCCTTATTTGCGGTATGCCGTCGCCCCTCTGGGCATTCGTAAACACGGCGTCCCGGCCGCACCTGCCAAAGAAGCGCCCCCAGAGCTCGGACCGCGCCGGGTCAGCCAGGTCCGATTTGTTAAGTACAGTCAGTCGCCTGCGCCCGGTGAATATTTTGTCAAAATCCGGGTTGGCGCTGCTCCTCGGTATCCTTGCGTCCAGCACCTCCAGCACTATGTCCGCGAGGCTCGCCATTTCCATCAGCTCCCGGCCTGTCTTGGCCATGTGGCCGGGAAACCATTGAATGTCAGACATTGGTTATTTCGCGCTTGGTACAGGTATATATCGCCCTCGCGTTCGCTTCGAACGCTTCCCTTGGCTGGAACGTCAAAAGCACACCGCTCAAATACTTCTCGCATATGGCCTGTATTATTTCGGCCTCGCCGCATCCTCTCCCAAGCATGCCCAGGATGAGATCGTGGCAGCGATTGTTTACGTCTTCAGCTTTATCAAAGTAATCCAGCGTTTCATCGTCGCCCACAACGCCCCTGTGCGGCAGCGAGAGCACCTTGCAACGGGAGGCGCGGCATTTTTTTATCGATTCCATCGTGTCGCCGAAGCCTGTCAAATAGCATGGGTACATACTGCCGTCGGGCATCAGGACGCCCGGCGTTTCGTTGAGCATGAGCAGGTCCAGCTCCGGCACTTTGTAGCACAGCGAGTCCCTGGTGTGGCCCGGGGTCTCCATCACATGGGCGGAAATCCCCCCTAGCTCTACGATATCGCCCTCTTTAACGATGATATCGGCGCGGAACGCGTCGTCCGAATATGTAAAGCTTGCATCGACGCCGAACCATCCGGCGGCGGCATGGGCCAACTCGCGTATCACCCTGCGCGGCGTTTCTTTCTGCAGCGCAGCCGCACCGACGGCGCATGTCACCAGGCGTAAGGAAGGCCATTCGTCCCTGAAATACGGCAGGGCGCCGACATGATCGTAATGCGTATGGGTCAATAGGACATAGTCCAGCGGCCTGCCGTTGAGCGCTTCTTTTACCGCGCCGATTGTCCCGCCCGCACAAAAGGCCATGCCACAGTCGACGATAGCGGTGAACGCATCGCCGATCAGCAGCCGACCTTCGCTTGAATTATGTGCTATGCAGTTAATATGCCTGTGCAAACTATATCTTCGAGGCTTCTACCGCCGCGCTCCCTAGGCTTCTGTGATGTCGTCCAGCGCCGCTGCTGTCTCTGCCGCAGCCGTTCCCGTATCTGTATCTGCATCCGCTTGCGCATCGGCAGCTTCATCCGCTTCCGCCTCGCCTGCAGCCGATTCACCATCGGCGACGTCGGCTTCCACTTCGGTCATGATATCGTCAAGCTCAGCCGCGACATCCGCTTCCGCCGAGGCGACATTCGACGCCGCCTCTTCCGCAGCCAGCTCGTCGGCCGCAACCGCTTGCGCAGCGGCCTCCGTTTCCGCCGCAGCTTGCGCGGCAGCCGCAGCGGCCTCCGCCGCCGCCGCCGCAGCGGCCAGCGACTTTTTGGAATCTCGCAGTTCTAGACGCTCCTTGACCCTGGCGGCCTTGCCCACCCTGTCGCGCAGATAGTACAGCTTCGCGCGGCGTATCTTGCCCCTGCGCACTATTTCTATCCGGCTGATCCTGGGCGAATGCAGCGGGAGCACGCGCTCCACGCCGACCCCGTATGAGAGGCGGCGCACTGTGATCGTCTCTTTCAGGCCCCCGGACTTCCTTGCGATGATGGTGCCTTCAAATACCTGTATACGCTCGCGCGTACCTTCTCTGACTTTTAAATGCACGCGAACATAATCGCCGATGGCGATGTTGGGCAAATCCGTCCTCAACTGCTCCTGTTCGACCATTTTGATATAATCTATCATAAATGTCACCCTTTCTGACAAAATACTCCGTCACCAACAGCAAAACACGAAGTTCATTCTAACACAAGCATGTATACCATGTAAATATAAATTTAATCATGGGAACCTACTATCTTAGCGTGGCTGCGCCTCCAATTTTTTCTCCAGCAGGATTTGCGCCGCCGAGTACAGGCCGTCCCCGTCCAGGCCGTATTTTCGCATGATGGAATCTCGCCCGCCCTGGGGGATTGGCGCGTCGGGCAGCCCGCAGTAACGCGCATGGCATGCGATGCCAGAAAGGCGTTCCGCAATGGCGCCCCCAAAGCCGCCTGCGGCGCAGCCGTCCTCCGCTACCAGCAGCCTCCCGGTCTTTGCTATGGACGCGGTTATAAGTTCCGCATCAAATGGCTTTATGAACCTCGCGGAGATGAGCTCCACGCCGACTCCCTGCTCCACTAGCCGCATGGACGCGTCCAGCGCTGCGCTCAGCATGGTCCCGACGGAAACGATGGTTATGTCGCCCCCCTGTAGGAGCAGCTCCCCCCGGCCCGCAACCAGAGCGCCGTCATTAATGCCACCGCCGCTGTCTCCACTGCTGTTGTCACCGACACTGCTTCCGCTGCTGTCGTCGCCGTCGCCGCTACTGTTGCCGCCATTGTCGCCGCTACTGTTGCCGCCGCTACTGCCTAATTTACTGATCTGTTTCAGTTTAGACATTATCGCGCCCTGTGTGCATATCCCCTTGGGGTAGCGCAGTGCTGCGGGCCCCGATGCTTCATACAGGGCGAAGCGCAGCATCTCGCGTAGTTCTTGATCGTGCGCAGGCGCCATGATTGTGATATTGGGCATGTGCCGTAAAAACGCGATGTCGTATATGCCTTGGTGAGTCTCGCCGTCCTCGCCCACGACGCCGGCCCTGTCGATGGCGAGGACGACATGGGCGTTTTGCATGCATATGTCATGAAGCGCTTGGTCGTACGCCCGTTGCAAGAATGTGGAATAGAGCGCCGCTACGGGCTTCAGGCCGTTCAGCGCCATGCCCGCCGCGAGCGTCAGCGCGTGCTGCTCAGCAATGCCGACGTCATAAAACTGCTTGGGGCATTTTTCGGCAAAGCCGCTAAGCCCCGTCCCGTCTGTCATAGCGGCCGATATGGCGACGACCGTGGGATCGGACAACGCGTGCTTTACCATCTCTTCGCCGAACACATGTGAAAAGCTGGCCGCGCCCTTTGGTGTGGCGCCTTTACCGGCTGTCGAAGCCGTGCCGCCGCCCACAGTAGCCTCACAGCCCTCGCCGCCTCCCGCCGCAGCTGCGCCGTAGCTGTCCTCCGCCGCCGCGCCGACGCCTACTGCAGCATCGCAGCCCTCGCCGATAGCCACAGCCTCGCCGCCCCCCGCCGCCCGTCCCGCGCCATTCGGGGCCACTCCGTGGTACTTTTGCGGGTCGGACTCCGCGCGCGGGTAGCCCATCCCCTTTTTCGTCAGCACATGCACAAGTACGGGCCCGCGCATACCGGACACGCCGCTCAAAATCCGTACCAGCTCGCCGATGTTGTGGCCGTCCACGGGCCCTATATAGCGAAACCCCAGTTCCTCAAAGAGCATGCCGGGTATAATCGCGAACTTGATCAGGCTTTTCACTTTCGATATGAATGAAGCCAGGGGCTTGCCGACGACCGGCACGCTGTTGAGCGAGGAGTTGATATCGTCTCTTATCGAAAAATACAGAGGGAGGGAGCGGATCCGGTTGAGGTGCCTTGAGACGCTGCCGACATTGTGCGATATGGACATGGTGTTGTCGTTCAGGATGACGATCAGCTCGGTTTCGGAGCGCCCAGCGTCGTTCATCGCCTCATAACACAAACCTCCGGTCAGCGCGCCGTCACCGGTGACGGCGACCACATTGTACGCCCCACCGCAGAAATCGCGCGCGCGGGCTATGCCGAGCGCAGCAGAAATGGACGTGCTGCTGTGCCCTGTATTAAATGCGTCGAACGGCCCCTCCTCCCTTTTGGGGAAGCCGGACAGCCCGCCCTCCTGCCTGAGCGTCGCGAACCGGTCCTTCCGGCCGCTGAGTATCTTGTAGACATAGGCCTGGTGCCCAACGTCCCAAACTATTTTATCGCGGGGGAAATCGAACACCTTGAAAAGGGCCAGCGTCAGCTCCACGACCCCCAGGTTCGAGGCCAGGTGCCCCCCTGTCTGCAGCACCGTCGCCACAAGCAGCTCGCGTATCTCGGCGGCCAGCAGGCGCAACGCATCAGGCCGCATGTCTTTTATATCGTCCGGCAAGCGGATCGTGTCTAGTAGTTTATTCATTTTATCTATAGGTATTTTACCATATTGGAGCCGCATCAACCAATCAGCGCTACGTCAGCCAAGCAGCGCCCCGGTCAATACGCCCAGAATCGCCCCGATGAGAACCTCCAGCGGCTTGTGTCCAATCAGTTCTTTGAGCCGCTCGTTGAACGCATCGCCGGGGAAATGCGTGGACATCAGCGTGTTTAGCAGCCTTGCATGCTTCCCTGCCGCCTGCCGCACCCCCGCTGCGTCGATCATCACGACCAGGGCGAACGCAAACGACAGGCCGAACGCCGCCGAGTCCACGCCGGTGGATTTGCCTATCACCGTGCACAGCGAGACGACATAGCCCGTGTGAGAGCTCGGCATGCCGCCGGTTCCGTAAAGAAGCCGAAAATCCAGTTTCTTAAATTTAATAAGGGAGTATACAAGCTTGGCCGACTGTGCTATGAACCAAGCCAGGGCCGGCACCGTGATATATTTGTTTTGAAATATTGTTGTGATAAAGTTCATATTTATACGGGATGCGGGCGGTTTTGATCCACCCAATAAAATTAACATGCTGCCAATTATATATTAAATGCCGCGCATTCCGCGTTGCCATGCATTCCGCGCAGCCTTGCGTTCTGCACTGCCTTGCGTTTCGTGCTGCCGTGCGCTCCGAGTTGCCATGCGTACAGCACTGCCATGCGTACAGCGTTGCCGTGTGTTATGGCCCTTCAGCGATGAAATGGGCGATCTGGCGCAAAAAATCCGCCCGCCCGGAGAACCGCCCCAGGCTCCCGACGGCCTCGTCGCAGGCGGCCGCCAGCTTCTCCCGCGCCCTGTCTGCGCCGAACATGGCTGCATAGTTCAGCCGATCGTCCGTGCCCTCCTCGCCCTCCGCATCGGACAGATCGTCCCTGACCTGAAATGCTTGCCCGATGGCCTCGCTGTAACTGCGTAGGGCGCTATATTCATCTTCGCCCGCGCCCATACAGACGGCAGGGGCCAGGACGGCGGCGCCGAACAGCCTCCCTGTTTTGAGGCGGTGCATGTGGTCGAGCCGCGCTTCGTCGGTAAAAGTCGCGCCCAGATCGATGGCCTGGCCGCCCGCCATCCCACAGGCGCCGGCGGCGCGGGCTATCAGCGCCGATGCGGACACAAACCGCGCGCTCAGGGCCTGTGGCGCCAGCTCGCATGCCTTGTCCAGCAATATTTCAAATGCGAGGTTCAACAGCGCGTCCCCCGCGAGCATAGCCATGCCCTCGCCGTATACCTTGTGGCACGAGGGCTTGCCGCGCCTGAAATCGTCGTCGTCCATGCAGGGCATGTCGTCGTGGATCAGCGAATATGCGTGTATGTACTCGATAGCCCCTGCAATGTGTATGATCGCGCCACGCGCCGCCAAGCAATCCTCTGCCAGCAGATCGCGCACCGCCAGCGCAAGCACGCCCCTGATGCGCTTGCCGCCGGCCAGTGCGCTGTAGCGCATAGCCTCGCCCAGAAGCTTGTGCCCCTCCGCTTCGAAAGAAGGTAGGTTACCGCTAAGGTATGCGTCCACCTCGCCCTTTAGCGCTTCGTACCGCCCGTTAAATGAATGCCCGCTGAGCCTCGCGCCGTCGGCGCCCGCCGTCACAGCGGTTCCTCCCGGACTTCCTTTTCGCCCCCCTCTACGAGCTTTACAATGCGCCCCTCAATTTCGTTGAGGATCCCGTTGCACAGGCCGGTCAGTTCGACGCCCCTCGTGAACAGGCTGATGGACTCGTCCAGCGATATATCGTCCTGCTCGAGCTTGGCCACTGTGGCCTCCAACTCCGTGACGGCTTCTTCAAACGAGAGCTTCTTAGACTTTTTAACTGTCGCCATATGCGTTCGCCCGGTGCACTGCGCCAGGCGCGCCCCTTTCCGCTAAAATGGTTTATGCCATTATATGATGCCGGCGTCTTTGTCGGTATCCGCGTCGATGTCCTTATCGGTATCAGCGTCGACGTCTTTATTGGCGCCGCCGCCGCCGTTGATGTCTTTATCTACGCCGTCGATTTCTTTATCGGCGCCGTCGCCGCCGTCGATGCCGACGACCCTGCATTCCAATGCGCCGTCCCGCACCCGCACGGCAATATGCTGCCCGACAACGACGTCCGCAATGCTTTTTATCGTTTCGCCGCCTGGGACGCCGGTCGCCACCGCATATCCCCTGGCGAGCGTCGAGAGAGGGCTCAGCGCGTCGAGCCTCGCCGACAACAGCGCCACCTTCGCGGCGTTGCGCGCGCCCACCGCGCCCACCGCGCCCATGAGCTTCTCCTCCGCGCCATTGAGGCGCATCCGCGCGTCGTCGACCATGAACGTGGGCCTGGCAAATACCCTGCTCGACATGCAGCGTAGCAGACGGCGCTTCGCCTGTTCGCTCTTTTTTTGCAGGGCGTAGCGCAGCAGCTTCCCGCACTGGTCCACCCGCCCCCACAGCGCCGCCGCTTCGGGAAAGACGAGCTCCGCTGCGGCGGAAGGCGTCGGGGCGCGCAGATCCGAAACAAAGTCGCATATGGTGAAGTCCGTCTCATGGCCTACGGCCGACACGACGGGGACGGCGGAGCCCGCTATCGCGCGCGCGACGGCTTCCTCGTTGAACGCCCACAGATCCTCGATGGAGCCCCCGCCCCGCGCGACAATGATGACGTCCGCCAGCCCCTGCTCGTTTACGAGCCCTATGGCCCGTGCTATCTGCGGAGCGGCCAAGGCGCCCTGCACCTGTACGGGCAGCAGCTTCAGCACGGCCCTCGGGAAGCGGCGCGATGTGACGTTGACTATGTCGCGTATCACGGCGCCGGTGGGCGACGTAATAACGCACACGCTGCCGGGGAGCAGCGGGAGCGCCTTTTTGCGTTGCTGGTCGAACAGGCCTTCCTCAGAAAGTTTTAGCTTCAACTGTTCATATGCAATGTATAGATCGCCCACACCGTCGGTGCGTATGTCCTCGCAATAGAGCTGGTACTGGCCGTCGCGCTCAAAAACGGATATGCTGCCGCGCGCGACGATGTTCTGGCCGTTTTCCAGCTTGAATCGGAGCCTGGACGCGGCGCCCCGGAACATGACGCAGCGCAGTGAGCAGGCGCTGTCTTTGAGGGTGAAATAGAGGTGCCCGGAATAGTGCGGCCTGAAGTTCGAGACCTCCCCGCTGACGCTCACATCGAGCAGCTCGGGGCTGGCCTTCATGAGGTTGTTTATGTACCTGTTAATTTCGCTGACGGTGTATCCGCGCGCCTGCCGCGCGCCCGACGCTCCCAGAACCCTATCTTGCCCAAGGCCCTGGCCTTGACCCGGGCCTTGGGCCTGGCCTTGGACCTTGCCCCCGTACGCGCCCTTCGCGAAGGATCCGGTTTCGAATGTGTCCGGCATCTATTGCTCCCGATCGTTATTTGCTTGCGCCGCGGCGTGCGGCGGGACAGTTTTGCTCAATATGCCGTTGATGAACGCGCCGGATTCCTCCGTCCCGAATTTCTTCGCCAGCTCTACGGCTTCGTTGATGGATATAATGAATGGGATGTCGTCGCGGTGCCTGATCTCATAAATGCACAGCCTTAATATAGAAAGGTCGATCTTCGCAATCCTTGGCAGCTTCCAGCCCTTCGCGTTGTTTTCCACAATGGCGTCCAACTCGCCGAGGTTCGCAAAAACGCCGTTGACGACGTCCTCTATATAGGCCCGGTCGTTTTGCGAATATTCCGTTTCGCTCTCCAAAAACGCGAGCTCCAGTTGATCGCCCCTGTCGTCGCCGACGCGCAGCTCCATCTGATAGAGCAGTTGCATGGCGAACTCCCTGGACTTCCTGCGGCTCATACGGGCTGCCCCGCGCCGCGCTTCGGCCTTCGCTTCGCGCCTTCGTCGCGAATCCCGGCGATCAGCACGTTCACCCTCTTGACGCGGGCGCCAACCAGCTCCTCGACGGAGTGCTTTACGCGCTCTTGCAACTTCCAGGCGATCTCCGGTATGTTTTCGCCGTACCTGGTCACCACGCTGATGTGGAACACGCAGCCGCCGCCCTCCGAAACCACGCGCACGCCGCGAGCGTGGCCGTGTTTGCCCAGGGCCGCCGCTATGCCGTCCGCGAACGTGTTTTCCAGCGACAGCACGCCGCTTGCGCCGAGGGCGGACTTCGCCGCGACGCGGGCTATGACGTCCAATTCGATGTCCACGCCCGGCAGTGTCTCAACTGTGCCTGTGTCGCCTTGCCCCGCCTGCTTCATACCCACCTATGCCCCACTTATGCCCCACCTATGCGCGCTCCATATATTCGCCCGTCCGCGTGTCAATCCTGACCACCTCGCCCACTTCAATGAACAGCGGCACCTTGATGACCGCGCCCGTCTCTACGACCGCCGGCTTGGTGGCGCCGGTGGCGGTGTCCCCGCGAAAGCCGGGCTCTGTTTCCGTTATCTGCAGCTCGACGAAAAAAGGCGGCTCTATGCCGAACACATTGTCATTATGCGACAGGACTTTTACGATTATTTCCTCTTTGACGAACTTGAGAGCGTCGCCGACCGTTTCGGCGTTCAAGGGGATTTGATCGTATGTCTCGGTGTCCATGAAATAGTATAGATTGCCGTCGGTGTACATATACTGCATGTCCTTGCGCTCGACGTGCGCGTTGTCCATTTTGTCGGAAGGGTTGAACGTCCGCTCGACGGTGGCCCCCGTAATCATGTTCCGCAGCTTCGTCCGGACAAACGCCGCGCCCTTGCCCGGTTTGACGTGCTGGAACTCGATCACTTGAAACACCTGCCCGTCAAGTTCAAACGTGACGCCGTTCCGAAATTCGCCAGCGCTAATCATAATCCGACCCCCTCACATTCACCGGCGCCGCGCCGGGCGCCTATGCCTTCATCACGTCCTGTGTTTTGTCGTGCAGCGGGGTTTTGTTGACAATCTGCGCCGCGCGGGTGATGGCCGCCGTGACCCCGATGTCGAACTGCTGCTGCAGGGCGTCTATCTTGGAAAACAGGACGCCCTTGTCCGTGACGACATATTTTGCCGGCAGCTCGTTCAACACAATCGCCGCTATATCCATTGAGCATTTTTCGCATTTGCATACGTCCAAGCCGTTGAGCACCGATTTCATTCGATTGAAAACAACCTCTTCCATGTGATTCTTCAAACTGAACATAGTGAATGCCACGCGCAAACTGCGCCGCCGACGCGAAAAAGCCCCGCGCCCCGGCCCCAGTCCTGCCCTTTCCTCTATTTTTCGCACCAAAAGCCTTGTAGTAAGCGACTACCGCGCACAAGCATCGGGCCACTTATAGAATCTACCACAATTCGGTATGGTTGAAAAGGGAATTTACAGCCTACGCGCGTCCGCATAGCAGCCTAAAAAGTTTTGCCGGGTTTTTTGGATCATGTTGTATTCCGATCCTCGGCCCGGTTTTTTACTTGGCCCTTTGCCCGGCTCTTGGCCAGGTCCCTCATAATAAAGTACTCCGCAATGCGTTTTAGCCTCACCGTGGGCTCCTCGCGCCGGGTGATGGGCCTCACGCAAATGACCCCAATGCCGAGGCGCCTCGCGCCCAGTACGTCGGTGAACAACTGATCCCCTATGACGCGCAACTGCGGCGGTGCAAGCCCCATCAGGCGCATGGCCTTCTCGAACCCGCGCCCCGACGGCTTGCGCGCCCCCGCTATCGCGAACAGGCCGGTGCCGGACGCCGCCCATGCAACGCGGCGGCGCGAAGCATTGGACAACAGGCAGATATCGAGGCCCGCGTCGCGCGCGCTGTCTATGAATCCCAGCATGCGCCCGTCCGGCGCCTTTGTGCCGGGCGCGAGCAGCGTGTTGTCTATGTCGATGATCAGCCCCCTCGCCCCTTCTTCGCACAGTTTCGCCAAATCGATGTCCTCGATGCTGTCGAGGTACTGATCGGGGCGCAGGTAGCGGCTGGCCAGCTTGCGAAATAACATTGTCGCGGCCCTCCGTCTTCTACGGGTTTTGCTGCACAAATGACCATATCACTAGCGGGGCGAGCCGTCAAGCCCGGCATGTGGCCGGATCAATGCCCAATCGCCCAATCGCTGCGCTCTGCGCTATAACCTGCATAAATTTATTGTCACGCCGCTGCCGCTTGTGGTACACTGGTTGCCAAACGTTTGTACGCGGAGGGCGAGTATGGATAAAAATGATATCAAAATCTTAAAAACACAGTCCCCGAAAGCTAAGCCGGCGCCGGGTTCGGAGCTGGGCTTCGGCCGGATATTCACGGATCACATGTTCCTGATGGACTACACGGAGGGGACCGGGTGGCACGACCCGCGTATCGTCCCCTACCAGCCCCTGTCCCTTGAACCCTCGGCAATGGTGTTCCACTACGGCCAGGCCGCGTTCGAGGGCTTAAAGGCTTACCGGGGCAAGGGCGGCGAGACGCTGCTGTTCCGCCCGAGGATGAACTTCGACCGGCAGAACAGCTCCAACGCGAGGCTGTGCATGCCCGAGCTCGACGTGGACTTCGCGCTGGAGGCGCTCAAGGAACTGCTCAGGGTCGAGCAGGGCTGGATCCCGTCCGACGCGGGCACATCCCTTTATATAAGGCCGTTTGTCATAGCGACCGATCCGTTTATCGGCGTGCGCCCCTCGGACACATATCTATTCATCATCGTGCTGTCGCCGGTGGGCGCGTACTACCCGGAGGGCCTCGCCCCCGTTAAAATCAACGTGGAAACGGAATATGTCAGGGCAGTGCGGGGCGGGCTCGGCTTCACGAAGGCCGCCGCCAATTACGCGGCCAGCTTAAAGTCGCAGAGCAAGGCCAAGGACATGGGCTATACGCAGGTGCTGTGGCTCGACGCGATCGACCGAAAATTCATAGAAGAAGTCGGCACTATGAACGTCTTCTTTAAAATAGCGGGCAGCATCGTCACCCCGTCGCTCACCGGGAGCGTGCTCCCGGGCGTGACCAGGGACTCCACTATCCGCCTGCTCAGGCATTTTGGGTACAACATAGAAGAGCGCCCCATATCCATAGACGAGGTCGTCTCCGCATACAAAACCGGCGCACTCGAAGAGGCGTTCGGTACGGGGACGGCGGCAGTCATTTCGCCCATAGGCGTGCTGGCTGTGGAAAACGAGGTGATGGAGCTCTCTGGCGGCAAGATTGGCGAGCTGTCGCAAAAATTGTATGACAGTATAACAGGCATACAGCTCGGCGAGCGCGAAGACATTTTTGGATGGGTCGAACGCGTCTGACGCTTTACGGACCCGGTGCGGCGGAACCCTAGCGCCGCCGGATGCGGAACATTAGCGCCGCTTGAAGCGGAACCTTAGCGCCGCTGGATGCGGAACCCTAGCGCCGCTGGACGCGGCGCGGCCCGCGCTATTGGTCGCGGAAGTTTTCGATCTCCCGGCGGTTGGAATTTATTGTTTCCACGGTTTCGTAAATCACGCGCTCTATCTTCTCGAGCAGCTTGCTCATGTAGTCGTAAGCGCCCATTTTCAGCTCCCGGGCGCTTTGCTGCGCCGTGGCGACGATTTCGTTCGCCTGTTTATAGGCGGCGCTGATGATTTCATGGTTGTCCACCATTTCCGTGTATTTCGCCTCGGCGTTCTTAAGCATGCGCTGGGACTCGGCCTCGGCCTTTTTAACGATGCTGTCGCGCTCTTCAGTCAAACGCGCGGCGGCTTTGATCTCCTCGGGTATGCTCAGGCGCATCTGGCGGATGATTTCGACGGCCTCGCCGACGGACACGAGCCGCTTGCTGGAGAGCGGAACCGGCGCGCCGTTTTCGAGCAGCTCCTCCAGCGCGTCGATCATTTGGTAAATATCCATGCTATTAGACACTCAACTCCTTTGCTTTTAGCGCTTTTTCTTCTATCCTGTCAACCACGCAGGCAGGCACCAGGCCGCCGAGGCGCCCGCCGTTCAGCGCTATCTCTTTAACGGCGCTGGAACTCAGGTACGTGTACTGGACGCTGGTCATCAAAAAAACGGTCTCCAGGCGCTCGTCCAGATATTTGTTCAGCAGTGCCATCTGGAACTCGAACTCGAAGTCGGACATCGCGCGCAGCCCCTTGACGATGACGCTCGCGCCGCGCTTTTTTGCGAAGTCGGCCAACAGGCCGCTAAATGCGGCGACTTCCACGTTATGCAGACCGCCGCCGTTGCCGGCCTGGGACGCGACCACGTCGCGCAGCATCTCGATCCGCTCCTCCGTGGCGAACATCGTCCTTTTTTCGCGGTTCCGGCCAATAGCAATAATGAGGCGGCCGCACATATGGGAGGCGCGCGTGATGATGTCCAAATGCCCGAACGTGACCGGATCGAAGCTGCCCGGGTATATGTATACGCTCTCGCCGGCCCTCGGCGCCGGCCCGCCGCCCTGTAGATCATTCACAGATATGTCTTTGACCTCCTATTGTTTATACCTGGCTGCCGTCCGGGGCGCTTTCGTAGAATGACAGGCACGAGTCCCCGTACTGCCTTTCGCGGGCCTTCTCATACATGCCGGAGTTGGCCGGCATGATAGTCTTCTTGCTGTGCTCTATTATGATGGTCCCGTCCGCCGCGCACAAATAAGACTCGGAAATAAAGCGCGGCATATCCAAAATGCCTTCCAGCCCGTATGGCGGGTCCGCAAATATAATGTCAGCCGCCACCTCCCCGAGGCGCTTGAGCGCGCCCCGCAGCGCCGCTGCGGCAGGGGCGCCCCGCGCGAGATCCGCCTCCAGCACCAGCGCGCCCCTGCCGCCAATGCCCAGGAGCTTTAAGTTGTCGCGGATCGTGTCGACGCATTCGCGGCTGCTGTCGGCAAACACCACGCAGCCTGCGCCCCGGCTCAGAGCCTCGATCCCCACCGCGCCCGAGCCCGCGTACATATCGATGAACACGGCGCCGGCGACCCTGGGCGCGAGGATGCTGAACAGGGCCTCGCGGGCCACCTGCGACGTGGGCCGCGTCGGGGCGCCTTCGGGCGCCCTGATCAACCTGCCGCCAAATTTACCCGAAACAATGCGCAGAATGCCGATCCGCCCCCCCATTTGTATTTGCAACCAATCCGCCAATAACCAAAAAAAAGATATATATACATTATATGTTTATTTATGATATTGTCAAACCGCATAGATCTGTGATAGGATAGATTGGATTGTGAATTGTTAAAGGGGATACTAGTATGGCTCGATGCTTTATATGCGATAAAACAACCGTGTTCGGGAACAATGTTAGCCACTCCATCCGGCGGACCAGCCGTAAATGGAAGGCCAACATAAGGAAAGTAAGGGCGATCGTCGACGGGACGCCAAAGACGATAAGCGTCTGCACGCGCTGCCTGCGCTCCAACAAGGTCGTCAGGAACGTGTAGGGGCTCCCTTTGGCCGCCCGTCTATATGTTTTTCCTACCAATTAATTAAAATTTATTTTAATGCAGCTTGAGGATCATGGCATCAATGGCGCCGATCCTGGCCGCGGCGGCGCCCAGGTTGTTTTGCGCTGTTGATGTCCTCCCCGCCGCCGCCAGAATCGCCGGTTATTTCATACATCTTCATGCAGCTTTTCGCGGTTGCCCGCAGGCCTCCGTTTGGCGCCGCTCAGCGGCGCATCATGGGGCGGATCGATATTCTTAACTAATGTTAGTTAGTAATATGGGCCAAAAAAATGCCGACAACCGCATGGAGCGCGCATTTCACATTATTTTTACCCACTTTCACGGCTGGTTAATGTTACTTTTTAAAAAACGTGCGGCTACACGCGCCATATGCGCTACACGCGCTATATACGCGCAATGTGCTGTATGCGCCACACGCGTTATACGCGTTAAATTCGTTATATGCTATATGTGCATGGAATTTTTAACGACGTCCGCGAACTTGTCCTCGACTTTTGAAAAGACATCGACCAGCGCCGGGTCGAAGTGCTTGGCGCTGCCCTCTTTGATGATGGCCGACGCCTCTTCGGCAGTCAGCGGCTTTTTATAGGGCCTTTTGGAGATAAGCGCGTCATAGACGTCCGCGATGGCCATCAGCCTCCCCTCCAGCGGGATCTCCGTCCCGCGCAAGCCATTGGGGTACCCGGAGCCGTCCCATTTTTCATGGTGGCTGCCGACAATCAGGCGGACATGGCGCATAAAGGCGTCGTCTCCGGTGCTCTCCTCGATCTTCTGCACGGCTTTAATGCCCTCTTCCACATGCGACATCATGACGACGAACTCCTCCGGCGTCAGCGCGCCGGGCTTCTTCAAAATAACGTCGCTGATGGCAATATTGCCCACGTCGTGCAGTTGCGACGAGGACAGCACGAAGTTCATGTCCCAGGCGCCCACCTCGTCGATGTACACCCCGTCCAAAAGCATCTGGTCGACGAGTATCTTCAGGTACTTCCGCGTGCGAATTATATGCCCGTCAGTCTCGTCCTCCTTGAACTCCACGAGCCCCGATATAGTGTTGAGGACCGCGTTCTGCAGGCTGTTGATCTGCGATATATTCGCCTCCGCCTGGCCTGGCAGGCCCTCGCCGTAGCCCCGGAGCTGGTTCTTCTGCGCCTGCGCCATCAGAAGGTTCTCGATGCGCTTTAGCAGCAGCGGCGCATAAAACGGCTTCGACACATAGTCCATGGCGCCGAGGCTGAGCCCGACATACTCGCTACTCTCGTCGGATTTCGCCGTCAGCAGCACGACGGGGATGTCCGCCCACTGCC
This sequence comes from Oscillospiraceae bacterium, assembly GCA_009777515.1. Classification (GTDB taxonomy): domain Bacteria; phylum Bacillota; class Clostridia; order WRLR01; family WRLR01; genus WRLR01. The sequence continues at coordinate 42,843 of WRLR01000001.1, read as the reverse complement.
TGCTTTTTTTCAGCCTTTTGATCGCCTCGTAGCCGTCCATCCCAGGCATCAGGATGTCGAGCAGGATTATGTCGGGGCGCACGTCTTCAAGCAAATCGAACATAATCTCGCCCGAAGGGACGGGGTAGACTTTATAGACGTCCTTTAGCATGTCTTTCCCGATCGCCAGGTTCGCCTCGTTGTCGTCTACCAGCATTACTATCTTTCGCGCATTACCCGACCCATTCATGTCCCGTCCCCCAAGTCATTTTATGTTAACCTTGATCTGGCATTACGCCTGTTCTTTTCGGACTATCCATTTGGCTATTTTTTCCCGCAGCGCGCCCGGGTTGAACGGCTTTACGATAAAGTCGCTCGCGCCCAGGGCCAATGCGGCCGTCACGTTGTCCACCGTCCCCTCGGAGGTCAAGAACACGATCGGGGTGTCGCGGTGTTCCTTGAACCCCCGGATCACCGGTATCAACTCAAACCCGCTTATGTCAGGCATCTTGTAGTCGAGCAAAAAAAGTTCCGGCGTGACCTGCTTCATTATCTTGGGGAGCATTTCGGGCTTGAGCAGGGTGTACACCTTGTATTCGGCGCTCAGCACCGATGAGACTGACTTTAAGATGACGGGCGAGTCGTCCACGGCCAGGACCACCATCTTCCGCTGTTTGCCGCTCTCCTGGACGGCCTTTATGTATTCGCCCAGCGGCAGGCCCGCGTCGGGCGCCGACTCGACGGCTGTCCTTTTGGCCGAGGATATCTTTGAATAGAATGCGTCGAAGCCCTCCATCGCCATGTCGGCGTGGTGGGCCGCCAGCCGCCAGTTACCCGTCTCATATGCGCCAAGGACCGCATAGAACGCCGACACGTAGCCGTCGCACCCCATCTCTTTGAGGACGGGGATTATATCGTCCAAGCTTTTATACGAGTCAATGTCGCCGTTGCGGCTGATGAACCGTCGCAGCGCGCTGACGGCGGGCAACGCGAGTTTCATGAACCGCCTGAGCAGCTCAAAGTACGCCCCCGCAGACAGCTCGGACGTTTCGGAAAAACGCTCCAGGCCCAGCGCCTCCAGCTTTAGGAGGGACGGTATGAAAAAAAGTTCCGCATTGTTATCCACTGATACGCTCCTTGTACACCATTTTATGTATCCGCCCCGCTGCCTCGTCGTAGTCCATCACCGAAACCATGTCCAGCAACTGCTCGACTTCGTCTTTAATGGGCCCGCCGATGTTTATCTGGCCCAGCTTGGATGCCTCGTTTTCAATGCGCCCGATGTCCATGTCGGCAAATGCGGACAGCAGGCCCAAAAGCGCGGGCATAAGTTCCGGCGGCGCGGCGGGAGGCCTGTCGCATTGGCCAATAACGGCGAAAGCGCCGCACAAATCCTCGCCAAACCTGCCGATTGCCCCAAGGAACGGCTGCAGCGCGGGCGCGCAGGAGCCAATGTCGCCTTTGGCGGACGCATCCTCGAGTTCTTGCGCCTTTCCGGCCAGATCAATGGCGCCAATGTTGGCCAGCGAGCTTTTTATGCAATGGGCCTCGATGCAAAAATTTTTCATGTCGCCAGCGTCGAAAAAGCGCACGAGGTTGCCGCTGCTCTTTTCAATCTCATTGATCATGAGCCTCAGGATTTTTTTGAACTCGTCCTTTTGGCCATCGACCCTGTCCAGGCCGGTTGAGACGGACATCTCGCCGATGAGCCCGATTTTAGCCCAAAAAACCTCGTCCCCGCCGACGTCGCCGCCGTCGCCGCCTCCGTTGTCAGTATCCAGGCTATCTATTCTTCCGGCAACCAGGCTATCTATGCTGCCGGCATCCAGGCTGTCTTTGCTGCCGGCGCCCACTTCCGCTTCCCGGAACGGCGCCATTTTTTTGGCCTGCGGCAGCCATTTGTCGAGCATGGACGTCAGGTCCTTCCTCGATATGGGCTTTGTGAGATAGTCGTCCATCCCGGCATCCAGTAAAATTTCTTTTGCCCCCGTGGTGGCGTTTGCGGTAAACGCTATAATGGCCCCGCCGATGCCCATGCCCCGTATTGCCCTGGACGTCTCAACGCCGTCCATCCCCGGCATCATATGGTCCATAAAAATTATGTCGTATTGCTTATTCTTTAGCATCTCAATGGCCTGTTCGCCTGAAGACGCCGTCTCCGCCGCGATTTTGTACAGCCGCAAAAGGCCCGTTGCGACGTTCAGGTTCATTGCGTTGTCGTCCACCACCAGCACCCTGGCTTCGGGCGCGTAAATGGGGACTGCGTTGTCGTCCGAATACGCCACCTTCGTCTCGTCGCCGGCGACCAGGGGGATTTCCACGTGGAACGACGAGCCTTGCCCGTAAATGCTTTCCACCTCGATGGTACCGCCCATGATTTCCACCAGCGCCCTGGATATGGGCAGGCCGAGGCCCGTGCCTTTCTTGCTGCGGTTTTTGTGCGTGTCGAACTGTTCGAAGTCTACATACAGCTTGGGTATGTCCTGTTCCCTTATGCCGATTCCGGAATCGGTGACGGTAAAATGTACGCTGTCGGCGGTCGCCTCGACCAATAGATGCACATAACCTCTTTCCGTGAACTTGACAGCGTTGCTCAGCAGGTTCAGCAGCACCTGCCGCACGCGTATGTCGTCGCCGTACAGGCAAACGGGGATATCGCCCCGCACGTCCAGCTTGAACGCTATGCCCTTGTCGTCCACCAGCAGCTTCATCACCGAGGCCAGATTGTCCAGCATTGCGCCCAGGTAGTAGTGCACGGGGACAAGGCTCAGCTTGCCCGCCTGTATCTTCGATATGTCCAAAATATCGTTGATAATGTCCAGCAGTGCGGCGGCGGCTGTTTTGATGTCATTTACATATCCGAACTGGCGCTTGTTAAGTTTTTCCTGCAGCAGCAGGTCCGACATACCCAGTATCGCGTTCATCGGCGTGCGTATCTCGTGGGACATGCTGGCCAGAAACATGCTCTTGGCCTCGTTGGCGGCGAGCGCAGCCTCTTTTTGCATCTCGAGCTTGTGCTCGCGGTCGATCATCTGCTTCTTTTCGGTTATGTCCATCAGGGCGCCGGCCACCCTCAGCGGCACGCCCGCCGCGTTCCTCAGCGTCGTGCCATAGGCATGGAAGTTCCGGTACGTGCCGTTTTTGAGCATCAGCCGATATTCGACGTTATACGGCGTCGCCCCGGAATAGTCGTCGACATGGGCCAGGAAAGCGTCGAAAGCCTTCTCCCGATCGTGCGGGTGGAGCCGGTCGATCCAGCTGTGCATGACGTTCGGGAACTCTTCTACGTCGCCATAGCCCAGCATGCCTCGGAACTCCGGCGACCATGTTATCGAATTGGCTGGGTTTATGGGGTCCCCCAGTACAATATCCATGTCCCACAGCCCGATACCGAGGGCGTCGCTGGTGAGCCGGTATTTCATGATTTCGTATTCGACGGACTCCTTGTAGTTTTCGAAGGCTTTGTTGAACAGGCGGGCGGCCTCTGCTTCTTCGCTGGAAAGCCCGCACGCGTCGATAGCGAACAAAAAATCGCCGGTCTCGCTAGCCTCCGCCAGCCGATATAGCTCTGACAGCAGGCCGCACTGCCTCGCTCCGTCGTTGTCCACATTGTCCCAGGTTGTTTGTATCGCCACGTCGGTCCCTCTGTGCCATTGTACCGCTAGAGTCGTTATTACAGCCGCCGCGCCGCATCCGTGCGTATGTATGCAGCGTAATATAGTAATTTTGGAGACGCAAAAAAAATGGGCCACATAACTCCCTGCGTCATATTATGTATACCCATTTTTTAAGTTGTATTAATATTTTGTTTCAGTTAGGGCTCCACGACCCAGTTTATAAACATTTTGTCGCCGGGGTGCACGGCGTCCGTCAACTTTGCGGGGGCGTCGTTTAGTTGCAGCATGAGCCTCCCCCGGCTGTCGGCGCGTTCCAGGACGATGTGGTTGAGGGCGTCTACGAGCAGCATGTCCGGCGCCATTGAGCGGATTTCCACCTGCTCGCCGTTGATTATGTATGAATATGCGCCCGCGCCGCCCATGTCATCGGCGGCTTCAGCTTCGATTTCGCCAGCAGCGTCGCCCCCAGCGGCTTCGGCGGCGGCCAGCCCCTTGTCGACGGCGATTTCGTCGCCGTGCGAGAGCAAAAAGTCTTCGCCCGCCGGTTCGCCATTGACAAAAAACACCGATCCGTCCGCGCCCCCCAGATATTCTTCTGCAAACATCCCGAGCGTCGTCCGCGTCGCCAGCCAGACGTCGTCGCCTTCATGGACTTCGGCGCTCAACGCGCACTCGGCGCCGTTTATCGTCGCGCGCGGCGCGATATAGTATTCGACGCCCCCACAAGTAACGGTACCGGCGTCCACCCTTGACGCCAGGTCGCTGACAAAGACCCTCGCGTCAGGCCCGTCTTCCGCATCCTTGAAGCTTATTTCGTCGCCGTAGCCGACGGGCGCCTCCGGCCCGACAGGCTCTCCGTTCAACAGGATTGTCGCCGGCAGTCCCGCCCCGCCGATCACCGTCCTCGGCTCGCCGTTAAAACGAAAAGACATCGAAGCCCCCTGCTCCCCAATGGGCCTATAGGGCTTTTCCGCCGCAGCCGACAGGACGTCTAAGACCGTATGCCCGCCGGCATCCGGCATCCTTACTATTTTTTTGTTCAGGCGGACCGTGGCGCGATCCCTGCGGGCGCCGCTCCTGGCCGCGCCGTTGATGGCGATGCCGAACGGCGTCACCGATTCCGGCCCCGTCAGGACGTCGGAGTTGCAATCAAGGCCCTCTATCGCGCCCCTGTCCCGGATGGCCACTCTGCTACCGTCCAGGTTCAGCGCCTCGGCCAACGCAATGTCCAGGCCCGGCAGCCGGCAGCCGCCGCCGACCACGATCAGGGCGGAGGGCGGAGCCTTGTTTTCCAGCAAAACGGCGCCGGCGATTTTCGCCGCCATTTCCCGGACGACGGGCAGCGCGGCGCCATAAACCTCGTCGTAAGATACGCCCCTGTCCCTGCCGAACACGTCGGTGAACTTTATTTCCCCTCTATTTGCATACAGGGCGCGCTTTATGCGCTCGCCCGTCTTAAAGTCTGTCAGGAACGTTTCGCAGATGCGTTCCGTGACCTTGTCGCCCGCGTACGGCACCATCGTGTACGAAAACACGTTGCCGTCCTTTGTTATGGCGATGTCGGATGTGCCTGCGCCGATGTCGACGAGCGCAAGGTTCAAGCGGCGCATTTCTTTCGAAACCACGGCGTCAAGCGCCGCTATCGGCTCAAGGATCAGCCCAGCGACGACGATGTCCGCATGCCGCATCACCGCGAACAAACTTTCCGTTACGGACCGGGGCAAGAAAGTGGCGACCAGCTCCACCTGGGCCTCAGTCCCATGGTGCCCCAAAAGGTTTGAAATGGGGTAGCCGTCAAGATACCTGCCCGTCACGGAATAGCCGATATAGTCATAATATATACGAGGAGGCTCAACTGCGTTCGCAGCCACATTTTCGTTGGAGAGGGTTTTTAGGGCTGAGGAATCCAGCGCCCGGTGCAGCGCCTCGGCCTCCATGTTCTGCAGCAGAGGCCCGTCGATTTCCTGCCCGGACAAAAGGGGCCTTTTGACCCCGGTCTTAATCGTTTTCAGCGCGCGCCCGGCGGCGGCGATATACGCCGCTTCCAACGGAATGCCCACGGCCTTTTCAAGGCGGCCCCTAACCGTGGAAACCGCCCTAGCCACCTCGCCAATGTCATGTATCTGCCCGTCGAACATGACGCGGTTGTCATGCTCGAGCACCTCTACGGCGAGGACGCGGAAGCGCCCGTTATCCTGAACGCCGACCACGCCTATAATGCTTCCTGTCCCGACATCGATTGCAAAAACCGCATCGCTGCCATCGATAGCAAAAACAGCGTCGCTTCCATCGATCGCAAACGCCGCATTATCGCTCCCCTGCGCATAAACTACGTCGCCGAAATACGCGCCCACGTCATAGAATGCGCCCGCATTCTCAACGTATGAACTTGCGTCGTAGTACGCGCCCGCATTCTCGCCGTATGCGCTTTCGTGCGGGCCTTTGCCGTTATCTAGCTTATAATCCATGGCAATCATCTCGTCATTTCGGATCTACGTTTATTTTCGGGCAGTGCGGCGACAGCGCGCAGAGGCTGCACATGGCCTTGCGCGCGGAGCAGACCGCCCTGCCGTGCAAAACAAGCTGATGGCAAAAACGCGTCCAGCTCTCCCTGGGCAGCGTTTTCATTAAATCGTACTCCACTTTTTCCGGGTCCGTATGCGCCGACAGGCCCATGCGCCTCGCGAGCCGCCCGGCGTGCGTGTCCACCACGATGCCGGGGACGCCAAACGCGTCGCCAAGAACCAGGTTCGCCGTTTTCCTGCCCACGCCGGGGAGCTTTAGGAGCGCTTCCATGGTGTCCGGCACTTCCCCGCCGTATTCTGTGATTATCATCGCGCAGCAGCCTATTATGTTTCGCGCCTTGTTGCGGAAGAACCCCGTGGGGCGAATGTCGTTTTCCAGTTCCTCTATGTCCGCGCCCGCGAAGTCGCTGGCGCTGCGGTACTTCTTATACAGTTTTTGCGTCACCTGGTTGACCCGCTCGTCGGTGCACTGCGCGGCGAGCTGCGTGGATATGAGCAACTGCAGCGGGTCCACAAAGTCCAGCGTGCAGTCGGCCTCGCTGTAAAGTCCGTCCAAGGCTTCAATCAGAAAACCGGCCCTGACGCGCCTTTTCACGATTCCTTCAGGATATTTTATCTTCATGCATTTATAATCGCTCCGCTGTCAGTCATTTATAATCGCTCCGCTGTCAGTCATTTTACCCCTCGCCGTTTTACACACGCGCGCGGTTTATTAATACGCGCCCGGGTCATCGCCGGCCTCCTCGGAAACCTCGAGCGACATTGCGATGTATTCGCCGGAGCGGAACACCTCCACATCGATAATGTCGCCGGGTGCGAGCGAGTCCTTTATTTCCAGCATTTCCATATAATGCGTAATATCCGTGCCATGCATTTTTACAATGATGTCGCCGACGCGCATCCCTGCGGTGAACGCGCCGCTCAGCGGCTCCACATAGCTGACATACACCCCCTTGGGGATGCCTGGGTACTGCTTTTCGTAAAACTCGAAATTGTCGTTGTAGGACTCCGAGAAGCCTATGCCTGTTTTCGCCCTGCCCCGGACATAGCTGAAATCGATGAGGTTCTCCGCGACATTTCGCGCGGAGTTTATCGGGATGGCGAAATTCATGCCCTCGTAGCCGTATGTATCAGAGGAAATGACGTTTATGCCGATGACCTGCCCCCGCGCGTTGACCAGCGCGCCCCCGCTGTTGCCGGTGTTTATCGCGGCGTTCGTCTGTATGAGGCCCGTTTCCCTCTGGGACTGCTCGCTCGCCCCCCGGTTGAACCCGCTTATAATGCCGTCGGCGACAGAGCATATATTGTCCATGCTGCCCGGCCTGCCGATAGCGACTACCAGCTCGCCTGGCTTTATCAGGTCGGAATCGCCCAGCTCCGCGACCGGCAGGTTAATTGCGTCAATTTTGATGACGGCTACGTCCGTCTTGACGTCGCGCGCCACGAGTTGAGCGGAGTACACGACGCCGGGGTCGCGCTGGATCACCACGTCGATTTTAGACTCCGCCTGTTCGCCCTGCGCGCCACCGTCGCGCGGGTACGGGGCATATAGCGGGATCGCGGCCGCAATCACATGGTTGTTGGTCAAAATATAACCGTCGGAGTGTATGATGATCCCGGAACCGCCCCCGGCGCCACGCTGCTGCCCATATGCGTATTCGCTGTAGTCCGGCGCAACGCGAATGCCCACGACGCTGGGCGACACCTTCTCGTATATGGCCTCTATCTGCGTGTCCGCTTTCGCGTATTCAATTGTATGGATGACTTCATGGACGCTGCCGGGCTCCGGGGCAAAGACAAGGCGCCCGAAGAAGGGCAGGATAACGGCAATGCACAGAATGACGAGCAGGCCGCCAAAGACCGCGCCGCAAAAGCTGGCGGCCAGATATTTGACCGTCGTCGCCCGGCGCTTTTTTTTGCGCTTTTGAACGCTTTCCCTATATATCTGGTGAATCGGTATCGTATGCTGCTGCAGCGGCCCCCTGCCGCTGATGCGAATGACGGGTGGCAATGGCCGCACAGACCGACTTGGTTGAATGGGCTGTTCTAATGCGCCTGGTTGGCTGGGCTGGCTCGGTTGGCCCGGCTGGCCGACTTGCCCATTTTGGGCAACCAGCTCCCCCGGATCGGGCTTATGGGACAGCTCGGCCTGGTTGGGCTGCTCGGGCAAATCGCCCATCGCTCCGTCCGGCCAGTGGCGCAGCGCTCCGCCGTCCGCCCCCTGGCTGCCGAAAGCCATATCGCCCTCCGCAGCGACATCGGCAAGCGCCGAGACTCGGAGCGGATCATCCGCAGAAGACATGTCGTTCTGCACAATGTTGCCATTTTGCGGCCCAGCGCCGGATTCCGGCATCGGGGCATTAGCCACATCGCCTTGGCCATGTAGCGCGGCTTCGACTGCGGCATACGAAATCTCGCCCTGAGGAGCGAGATAAAACTCCGAAATGCTGTCCCTGACGATAAAAACGCACTCTTCCAGTTCTTCGTAGCTTATCTGCCTATATAAAACAGGCGATTCCGCATCGCGGGAATCGGACTGCGTGTCCTGCGAGCCATATACGTCGATAGGATTTTTTTCTTCCATATCACCTGTGTCCCATCCGAATCATGTGTATATATTTTAAACATAATTGACGCATACAGCAAGCGCCGCCGAAAAAAATATGTGCCTTTTATATATCAGTTTATATGTCAGTGTCGATCCATATGCCCGGATACTGCTGCGGATCGCCGCCGCCGTCCCATTCCCCGTCAATGTACTTCTGCCTCGCGAATGCATAAAGGGCGCCGATCCATACCCTGCTCCCGTCATTGTTCATATGCACGTAACGGTCGCTGGACAGCTCCGGCCGAAAACTATTGTCCTGTCGCTTCATCGGGCTCGCTATGTCCACATAGTCATAGCCCTCGGACTCGCATATTTCCTTTAGCATCGCGTTGAAACGGTCCAGCTCGCTGTTTCTCAAAGAGGGCGTTTCACGCGTCAGCGTGACCGGCGTGCAGGATTGTACGCGGATCTTGATTTCCGGGTTGCGGGCGACCACCTTTTTTAAGGCCTTATCATAAAGGTCCCGGTAGTAGGTCGGGTTCGAGCCCACCCCGTCGTTCACGCCAAGCATTAAATAAAGTTCCTTCGCGCCCATCGTCGAAAGGCAGTCTTCGATGGACATCCTCTGCCCCTGCCACGTCAGGTTGATCCGGTTGCTTTGATAGTTGTCCGACGCAGCGGCGCGTATGCTGTAGCTCACCGCAGTGACGAACCTGGCCGTGCCGAGGGGGCTATCCCCGCGCGAGCGTTGGCTCAGCACATAGATGCTAAGGCCCTGCGATACGGAGTCGCCGACAAACACGGCGTCGTTGAAAAACGTGTTGTAGAAGCCGGAGTCCGCGTCCGGGACATACATGCGAGTCGACGGGAACTCTATCAGGCCGCCCCAGGGCGCTGCCTGAAGCATACGGCGCAAAAGGACGCACGCCTCCGCGCGGCTGACGGACCCGCCCGGCGACAGCACACCGTCCTCGCCGCCTACAAAGATGCCGTAGTGGACCGCCAGCGCGGCATTGCGCCTGACCGCCGGGCTCGTTATTTCGCCCGCGTCCGCGTAGGCGCCCAATATAGACTCGTCAACGTCGATGTCTTCCACGTTCAACATGCGGACCAGCGCCTCCGCAGCCTCGGAGCGCAGCAGGGGCGCGCCTGCTTCGTACGTGGCGCTCGTCCCCCTGGCGCGCCGTACCCGCAGGTAGTTGCGCACTGACGCGGCATAGGGATATATCTCGTCGTCCGGGGAAAGGTCGGAAAAAACATATGGCACGGATGGATCGGCAAATAGAGGGACGCCGCCCGCGGTTGCGCCGGCCGCGGTTGCGCCGGCCGCGGTTGCGCCGGCCGTGGTTGCGCCATCCGCAGTTGCGGCTGCAGCTGCGCTCGCATCCGGGGCTTCCGACGCTTCCGTCAATTCGTTAGCTTCTGTCGCTTTTAATAACGTCGCGTTGAGCAAAATCGCGAACTCGCCCCGCGTTATCGGCTGTTCGTGCTTGAACGTACCGTCATCGTAGCCGTCTATCAGGCCCACATTTGCGAGGGCCATGATGTCGGCGTACGCCCAGTCCCATCGTGGGAGGTCTGAAAACGATATTTCCACGGCCCGATCCGGCTCGCCATCCGCCGCTGCATACGCTACCCGCGCGCTGGCAAACGGACTGCCGATTGACAGGGCGACAACAATAGCCAACAAACACGAAAACAACCTACTGCCGATAAACCGCCTTATTTTTCGCGACATAAAACCTAAGCCCCACTCGTCAATATTCGGCGCAGCCGCCCGCGCATCGCCACCGCCGGTCGGCGGGCATCTACGGCGCCTTATATTATTGTAACATAAAATACCTGTCATTGCGGGCTTCGCAACGCGCTTTGACCCGCAATTTCGTCAAACTGCCTACTAACGTAGCAAGATTGCGGATCAAGTCCGCAATGGCGGGGCTGAGGATATAATGCCAGCGGCAATGACAGGGGTAGCACGACAGCCCTATGGCAATTTTGTCGGAACAAGGGAGGACATGTGCTCCGCGTTCGCCAGCGTAAATTCGAATGTGGTCCCCTCGCCCAGCCGGCTGTACACATTGATCTTCTGCTTGTGCTCGTGGATGATGCTGCGTATGATCGACAGCCCCAGCCCCGTGCCCGTCCTGTCCTGGCCCCTGGATTTGTCGGTCTTGTAGAAGCGCTCCCAAATCTTAGTTAGTTCGTATTCCTCTATACCGATCCCGTCGTCAGAAATCGACACGTACAGGGTCTCCCGATCCTCGCGTATCCTCACGCGGATCTCCCCGTCCGCGTATGAAAATTTTATCGCATTGTGCAAAAGGTTGTACACCACCCGCTCCACGCTGTCCACATCGCCCTCCGCGTACATTTGCTCCCTGTCGAAATTGGCCGCGATCGAGAGCCGCTTCGCGTCGATCTGGTTCGCTAGGCCTATGATGCAGCGCCGGACCATTTCCACCGCGTCAAAGCGCACGAAATTCAACCGGAACTCGCCGGACTCGATGCGCGCCATGTCCAAAAGGTTGTTCACGAGCCTGTTGAGCCGCTCGGTTTCGTCCTTGACTATCGCGAGGTAGCGCGCCTGCCTGTCCTGGGGTATGGTCCCGTCTATTATGCCCTCCACGAACCCCTTGATTGACGTAATCGGCGTGCGCAGCTCGTGCGACACATTGGCAATGAAGTCCCTGCGCGTCGTCTCGATGTTTTCCAGCTCGCCCGCCATATAGTTGAACGTCCTGGCGAGCGCCCCTATCTCGTCGCGCGACTGGATATTGATGCGCTCGGAGAAGTCCCCGTTGGCAATCGCGCGCGCGGCCTCGTTGATCGTGCGCAAGGGGCGCGTAAAGCGCCTCGAAAAGAAAAAGCCGATGATGATGGAAATGAGCGTTGCGACCAGCCCCGCCTGAAGGACCATCCTCAGCATGGAATAGCGCGCCTGCTGCACGTATGGCATGGGCGCGTGGAGGGACACGGCGTAATTGATGGACTGGCCCTCTGAAATTTCGAGCGTGTATTTCTTTTGAATGTTCAGCCACGGGTAGCCCGTGTCCTTGAACAGCCCGAAAAAATCGCCCGTGTTCATCGCCAGCTCGCCGTCTGCCAGCGAAAAGGCCCTGGCATACTGCCTTTCCTCGCGTATCTTATATACGCCGCCCTCCATGTCGAAATGCGTCAGCACGTCCTGCAGCACGTCGCGGAGCGAGCGCGACGAAGCGGGCATTATCAGCCTCCCGTCCGCATATATCATCAATATAATGGAGTCGTACAACTGGGCGGTCCGATCGATGGCCATTTCGAGCTGCACCGCGGCAATCCTGCTCTGCCCGCTGGCGACATAGTAGTTCATCAGGGTGTCAATCTGGTCCGCAACATAGGAAAGCTCCGTCTGCTTGTCATTTGTGACCAAGTCGCCTATAAAAAAAAAGAACATGGACGTCTCAATCGCGAACGCGACCACAATAACCGAAATGAGCACAGCGATTTGCTTGCCAAACAGAGTCTTAAACATATGTATGATTATTTCGCCTCGAATTTATATCCTACGCCCCAAACGGTCTTCAACTGCCACACCTGGTCGGGTATGTCGATTTTTTCACGCAGGCGCTTGATGTGTACGTCCACCGTCCTCGAGTCGCCGTAAAAGTTGATCTCCCAGACATTTTCGAGCAGTTGCTCGCGCGTATAAACCCTGTTGGGGTTCGACGCCAAAAAATACAGCAGCTCCAGCTCCTTCGGGGGGAGCTGAATTTCCTCTTCGTAGAGCCTCACGGTATAGTTCGTCTTGTTTATGACGAGGTTGGGGTAGACGATCTCGTTGCTCCCGGCATCCTTGTGGCTGTACCTGCGCAGCACGGCCTTTATCCTCGCGACCAGCTCCTTCGCCTCAAAGGGCTTGACCATATAGTCGTCCGCGCCCAGCTCGAGCCCCAGCACTTTGTCGAATGTCTCGCCCTTGGCCGTGAGCATGATGATGGGGATGCCGGATCGCTTCCTTATCTCGCGGCACACCTGCCAGCCGTCGAAGCCGGGCAGCATGATGTCGAGCACGACGAGGCTCGGCGCGTAGGCGGCAAATTCTTCAACTGCCCTGTCGCCGCGATACGAGGTCATGACGTCGTAGCCCTCTTTTTCGAGATAGAGCCGTATCAGCTCGCAGATGTTCATATCGTCGTCGACCACGAATATTTTTGTCTTATGTTCAACAGCCATATACTAAAATACTCCTTCTTATTACGCTGCTAGTCGATTTTAAAAATCCTGCATTTTACGGGCGAACATTGTTCACCCCAACAACATTTTTTATATATGCAAAATTGGCTGCCCAGCTGCCCATATGTAGGGACGCACATTGTGCGTCCGCGACTTTTTCAATCGCCTAATTATGCTACACGTTGCCATTATACACACAGGCGACTGGGGACGGTCGTCCCTATTACACGTTGAAGCGCACAAGCACGACGTCGCCGTCGCGTATCACGTACTCCTTACCCTCGGAGCGCACGTACGCCTTTTCGCGCGCGGCCGCGTATGTACCCGCCCGCATCAGATCGTCGTACGCGACCACCTCCGCCCTGATGAAGCCCCGCTCGAAGTCCGTGTGTATTTTGCCCGCAGCCTGCGGCGCCCGCGAGCCTTGAACGACCGTCGTCGCCCGCACCTCGTTCTTGTTGACGGAAAAGAAGCTGATGAGGCCCAACAGCGCGTAGCTTTCCGATATCAACCGATCCAAGCCCGTTTGCGAGAGCCCCATTTCCTCCAGGAACAGCGATTTGTCCTCGTCGTCAAATTCCGATATCTCCGCTTCGATCTTCGCGCACAGGGGCAGCACACCCGCCCCCTCGCTCGCAGCAAATTCGCACAGCGCCGCGTAATGCGCGTTTAGGCCCGGGTCCGCCATGTCCGCTTCGGAGAGGTTCGCCACATATAGGACCGGCTTCGACGTCAGCAAAAAAAGCTCGTCGCAGAGCTTTTGCTCCACGCTGTTCATCTCCAACCTGCGCGCCGGCGCCCCGCCCTCCAGCCCCTTGTAGACCCTGTCGTAGAACGCCAGATCGACTTCAAGCTTTTTATCGCCCTTTAACAGCTTGCGCGTCCTGTCTATCCTTCTCTCCACCGTCTCCATGTCCGAAAAAATCAGCTCAAGCCCGATGGTCTCCATATCGCGCGCGGGCTGCACGCTCCCGTCGACATGCGCCACATTGTCGTCCTCAAAGCAGCGCACGACATGCACGATCGCGTCGACCTGCCGGATCTCCGACAAAAATTTGTTGCCCAGCCCCTCGCCCCTGCTCGCGCCCTTTACCAGCCCCGCGATGTCAACAAACTCCACCGTCGCGTTTGTGACCTTGGGCGGCTTGTACATGTCGGCAAGGCCCGACAGCCGCTCGTCGGGGACGGGCACGATCCCTATGTTCGGCTCGATGGTGGTAAACGGGTAGTTCGACGCCTCCGCGCCGGCCCTGGTCAAGGCGTTAAACAAAGTGCTCTTGCCGACGTTCGGCAGCCCGATTATGCCCAGCTTCATAACTTTCGCACCACCTTTGCTCCTTTAACCGCTCACTTGGCTTATTGCATGTTCCAGCAATGCGTATTGCCGCCTTATTTCCGCTTCCAGCCCGCCAATGTCGCCGTTGTTCCTGATGACGACATCGGCAAGCCTCTCGTAGTCCTCGTCGGCCATCTGTGACGCAAAGCGCGCCTCTGCCGCGCCGGCGCTGATGCCGTCCCGCTCCATCACGCGCCGCAGCCTGCGCTCGCGCGTCGCGCTGACGACCCAGACGACGTCCGACGTGTCCAAAAAGCCCCGCTCTACGGGGAGCGGCGCGTCTATAACTATGACGCGCCCGGCCGCGCTCGCCGCGTTCGCCGCGTTCAGCGCATCTATGCGGCTGCGAATATCGTCAATGATAAACTTGTGCGTAATCTCGGTCAATCGGGCAAGGACCGCGCTGTCCGCAAACGCCCGTTCCGAAACGCGCGCGCGGTCGAACCTGCCCTGTCCGTCGACTACCCAGCCCCCGAGCGCGCCAATAAGCTCGTCGAGCGTATCGCGCCGTTTGACGACGTCGCGGGCGATAGCGTCCGTGTCGATTATTTCGGCGCCCAGCGCGGACAGGATTTTCGCGGCGGCGCTCTTCCCGCTCCCGGAACTGCCCGTCAGCCCTATAACAAAGCAGCGCCCCGTTGCTTTACCCGTCGTTTGCTCCGACATATGTTGAGCCGTTCGCTCCTCTTCTTGTTCCGTTACCTGCTCTGCAGTTTTTCCGTCGTTTGCTCCGTCGTTTGCTCCTCTGTTTGCTCCGCTGTTTGCTCAGTCATATCTTTACTGATTTTATGTCCTTCCAGTTGCGCCCGTAGTACACATCCGCCACCAGAGGCACCGACAGCGACAGGGCCTGCTCCATTGAGTCGCGCAAAATGGAGGCTGCGGCGGCCAGTTCGTCCTCATATGCCTCTATTATGAGTTCGTCGTGCACTTGCAAGATAAGCCTCGACTTCAGGCCGCGCGATTTGAGCTCCTTGTATACGCGCACCATCGCGATTTTAATGATGTCTGCCGCGCTGCCCTGCACCGGGGTGTTCATCGCCACGCGCTCGCCGAACGCCCGCGTATTGAAGTTCGACGCTTTTAGCTCCGGGAGGCTGCGCCGCCTGTGCAGCAGCGTGTGGGTATAACCGGTCAGCTTGCCCTGCTCGACGGAATCCTTCATGAAGCGCCTCACCCCCTCATGTTTTTCCAGGTAGCCGTCGATGTATTCGCGGGCCTCTTTGCGCGTCACCCCTATGTCGCGCGCCAATGAAAAGTCCCCTATTCCATACACTATGCCGAAGTTGACGGCCTTGGCGCGCGTCCTCATTTCCTCTGTGACCTGGGACTCCGGCACGCCGAAGACCCTGGATGCAGTCGATCTGTGTATGTCCGCGCCGTCCCTGAACGCCTCCGCCAGCGCCGCGTCCTCGGACAGGTGCGCCAGCACGCGCAGCTCGATCTGCGAGTAGTCCGCGCCAAGCAGCAGCGTCCCCTCGCTTTCCGGGACAAACAGCCTCCTGATTTCGCGGCCCAGGGCGAGGCGCACGGGTATATTCTGCAGATTGGGCTCCGTGCTGCTGATCCTGCCCGTCGCCGTAACGGCCTGGTTCATCGTGGTGTGGATTCTGCCGTCGGCGGGGTTGATAAGCTCTATCAGCCCGTCCGTATACGTGGACCTCAGCTTGACATGCTGGCGGTACTCCGATATTTTGTCCACCAGGGGGTGCTTGCCGGATAGGGCTGCCAGCGCGTCGGCGTCTGTGGAATAGCCCGTTTTCGTTTTTTTGATGGGGCGCAGGCCAAGCTTTTCGTACAGGATCACACCCAACTGCTTTGTCGAATTTATATTGAACTCTTCACCGGCGAGATCGTATATCTGCACAGTCAACTCCCCGATGTAGTTGTCGAGCTCCGAAGAAAACTCGCGCAGGCCGCCCACGTCCACCCGGAAGCCCATAACCTCCATCGCGGCCAGCGCTTCCGAGAGCGGCAGCTCGATGGAGTAATACAGGTCCTCCTGCCCGTTTTCCGCTATTTCGGCCATCAGCCCGGGAACGAGGGCCAGCGCCGCCCTGGCGCAGTCCGAGGCGGCCTTGGCCATTTCCCCGGGGCCGTACTCGGTCAGCGCTTTGCGCGACTTGCCCCTGCCGCGCATCTCGTCAACTGTCTCCATCTCGCCGCCCGTCCGCGCCCGATAGATGTCTGAAAGGCTGTACGCGCCCGAGGCGGCGTCCGCGACATAGGCGCCCAGCATCGTGTCAAAAGCGAATACGGGGCAGTCTTTACCGTTGGAGAGGAGCCAATGGTTGATCTGCTTTATGTCATGGCCATAGACGCGGACGCCGGGGTCGGAAAATAGCCGCCCGAAGCCGTCGAAAACATCCTTAAGCGGCACATAATACATCGCGCCCGGCGATGGTCCGCCTGCGCCGCCGTTTGCGTTGCCCTCACAGCTCTCGCCGTCGCCTGCGTTACCCTCGCTACTGCTTACGTTGCCCACGCCGCCATCGCCGCCGCTCGCGTTGCGCAGCGCCAGCCCGTCTTCCGTCTCAAAGTAGTACGCGCCGCCCGCGTGGGCGCATGCGGCGCCGAACAATATTTGATCGAATTTGCCTACTTTTTCAAAGATCGGGTAGAACACAAAGCCCCCGACGCCTTTGTCGGCGCCCTCGCCGCTATTAATGCCCTCGGTGCACTTGCTGTTCTCGCCATCCCTGCTGCCCTCGGCTATTTCGATTACGGCGCCCTCGCCGCTTTCGCTTCCGGCGCTTTTCCCAGCTTCGCACAGCGCTTCAATCATATCATAGAAAGCCGTTTCGCCGTCGATAATTACGACCACATCGCGTTGCGCCCCCGGCGCCGCTTCCGAATCCGTTCCACCGCCGCTGCCCTCGTTGCCCTCACAGCCCTCGCCGTCTTCACCGCCGCCCTCCGGCACATTGTCGTCCAGCGCGTCAGCCTGAGTCAGGCCCATCTTTAATATATATGACTGGAATTGCAATTCTGTGAACAGTTTGTAAAGGTTTGCCCGGTTGGGCGCCATGAGGGCCAGATCCGGCACCCCCAGGCCGCAAGGGGCGTCCCTGGCGATCGTCGCCAGCCTGCGGCTCATAACAGCCAGGTCCCTGCCCGCCTCCAGCTTCGCGCGCACGGTTTTTCGCTCCACCGCGTCGAGGTTCGCGTATATGCTGTCGATCCCCCCGTGCTTGCCCACCAGCTCCATCGCGGTTTTTTCACCGATTCCCGGGACGCCAGGTATGTTGTCAGACGAGTCCCCCATCAGGCCTTTGAGATCGATGAACAGTCCCGGCGTTACCCCGTATTTTTCCAGCAGCGCCGCCTCGTCGTACTCCTCGGTGCGCGTCTGCCCGGCGCGCGTGACCGGCAGCAGCACGCGCGTCGCCGGCGACACCAACTGCAGCGAGTCCCGGTCGCCCGTCACAATGACGCACTGCATGCCCGCCTGCTCGGCCAGCGCCGACAGCGTTCCGAGTATGTCGTCCGCTTCGAAGCCCTCGCATTCCGCCATGCGCAGCCCGAGCGCTCCGATGACTTCTTTGAGTACGGGCATCTGCATGGCAAGCTCGTCGGGCATGCCCTTGCGCCCCGCCTTGTACTGGTCATATTCTAAGTGCCGGAACGTGGGGCCGCGCATGTCGAAAGCGACGCACACGTGGGTCGGGCCTATGTCGTCGAAATATTTATAGAATATATTTAGGAACCCGAAAATGGCGTTCGTCGGGAAGCCGCTCTTCGTCACCAGCCGCGCCTGCCCGGCAAACGCGTAAAACGCCCTGTTGACGATACTGTTCCCGTCGACCAGCAGCAGTGTCTCCAGCATATTTATTACCTCGTTACCTTGTTGTATCGTTTAGGCGATTGCAAAAGTCGCGGACGCACAATGTGCGTCCCTACATGTGGTCAGCCATTTTTGCATATATACAAAATATTGTAGGGGCGAACAGTGTTCGCCCGTAAAAACCGGCATTTACAATTGCCTATTGTTACATCGTTAACTCGTTGCCCCATTGGCGCCCATCCCTTTACCGAAGCCGCCTCATTTGCCGGCATCGTCAATGCATCAGCGCCAGCGACCCCATCGGGTCCCACGGCTTTAGCACGATGGGCGCCAGCCCCAGCGCGGCGAGTTGTTTTTCGTTCAGATATTTTTTGTGTACGACTATTTGGTAGTTGAACTCGTCGAACCAAGCGTCGGACATGATGAACCAGCCCTCCTTGCCCGCCTTGTCGCCCCAACTGTTTTCCACCTTCCAGCGGTTGGGCTTGCCGTCCACCAGGTTCACGCCCAGAAACACCATGGCATGCGTGAGCATGGACTCGCGGTAGTCAAGGCGCTCCGCTTTCGTAAGCGGGAACTTCGTAAACAGCACGCCCTCGTAGTTGAAGCTGTCCAAATCCATGGCGCCGTTCTCCCGGGACAGCCATTGGCCCACGTCGCAGCCAAACCACACCGGCTGATCGTCCGACAACTGCGCAATGGCCAGCGCCTTCAGCTCGTCGCTGGGCAGGTTCAGGTATTTTACCTCCCTGCCGCCCTTGACATTGCCCAGGTACTGCACCGTAAACGTCTTGTAGTACTCCTTGTCGGCGGTCGGGGCGTTAATGAGGCTCACATAGTCGTCCAGCGAGCTGCCTATGTATTTTTCGGCGAAAGTCAGCGGCGTCAGGCCGCTCTCCCTATGGAACTTCTTGTCCTTGTCCCGGTATTCGAAATCGAACGCAGTCGGCGGGTTGCCCAGGCAAATGCACAGCATCTGGTAAATGGTCCTGAGCATGTCTGTCTTTTGCTCCGCCAACTGTTCGCGCGTCTGTCCACCTGCGTACGCGTTTCGCAGCACAACGGCGAATTCGCGCAGCTTGAGCGTCAGGTATTTGTTCATGACGCCGGTGCTGCTGCTGTGGAACGTCTCCGGCATCTGGCTCTGCGGGGCGGCGCCGTATTTTTCGACCAGCGCTGCAAACATGTCCCATTGGCCCCCGTCCTGCATGGGCGCGGCCAGCAGGTGATCGAGCACGCGGCTGCCCACCGGCTCGTCGGCGGTCTCTATGATGCTGTCCAAGAAATAGTTCGCCTTCTCAAATTTGTCCCAAAACATGGGGAAGTTCTGCGACAGCTCGAAATGCTTCAGGTTGCATTTGCGCATGATCTCCAGGCGCAGCGTGTTGAGCCCCGCAAACAGCCAGCACCGGCCGCTGGACTTTTGGTTCGTGACCTTGCCGGTCTCTATCTGTATCGAGAATGTGTGCTGCATATTAACGCCGCTCATATAGTTCTCTGCGGTGTTGGGCAGCCCATTTTTCACCACCGCGTTCATGACCAGTTGCTTCACTGGGTCCGCTGCAAACGACTCCGCGAAGCCCCGTATGGTTTCTAACGAAACGCCGGAACCGTAATTTTTGTTCGCCAAGCTCGACATATAATGCACCATCCTTTTAATATTATTGATTAGAAGTATTGATAAACTAATTATACACAATTTGCATCGCCATGTCCGATAAATCAGAACTCGCAGTCACCCAAACTCGCAGTCGCCCAAACTCGCAGTCGCCTAAACTCGCAATCGCCCGAACTCGCAATCGCCCAATATGATATAATTGGCGATGCAAACAATATGCCGAAAACGCCTAAAAGGATGCGGCCAATGAAAATTAAAAAGCCAAAGCGCAGGACGCTAATAATTTCGTCGATCGTCTTCGGCGCGCTGATCGCCGCAGCCGGGGGCGTGCTCATCAAAATACGCAGCGAGCAGAGCCAGATGAACGCCGTGCAAACGGGCGAGTTTTTGCCGGGCATCTATGCGATTAACACCGGTTTTGTCAGTATGTTCCTGATAGACTGCGGCGGCTCGTATATAGCCGTGGACGCCGGCGGGAACAGCGGCGCGGTGGAGCAGGGCCTGTCCCAACTGGGCATATCGGGCGAGGACGTCGCCCAGGTGCTCATGACGCACACCCACGGCGACCATACGGCGGGCCTGGGGCTGTTTGGCGCCGCCACCGTCTACGGCGCAAAGGGGGGCGCGGGCGTCCATACCGTATCGGACGGCGATTCCCTCGAAATAAACGGGCGCACTGTCGAGGTCATTGGGACGCCGGGCCACGCGGACGACTCCGTATGCTATTTGCTCGACGGGCTGTACCTTTTCGCGGGCGACAACCTGAGCATAAAAGACGGCAAGGTCGGGATGTTCATCTCAATATACAACAAATCCGACGAACAGCAAAAGGCCGATATAGATAGGCTGGCCGGGCTTGGCGGCTTCCGCTATGTGATCACCGCCCATTACGGATACGCGGACAGCCCGGCGTTTCCATAGATACGAGACACGCCTTAGATATGAGACACGCCTTGCGGAGGTAATGCTTTAATGTTTCCGATTATTACCGTAATCTTCGTTGTGGGGTTCGCACTGGTCTTTGGCCTTGTCGCCGCCAATATAATAAGAGGCGGCATGGAGTGGGGCGCGAACAACAGCTCCCCCGTCCTGACGGTGGTCGCAAAGGTTGTCGCAAAGCGCACGGCGGTCGGCAGCAGCCACCACCACCATGGCGGAGACGCATCTTCCCACCATTTTTCGTCGTCCTCCACATACTTCGCCACATTCGAGGTAGAGAGCGGTGACCGCATGGAGCTAAAAGTGCCGGGCAAGGAATACGGCATGCTGGCCGAGGGCGACACCGGCAACCTGACCTTCCAAGGCACAAGATACAAAGGTTTCGATCGCAACAGGGCAGGCTGACCACCCCGGCCGCCCGCCCCGCGAAATCCAAATAAAACAAAATGGTATTGAGTTAATTACAATAGCACAATTACAATAGATCAATTACAATACTTGCATGTTCAACAGTTTGGCCAGCTCCTTCATCTCATACGTCACATCGCCATATGAAACAACGTAGTGGTGCGGGAAGCCCTGATAAATTATTGTCTCTACCAGCTCTTTTACGTCCCTGGACATCTTTGCCTTCAACGGGTTGCCCCTTGCCAGCATTTCCGTTTCTATAGCCTCGCCGGAATCCAGCAACAGCCTGTACTCATCGCGGATTGTCGCAATGCGGCTAAGCGTGATTTTTCCGGGCATTAGCGGAAACTCTACGGTAATGCCCACGCCTTTAAAATCCTCGTGCATGGATACAGCGGCGCCCGGCGAAGCCAAAAACGACGGCGCCGATCCACAATGCCAATAGACGCAGGTGTTTTTTTCTTCGTCATAGTCTATTAAATCCGCGAAAAATGACTGCCTGCCAGTCAAATATGTCTGCAGCAGCATATTTACGGCGCCTTCGACATCGCCCTCGCAGCTAGTGGGGACCCCCATGTCGTTCATCCATGAGATAGCGGCGCATGGCGCCTGGCAAAGCGTAGTGGGGAATTCCGGCCAGCATTTAACGGCAAAAGCGTCGATGTCATACCTTTTTTTGATATTCATCATTGAAAGCCCGAGTTTGCCATACGCCGCCAGCTTTTCTTTTGAAATATCCAATTTCCTGCCTTTGGTGCTGTTCTCGTACATTTCAATCGCTTGGTTATCGGTGATCGCTTTTATCTCTTGATCGACCTCCAGCAGGTCGACATGATGGATTGATGGCCCGACGACGCGGCGCAGCCTTGACTCGTCTGTCGACGAATGATAATAGCCCGGGCATCTCATCCCCACCCATCCGATTTTCGCGCTCTTCAAATTGACATAAGCCTTAAACATCCGAAAATATGCGGACATTTCGGCCACAAACGCATCGTCTTCCGGCAGCGCCCGGAAAAATTTGAAAGGCCTCTGGAACTTTGCCAATGACGAAGCGTTTAAATTCGCGCCGCAGAACGAGTTGGCCAAAAGCCTGGCGCCGTTCACCGCAGGCTCGGGTATGGCCCACAGGATAATCGGCACGGACGTCAAAACCGAAAGCTCGATCGTCAAGTCCGCCGCCGCAAAAGTGCCGTTTTGTATGATGAGCAAATCTATGTCATGATCATGGAATTTTTTAGCGGCTGCCCTGGCATCTTCAACCTCTAGGGCCAGCTTATCGTACGCTACTATTTCAACGCCCATGGCAGAAAGTATTTTTAAGGAACGTTCATATATGCTTTTGGCAAAATCCAAGCTAAATGTCACTCTTGACAATGTGACAAAACCGACTCTGATATTTCTCATGCACGCCCTCCCGTAAAGACCTCAGCTATTTATAGTTTTTTCATAACGGATACGATATGTTTATGCGCAGACCTTACCTCGTCCTTTAGCTTGAAGTGCTCATAGTGCATGACGACGTCCACGTTGTATTTGTTAAGCTCCCTGAAAATCGCTACATAGTCGACTTCTCCGTAGCCCACCCCGGTTTCGCCTTTGTACTCGGAGCGGTATATAGCGTCCTTTATGTGCCCACCGGCGATTTTGTCCTTTATTATGGATATGGCGTAAAGCGGATCGGCGCCGCCGATATACATGTTGGCGGGATCATAATTCAAATATAAGTTGTCGTGGTCGACATAGTGCATCAACACTTGCGCGCGTTCCAGGGTATGGATAAAACACCCATGGTCGACTTCAAGCGCGAGCTTGATGCCGTAGTCGGCGCATATGGCCGCGAACTCCCTGGTTTTTTTGATGGTATACGCCCATGTGTCTTTTTGTGGGACCCCGTTGTACGGCCACATGGAGCGGGTGAGCATCATGTCCATGCCCATAGGCTTAATGCGCTTAGCCGCATCTATCACGGTGGCGGTCTCTGTTTCTTCATACACGGGGTTGCATAAATCAACGCCCACAGCGTAGCTTTTTAACAGTATCCCGTATTTCTGCGAGGCCTCCGCCCATTCCGACTCATCATTCGCGTTTTTGAAATCCGTGGAATTTATCTCAATCGCATCAAGGCCCAGCTCTTTTGCAAAAGCAACTTTTTCTGTTATCGAAATCCTCATGCCTACAGGTTTGTAACCTATCTTGATCATTGTCTCTCCCCCCGTTTATAGATATTTTAAATAATCGGCGCTTGTACTATTTTACGATTTTTCAATGCTGACCCATTTATTTTGCGTTATCGAACGATCGATGGCGTCTAGCACCCGTTGGTTGATACAGCCGTCATCCATCACGGGCGCAAGCCCGGCGCCCTTCCCGAGTACAATATTTAAAAATGACTGCATCATTCCCGGGAAGTTTTGTGCTGGCAGTGTAATCCTGTGAAAGTCGCCGCCCCTCTCGTACACGTCGCCGACGCAGGCTTCAATGGATTCGTCCCTGTCTATGCAATACACCAGGGCGCCCTTGCTCCCATACACTTCAATTTTCTGGTAGTTCTTTCGCCCATATGCCATCTTTGTCAGCGTCAGCGTCACGGATGCGCCGCAATCCAGTTCCCCCAGGGTATGGCTGAAATCGTATGCGTCCACAACGCCGCGCCCGCCTGAAGCGCCGCCCGGTCGGCTTGGAACGCATACGCCCGCGTGGCCGCACACTTTGTTAAAATCGCCGACCATGAAACGAATCAGGTCGACGACGTGCGAGCCGAGGTTGTTCAGGACGCCCGTGCCCGCCAGCTCCCTGCTGTGCTTCCATGTAAAAGCGGAGGTGTCGGATACATTCATGCACTGCAGGTATTCGGCATAAACGTGGCGTATATCGCCCAGATACCCCTGCTCTATCATCCATTTGGCATGCCTGGCAGCCGCCTTAAAACGAAACGAAAAGTCAACCATATGCGCGACATTCGCTTTTGCCGCCATGTCCTTTAGCGCAACGGCTTGCTCGTATGTCATCGTGACCGGCTTTTCAATAAGAAAAGGCTTTCCGTTTTGGACCGCTGCCACGGCAACCGGATAGTGCATGCAGTTGGGCGTGCAAATGGAAATAGCGTCCACCTCCGGGCATTTTAGCAGTGCCTCGTAGTCCGTGAAGCGCAGCGCGTCGGGTATTCCATACAAGTCGCCTTTTGTTTTTAGCACGGCGCCGTCATTGTCGCATATCGCCTTTAGCTCCGCGTCAGGGCTTCCCAATATCCCATTGATGTGCATTCTTGAAATATTACCTGTCCCAACCACGCCCATACGAATTTTATTCATAACGCCCACCCTTTCTTCATTAACATTTTTTCATTTCCAAAATTTTATTTACGTTACTGACGATACTATCAACGCCCAGCCCATATTTTGCGAGCAGTCCCTCATAATCGCCTGACTCTGCAAATGTGTCTTTAATACCGACGATACCGACCGGCACAGGTTTATTGGCGGCCACGATTTCCGCGACTGCGCCGCCAAGGCCGCCATATATGCTTGATTCTTCAATAGTGACAATCGCACCGGTTTCTTCCGCCGCGCGAATAACCATTTCTACGTCAATGGGTTTTATGGTATGCATGTTTATCACCCTTGCTGATATGCCCTGGCCGGACAGCGCTTCTGCCGCTTCCAAAGCCTTGGCGACCATATAACCGCATGCAATGATGCTTATATCCGATCCGCCCCGGACTTCGTATGCCCTGCCTATCTTAAATCGATAGCTATCCGGATATAGATATGGAATCACATTTCTCGCTATGCTCACATATACAGGCCCATCGAAATTAATAGCCGCCGCAGCCGCCGCCGCCGTTTCATTGGGATCGGACGGCGCGATGATAGTTAAATTCGGCATGCTACGCAGAATGGCGAACGCTTGCACCGACTGATGGCTGGAGCCGTCAAGAGAATTTGACAAGCCTGCGTTTGTTCCGAATATTTTAACATTCAGCCTGTCGTGCGCGGTGAAGCTTCTTAAAGCGTCGCCCGCCCTGAGCGTCACCAGAAAAGCGAACGTATTGACCACAGGGACGAGGCCGCATGTCGCAAAGCCCGCAGCCATCGCCATCATGTTGCATTCTGCAATACCAACATTGAAAAATCGATCGGGGTACTCGCGGGCAAAAATGGCTGTTTGCGAGGCGCTACTGATGTCTGCGTCCAATACGACTATCTTTTTGTTGTCTGCGCCCATCCGCGCCAGCGCATGCCCATACACTTCCCTCTGGGTTAAATTGTCAATCATCCGCTTCACCGCCTAACTCGCGCATAGCCGATTCATAATCGTCCTTACCTATTACAGCGCCGTGCCATTTATGATTATTTTCCATGAACGAAACGCCTTTGCCCTTGACTGTGTCCGCAATAATGACGGAAGGTGTTTTTTTAACGGATTTGGCATGGTTGATTGCTTTTAACATGTCCTGTACATCGTGCCCGTCAGCTTCGATGACGTTCCATCCGAAAGAGCGCCATTTAAGCGCCAAATCCCCCAGGGGCATTATATCGTCGACCTTGCCGTCGAGTTGGACCTTATTATGATCAACTATGGCTATGCAATTGTCTACGCAGAACTTGGAAGCGGACATGGCCGACTCCCATACTTGCCCTTCCTGAAGCTCGCCATCGCCCATAAGCACGTAAGTATAAAAACCCTTGCCAAGCAAACGGGCCGATATCGCCATGCCGAGCCCTACCGAGAGCCCCATGCCCAGCGAACCTGTCGAAATGTCGACGCCTTTGATAGTCGACATATTTGGATGCCCTTGAAGCCTGCTTCCCAAAGTCCTCAGCGTAAGCAGTTCTTCTTCCGGGAAGAAACCCCTTTTAGCCAAAACGGCGTACAGCATTGGGGCGCAGTGGCCTTTAGAAGCCACAAAACGATCCCTGTCTTCCCAATGGCTGTTGGCAGGGTCTACCCGCATTTCGCTAAAATACAGGACTGTAAGTATTTCGGCGCAAGAAAGAGAACCGCCAATGTGGCCGCTTTGGGCCTTATAAACCATTTTAATGACTTGCCTGCGAAAATATCTTGATAGTTTTGTTAAATACAGTATATGATCATCCGTTTTGCTATCCATATACTCTCCTTCCTCAGTTTTTCATGCCGGTCAACACCACGCCCTCAATAAACTGCTTTTGCCCCAGAAAGAAAAATAATATAACCGGCAGCACCATTAACACAGTGGCAGCCATCATCATGCCGTATTCAGCAGTGCCTGTTTGCTGCTGAAAGAGCCTGAGTCCAAGCGACAGGGTATATTTGTTTTGGTTATTGATATAGATAAGCGGGCCCATAAAATCGTTCCAGGAGTTCATGAACCGGAATATGGCTATGGTCGTCAGCGGAGGATATACCAGGGGCAGCATGATCCGAATATATATTTGCAAATAGTTCGCCCCGTCTATAAAAGCGCTTTCCTCCATTTCCTTGGGGGTAGTCATTAAGAACTGCCTGACCAAAAATATACTGAACGCGCCGCCGCCAAACCATGCCGGGACCCAAAGAGGAAGGAACGTGTCAATCCAATTGATCTCTTTAAAAATAATGTACAGCGGTATCATCGTCACCTGCGAAGGTATCATCATTGTCGCCATCATAACCATGAACCATAAATTGCGCCCGGGCCACCTCAACCTGGCGAACGCGTATGCTACCATCGGCGCCGACACCAGCACCCCCACGACCCCCATTGCTGTAACAAACCCGGTATTCGACAGGAATTTCAAAAATGGAAAGTGCCTCCACATGCGGGTATAGTTGTCGATGATTACAGGGTTGGGTATCAGTTGCGGGGGGAGCACAAATATCTGCTTCTCATGCTTCAACGATGTTGATATCAACCAATAGAGAGGGAACATGAATACCAAAGCGCCGCCCAATAAAAAGACATGCCTGGTGATTTTAGAAAACAATCTCCTGCGTTTTCCCAATTTAGTCATTCCATTCACCTTCTCCAACAGTAAATTATTTAGCTCTGATCATATTGCACCCAATATTTGGAAACAATAAAATTGATTGAAGTTATAACCATAATGATGATAAGCAGTACCCAAGCCAAGGACGAGGCATACCCCATTTTCCAAAAGCTGAAAGCGTTATTATATAAATATAATACATAGAAAAGGGTGGAGTCGTTTGGCCCGCCCGCCGTCATGATAAACGCCTGCGTAAAGACTTGGAAAGAGTCTATTATGCCCATTACCAATTGAAAGAACAGTGTCGGCGTAAGCAATGGGATTGTGATCCAAACGAGCCTTTTCAAACGGCTCGCGCCATCAATTTCCGCAGCTTCATAGTATACGCGGGAGATGTTTTTTAGTCCGGCCACATAGATGATCATCCCCCTACCCGCGCTCCAGAGCGCCATGATCACCAATGATCGCTTCGACCATTGGGGATCGGCAAGCCAAGCGGGCGATTTCACCCCAAACATCCTGACAATGGTGGTCAATATGCCGAAATTGGGATTGAATATCCACAGCCATAAAATAGTGGACGCCACAACGGGAACAATCGACGGCATATAGTATAGGGTCCTATACACGGCTATGCCGGATATATCATTATTTAGCAGCATGGCGATGACAAGGCCAACAAGCATCGTAAGCGGGACGCTGAACGCCACGTAGTACAGGGTATTGGAAAGCGCCTTCCAAAATATCCTGTCGTTTACCATATTGCGGTAATTGTCAAAGCCTACCCATTTTGGGGGCTGTAGAATGTTATAGTCCATAAAGCTATATATTATGGACTGCGTTATCGGTATTAGGGTAAAAAATAAAAAACCGAGTATCCAAGGCAATGCGAACATATAACCGGCAAGCGCCTCTTTGTTTTTCATCCTCATTATAGTTTCACCTCCTTACCCTAGAGGGCGAAGATACCCGGGCCGCTGCTATATGACGGCCTGAAACCTTAGCCCGCCTGAACTGAACAGCGGCCCGGGACGCACCTGTTATCCTTATGTTATTACCATTAGCTAATAGAGTCCCAGAACTTGTCAAGCTCTGTCTGGATAATGACATTGGCTTCGTCGAGCGCTTCTTGCGGCGTTAGTTCATGATAAAGCGCCCTCTCTGTCGCCCTATTCATTTCAGTAAAAATAATTTCGCCAACCGGGCTGACAGGGCGGCATGTAGAGTAACCCATCGCGTCTTCCGTTGTCTTTAACGCTTGTATGACATTGGGGATCGTAATTGGATCAATGTATATTTCCTTTAATCTGTCCAGCGTGGGCAGATAGGCGGAAAAAGGCGGCAAATGGACATCGATGCCATACTCCTCCTTGCTAAAAGCCGCGACCCCGGCCTGCTGTACAATAATGCCCTCGGTTATCAGCCATTTCATCACCTCAAAGCTCAATTCGGGGTTTGCGGCGCCTTTGGGTATGCAATATGACCATCCTCCGCCATATGACTTCGGCGATGCTCCATCTTCCGGGACGGGCACGGGCGCGGTGCCAAAATTCATCTCCGGTTTATATCGCACGATGTTTGTGTTCATGCTAGTGTCCGTGATAAACATAGCCAGTTGATCGTTTAGGAAAGGGTGGTCGGCCCCGGATAAAAATGAACCTGACAGCGCCATGACCGTTTCGGCGCCACCAATATTGTCCATAGCCCTAACCATGAATTCCAACGCTTTAAGCGGCTCCGCAGCATTGATCAGCGCAGTTTTGCCATCTTCGCTGAGCCATTGCGATTCAGTCTGGAAACCGTACAAATAGAGCCAACTGCTGGCATAACGAGGGGTATAGCCAATCCGGGTTATATTGCCGGCATCATCGTATTTTGTCATTCTCAGGCCAAAGTCGATGAGCTCCTCCCAAGTCTGTGGCGGCACTTCGGGATCAAACCCCTCTTCCTCAAATATGTCCTTGTTCCAGTACATGATGCGCACATCGGTCGCCCACGGCAGCGCCCAAATCTGGTTGTCGAATGTGATCTCCCAAACAGCGTATTCGCGGAAATCGGCCAAATCGAGATCGCTATTGTTTACATATTCTGTTATTGGCGTAAGCGCGTCCCTTGAAGCGAATTGCGATACGGTGAAGCGATCCAGCCAAGTCACGTCCGGCGGCGTCCCGGCGGCAATGGCGGCCAACAATTTTGATATGTCCTGTGTAGCGTAGCTGGCGGTGTCTGTTCCCGGTGTTGATTGCGGTATGAGTTTAATGTGTGGGTGCGCCTCATTGAAAGCGTTGATCATACCTTCATTGCCGCTGCCAACTTGTACCGGGTTGATCCCCCACGTGATGATTTCAACCGGCTCCGCTAATGTTGTTGCAGCTTCCGTAGCGGCGGCAGTCGTAGCGGCCGCCGTAGCGGCTGCAGCGGTAGTAGCCGCCTGAGTCGTCGCCGCCCCGCCGCCGCCCCCGCAAGCTGCCAGTGAGAGCGACATTACTACGGCTAAAATAAATGCACAAACCCTCTTATACTGCATAACATACCCTCCTTATGACTATCATCCTTTTTATATTCAACATCATATATGATGCTAAATAATGGAGATCACACTATGATCAGTTCCATACCGGCCTCTTTCGCCTTTAAGCGAAAAGCGTCGTCCACGCCGCCTTCGGAAGTAATGAAGCAATCTATGTCATTAAATACTGCGAATGTATATAAATATGATCTGGTAAATTTTGATTTATCCGCCATAACGACAGAACGGCAAGCCCTGGAGATCGCTGTTCTTTTTAATTTCGCTTCTTGCTCGCTGGAACTTGTAAAACTCCTATGATGGGACACCCCGCTGCTCCCTATGAATGCAATGTCAATGTTCAGCATGCAAATGTGGGATTCAGCTTCCGAACCTATCAAGCACATAGATTTTTTTATCAACTGCCCCCCGACCACAACTACATTCCAATTATCCTTAGCGGCGCAGTCCGCAGCTATATCTACGCTGTTCGTCACGACATTGAGTTTTTCGCACTCAATGAAACGTAGCAACGAACTGGTTGTGGAGCCCGCATCAAAATAAACGCACATATCCTCTTTAATCATTTGCGCGGCAGCCATGGCTATGCGCGCTTTGTCGCCCGAATTGCTGAATTTGCGCTGTTGCACGGGCGGTATGCTGTTGAACAATTTATGTAATTCTTCGACAGCGACGGCTCCCCCATAATTTTTTTTGATATATCCTTCGCTCTCCAATAAATTGAGATCGCGCCGTATCGTCTCGCCGGTTACATTAAACAATTCCGCTAACTCCCCTGTATTTACACTGCCTTGAGTAAGAATAAGCTGCTTAATTTTGTTTCGTCTTTGAGTACTAATCATATGTAAATTCCACCGTTTTTGTTGTGATTTATTGTATTGTATATACCAAAAAAACAAAAGTCAACACTTTACATATAATATATTGTTAAATTATTGGGTTTGATATAGGATATGTGTTGAATACCAAGTGTCTTTATTTTGGTTGGTATAGCTTTGTTTGCTATTGTTTAGTTTGGATTGTTTTGTTATAGTTTGGTTTGTTCTCTATAGTTTGGTTTGGTACGTTGTGTTGTATGCGGGTGGTTAGACATGGGATATGTGTGGTTGGGCTTTGGACATGGAGGGGTCTATTATGTTTACTCGTTTGTATATTGCTAATGATCACGGCGGTTTGGTGCTCAAAAATGCGCTTTTGAAGCATCTCGCCGAAAAGGGCTATGAGGTGGAGAACCTCGGCAGCGACACCGCCGAGACGGTTAGGTACCCGTACTACGCCGCGCGCGTGGCCCGCAATGTTTTGGACAATCCCGGCGCGGGCGGCATCATCATATGCTCTACGGGCATCGGCGTGAGCATAATCGCCAATAAGTTCAAGGGCATCCGCGCGGCGCTGTGCACCAGCGGGTTCATGGCCAAGGCCACCCGGATGCACAACGACTCGAATATATTGTGTCTCGGCGGCAGGGTCACGGGCGAGTACGAAGCGTACGACATCGTCGACAACTGGCTGTCCAGCGAGTTCGAGGGCGGCCGCCACAACATTTCCCTTGATTTGATCCGGGGCGCGGAGGACGAGATGCTAAATGAAGGCGACTGCGGCCTGTGCCACATAGCAAGGGAGGATGAGGAATAGATGAAAATAGCTGTCGTCGTCGCGTCCGAGGGTGCGCTGCCGTCGGCGTTTACCGTTTTCCGGGGCGTCGGGCAAGGGATCGGCACAGCGGCGGAACTGGGGTATGATGGCGTCGAACTGGCGGTTCGCGACGGGAGCGAGTTTGCGCCGGAATATATCGACGGCCTCCTGCGGAAGCACGGAATGGCCCTTTCTGCCGTGTCCACGGGGCAGTTGTTCGCGGACAGGAAGCTGTGGCTGAGCGCGCGCGACGAGGCCGTCCGCAAGAAGGCTGTCCGGGAGTTTCTGAGCATCGTCAATCTGGCGTCCGCCTTTGGCTGCCTGGTCAACATCGGGCGCGCGAGGGGCTACGTAGAGGACGGCGACTCGTATGACGACGCTGCCGGGCGCTTTACCGAGAGCATGGGGGCGGTCGCCTCGCATGCAGAGCGCAGGGGCGTGGGGCTGGTGCTTGAGCCGGTCAACCGCTATGAGACGAATTTCATAAACAGCGTGGCGGACGGGGCGGCGCTGATCGACATGCTGCGCCATGCCGGCATTGGCAATGTCCGGCTCATGCCGGACTTTTTTCACATGAACATTGAGGACGCTTCAATTGAAGGGAGCCTGCGCGAGCACAGGGACCTGGTCGGGTATGTCCACGCGGCGGACTCGAACAGGCGCGCCCCGGGCTGGGGGCATCTGGATTTCGCTTCGCTGGCCGGCGCCCTGCAAGAAATAGGCTACGACGGCTGGGTGTCCGTGGAGGCCCTGCCCCTCCCCGACGCAAAGTCCGCAGCGGGGCAGGCCATCGCGTATTTGAGGCGATATATTAAGGCGATACATTAAGTAGAAAAGGCGCCGGCAAGATACCGGTGCGCAACATAAGCCATGTCGTCATATCGCTAGAATGATGCATGCATACTTGTAAGCATACTTGCATGCATACTTGGCGGTACTTAAACTTTGATGTTTACCCATTTGCCTCGGGCGTAGCGCATCCGGCTCATGACGAAGCAGATGACGCTGTCAGAGCTCAGGCCGATCCAAATGCCCATGAGCCCAATCTGGAACGGCAGCATTGGCGAAGTGAGCGCGATGCTGATCAACGGCCTTATCAATATGACGCCGACAAATGTTATGACGGCGGCAAAACGCGAGTCGCCCGCGCCGCGCAGCGAGCTGATATAGATGAAGCGCGCGTTGGATATGGGGTTCACGATGGCGATGATGCGGAGCATCAGCGCAGCGAGCCGGATGATCTCCGCGTCGTCGGAGTACATGGACGTGATCCATTCGGCGCCTAAAAACATTGCCAGAGCGACGAAGCACGATACTACAAACCCGATGTTTTGCGTCATCTTGACGTACAGTTTCGCCAGGTCCACCCGGACCCTGCCGAGGCACTGGCCGACGAGGGTCGTACAGGCGGTGCCGAAGGCCATCCCGGTCGTAAACGACAGCATTTGGATGTTCATGGCTATCATGTGCGACGCATACGAGCTGTCGCCCAGCGACGTCACGATGGTCGTAAAGAACATCATCCCCACTCGCATGATCACCTGCTCGCCAAAGGCCGGGAGCCCGATGCGCAGTATCCTTTTGATCATGCCAAAATCGACCCGCCGGAGGAGCCGGATACTAAATGAGACATACTCCCTGCCCCGCCCCACGGTATACACCGCCACGCACAGCGCCGCAGTCTGGCCTATGACCGTCGCGAGCGAGGCCCCGGCAACGCCCATAGCCGGAAAGCCAAAGTTGCCGCCTATCAGGCAGTAATTTAAGAAAACGTTTACGACGTTTGCCGTCGCGTTTGTATAGAAGGAGGCGCGGGTGTTGCCGACGCCCCTGAGGATGGAGTTTATGCAAAATGTGAACGCGAGCGTGGGGAAGCCGATGATCATGATGCGCAGGTACTCAAAGGACGCCTGCACGGTCTGCTCCGATATGTTCGATCCGGCCAGGAGGCGCACAAGCGGCTCGCCCGCAACGAACATCAGGGTACACAGCAAGACGGTCATGCCAAATGTCATGATGAGCGACTGGTTGAGCACGATGCAGGCGTTTTCCTGCTCGCGAGCGCCCTTGAAGCGCGCCACCATGGCCGTCGAGCCGATGCTGAGGGCCATAAAGGCCGAGAGCAGCACAAAGCGCGGCTGCGTCACGAGGCCGACAGCGCTAATGGCGTACGCGCCCAGTGACGAAACCATGATCATATCGACGATGGATACTAGGGATGCGAGTAGGTTCTCAGCCAGGGCCGGCCATGTCAGATCGAATATGAGCCGCCGTTTGCCTGCTTTGGTCGTTACTTCAATGTCGATTTGCCGATCACGGGTACCGCCCCCTGTACCCGTCTTTGATTCGGCCTCTGCATCTGGTTTACGGCTTGAGCCGTCGTCTTCCATTATGGGCTAAACAGATGTGGCGCTGTTTTCAAAATAGCTGTTCAGCTCGCCGATGAGCTTGTCGGGGTCCATGCCGTGCACCATGCAGGCGTCTTCTATCGACTCGCCGCTGGCCGACGGGCAGCCAATGCAATGCATACCGTTCGCCAAAAAGATCGGCGCCGTGCCGATGTCAAGATGCAGCACGTCCGATATGATCATATCCTTTGATACTTTAGTCATCATTAACCTCCCAGATGGCAACCTGCTGTTATTATTAACATTTTATGCCATTTTTATTTATATGCCATTTATCATTATACGCCGATGCTATTTTTCGTCAAGCGTGAAGAACTCATAATCGTTCTCTATGAAAAAGTCTATGGCCCTCCCGAGCATGTCGACGGTCGTCTGCTTGGTGTCGGAGTCGTGCATCAGCAGTATGACTTCATATTGGTCCTTGTATGTGGACAGCATATAGTTGTACAGGCTGTCCGCCGATTTGTCCCTTATCTGCGCGTCGCCGTTCAGGCAGTTCCAGTCATAATACCTGTAGCCCATGTTCCTCACCGCGCTTTTGTACTGGGTAGCCGTTTTATATGAGCTGCCGCCCGGGAAGCGAAAAATCCCGGACGTGTACTGGAAGCCCAAAATGTCGTTGATTACGTTGTCGCACCGCGTCAGCTCCGAACGCAGGGAGGAGGACGACTGGTAAAGCCTGTTGTAGTCGTGTGTATAGCTGTGGTTGGCTATGCAGTGCCCGCCCTCGTACATCTCGCGTATGACGTCGGGGTGGCGCCTGGCGTTGGCCCCGACCACGAAAAAGGTCGCGCGTACGCCCTTTTCCCTTAAAATATCGAGAAACTGCCCTGTCAAGGACGAGGGCCCGTCGTCAATGGTCAGGTAAATGGGCCTTCTGGGGCGATCCGCGTGCGCCACCAGAGAATCGATAGCGTCCCTGTTGTCCTCGAGCAGCATGTTTGCGTACAGCATGGCGCCTGCCAGCGGCGACGCGTATGACGAGAGTTGGAGATGGTTGAAGGGGGCGTCGATGGTGGCGGCGGTGTTTACGGCTGAAAGCGGGCTGTTCGGGTACAGCGCGGCGCGCGCGGCCAACTGCTGGGGCAGCGAAAGGCTGCCGTCGCCCGCAGCGCCCGCGTCTCCCGCGTCTACTGCAGCGCCCGCGTCACCGGCGTCTACCGCGTCGCCGGCGCCACTCGAGCCGTTCGAGCCGCTCGGACCGTTCGAGCCATCCGTTCCATACGCGCTCTGGACGTCCTCGAGAATATTTTCATACCCGGCGCCCGCCCCGGCGGCAGCCATCAGCGACAAGCCCTCTTTCGAATAAATGCCATTCGGGACGGCGGCGTTCGCCCCGCTCCGTGCCATTTTGACCTCGAAAAACCTGTCGGCGTCCACTATGGACCCTGCAGCCGCGTCGGCCAGCCCCAGATAGCCCGCAAACGCGCCGTCTGCGCCGCCGCCCAGCCAACCGCCAGGAGAATTGCCGGTGCCTTGCGTCGTGGTGGCGCCCTGCGCGCCGATTGTGCTTTGAGCTGTGTGCGCCGTTACGGGCGCGGCGACACCAGCCTCGGTCGAGGCGATTTCCGAATTTGCTTTTGATGTGGCGCCCGACAAGTGCGCTATACCGTTTGTGATTAACTGGGTCAGTTGGAATATGACAAATGCTGCGACGACGACGGCAGCAAGCACAATAACGAAAGCCCTGTAAACCCTAACCTTGTAATTAATCATAAGTATTTTTCTCCGGCGCTATGGCGGCAAAAGATCATTTGTAAAAGGGTCGCATATAATATCAGGCTTCATATAAGTCTTTTTTCCTTAATAGCTTTCCTTTTAGCATTATTATTACATTATATAGCATTGGTTCGCATCATACCAGACCTAAAATAACAATCTGCGCCGCAGGCCCTCGATGGCAGGCGGCAAATATCGCGTCGGCGGGCGCGTCCGGGCGCACCTCCGATCGCACCTCCGATCGCACATCCGGGCGCACTAAAGCGCAATAAAAAAGGGCAATTTAAAACAAAAGATTTCTTTAAACGCTTGACGTTACTCACTTTTGAGTATAAAATGTTTGCGTATTTCAATATTAGGAGGTTTTTTTGAGGATGAATAAGACTGATTTAATCTATGCCATATCCGAAAAATCCGGTTTAAACAAAAAAAGCAGCGAGACCGCGTTGAACGCGACGCTTTCGGCCATTGAAGACGCGCTTAAGGCAGACGACAAGGTAGTTCTCGTTGGCTTTGGCACTTTCGAAGTACGCAAAAGAGCCGCTCGCAAGGGGCGCAACCCGCAGACCAGCCAGGAGATCCAGATTCCTGCGTCCAAGGCCCCTGTCTTTAAGGCGGGCAAAAGCCTGAAAGATATGATTAACGTCTAAGACGTCAGCCGCATTTCAGCCACACATCTACTGTACGTCAGTCTCATCTACTGAACGTCAGCAGCACATCAGCCGCACGTAGGCTACAGCCCGGCAGTACCGGGCCTTACTAAAAAAACAAGCAATAAACGCCAACGGCCTTAGGGTCGTTGGTTTTTTATTTGCGTTTTTTTTCGATTAGCTCTTGGCGGCTTTCATTCAAAGGTCATGCATTCGATATATGCGTTGGTGAAATCGGGGGAGGCGGACAACTCGATATATTTTACCTTGCGCGACATCTCCGTGAGGCGGCCAACGGCTTCGGTCGACAGCAGCGCAGCGGACGCCCCGGCGCCGGCGGCGTTGCCCGCAGGGGTTATCCGCCCTTCGAAGTCGCGCAATATCAGGCCTATGTCCAGGGCGCTCTGCACCCTTATGTAGTTGCCGAACCCGCCCGCCAGGTAAAGGCGGCCAATGTCCCCGGCGCCGAGCCCGGCCTTTTTGAGCAGCGTCTGTATGCCGGCCGCTATGGCGGCTTTCGCGTTCTGTATTTCACGCACGTCGCGCTGCGTGATGTAAATGCCTATCTGCATGTCCCCGGCGGGCGCCAGCATGAACGCGCGCGCCCCGTCGCCCAATGTGACCAGGCGGTCGCACAGGGCGCGCGGCGCCCCCTCGTCCTCCGCCTCGTCGGCTTCCAGCAGCCTGCCCGTTTCGTCGATGATTTTGTGGCGGAGCATCTGCGCGACCGCGTCCACCAGGCCCGACCCGCATATGCCAATCGCGGGCGCGCCCCCGATAGTGGTGAGCGTAACGGCGCCGTCAGCGCCAAACTGCACGGAGTCGACAGCTCCCTCCACGCCGCCCACCCCGCAACTGATGCTCGCCCCTTCAAAGGCGGGCCCGGCTGCCGTCGAGCAGGCGTACAGATCCCCCCTGCCGCCGACGACTATTTCGCCGTTCGTGCCGATGTCGATGAGCACGTTCATATCGTCGGAGGCATCCATGCCGCATGCCAGGACGGCCGCCAGCGTATCCGCGCCGACATACGCGGAAACGCCCGGCAGGCACACGGCGACGCCGGATTCGCTCATCAAAAGCCCCGACTCCCGCCGGGACATCAAGCACATGCCCGTCGTGACCGGGATGAACGGGGCGACGGCTATTTTCGCCGCAGGCAGCCCCATAAATAAATGGAGCATCGTCGTGTTCCCGGTTACATATACGCTATAGATATCGCCCGGCTCGGCGCCGCACTGCCCTGCCAGCCGCGAAAGCATCAGGTTGATTTCGCGCAGGGCGCACTCCCTCATTTCCTCCGCCCCACCCGATTCGGCCGAGGCATAGTTGATCCTTGTTATCACGTCGGCGCCGTACGCGGCCTGCGGATTCAACGCAGAGGCCACAGCGGCCAGCCTACCGTCCGCCATGTCGTACAGGTAGCCGGCAATCGTCGTGGTGCCCAAATCAAACGCGGCGCCAAAGCAGCGCCCGCTCGTATCGCCCGGCTCGACGCCCGTGATCCGCCTGCCCGCCAGGACGCAGGTGACGCGGCCACCGCCCTGAGCGACGGCGTCCGGCAAGGTTCTCAATATGTCGGCGCCGGCAAAAATATCAGGGGCGATGGCGGCAGTGCCGCTGTACAATGGTGTTTCGGGCGCAGACGGCGCGGGTGACGCGGGCGGCACGGGCGGTGCAGATGGTGCGGGTTGCGCGAGCGACGTGGGCTGAGCAGGCGACGCAGAGGGCGCGGGGTGCGATGCAGGCGCAGAAGCGGGCTGAGCCGCCAATACCCCGGAGAGGGCCTTCGCTATATTTTCCGCGTCCGGGGCCTGCGAGCTCAACGTTTGCGCTTCAACGTCGATGGCATATTTTCTCACGAACGGCGACGGCGCTAACTCCAGCTCGACGCCGGACGTCATAATTTTCGCGGTCGCGGCGGACGAGGGCGCCAGTGCGATTGACATATCACAAACGACGTCGATAAAGCACGCGAGGCGGAGTCCGCCTTCCAATGATGCGTCCGTCAACAGCATTTTTTCCTCCGGCGAGGGCGGGGCCATATCGGACAAGTCCGTGATGACGCGCACAAGACATTTGCCGCAGCGCCTCCCCCCTCCGCAGGGCGCGACCAGGCCGACGCCCGATCGCCTCAGCAAATGGTACAGATTCTCGCCGTGCTCGGCGCTTAGCGTTAGCTCCCTACCGCCGGCGATTCCGCCACCACTGTCGACCACACCCCGGCTAACCGTCACCTTGTGCATTAAAATACCGTTGCCCGCGTTATCCATGCGCACCTCGAATTGATTTTTCTTGTAAGATACCGCATATAGCTGTATAATGCAATATTAATTATCCATAATAATTGCCCATAGCAAACATAATGCTATTTACCATTAATTTCAAATAATTATTATCAATTAATCATGATTAATCATGATGAAGGAGTACAGCCATGGCGGCAATCCGCACACGGTACGCGCCCAGCCCGACCGGTTCCATGCATGTAGGCAACCTCCGGACCGCGCTCTATGAGTACCTGATAGCGAAATCCCAAAACGGGAGTTTTATCCTGCGCATCGAAGACACCGACCAAAACCGGCTGGTCGAAGGCGCGATCGAGCTGGTCTACGAATCGCTCCGCATGGCCGGCCTCCGGCACGACGAGGGGCCTGACGTCGGCGGCCCGTACGGCCCATATATCCAAAGCGAGCGCAAGGACGGCTATATGGACCATGCGAAGGAGCTGATTGACCGGGGCGCCGCGTATTATTGTTTCTGCACAAAGGAGCGGCTCGCCGCGCTGAGGGCCGAAAACGAGGCGGCCGGCAAGACGAACATGTACGACCGGCACTGCCTGTCCCTGCAGCCGGACGACGTCCGGGGCAGGCTGGAGCGGGGCGACGAGTTCGTCATACGCCAAAAAATGCCCGCGTCGGGAAAAACGGTGTTTGTGGACGCCGTATATGGCGAAATCGAGTTCGACAACAGCGAGCTAGAAGACCAAATACTATTGAAGTCGGACGGCCTGCCCACATACAACTTCGCCAATGTCGTGGACGATCACCAAATGGCGATAACGCATGTCATTCGCGGCTCGGAATATTTGTCGTCCACGCCCAAATACAATCTGCTGTACGAGTCCTTCGGGTGGGACGTCCCGGTATATGTCCACCTCCCGCAGATAGTGAAGGAGGGCGGCCGCAAGCTGTCCAAGCGGGAGGGCGACCCCTCGTTCGTCGACCTGCTGGACATGGGCTACCTGCCCGAAGCAGTGATCAATTTCATCGCCATGCTGGGCTGGTCCCCGCCCGACAACCGCGAGTTCTACACGCTCGACGAGCTGACGCGCGTTTTTTCCATCGGGGGCATCAGCAAATCGCCTTCAAATATGGACATGGCTAAGCTCCGGTATTTCAACGCGGAATACATCCGCCGCAAATCCCCGGAGGAGTTCCATGCGCTCGCGCTGCCATATATAAAAAAGGCCATCAAGGACCCCCGCCTGGACACTATGAAGATAGCGCAGACGCTGTCCAGGCGCACAGAGGTTTTGAGCGAAATACCCGACATGATCGGTTTTTTGGAAGCGATGCCCGCTTTCTCCGCCGATCTCTACACGCATAAAAAAATGAAGACCGACGCTGCGACGGCAAAAACCGCACTGTCCGCCGCTCTGCCGCTCCTGCGGGGGCTGGCGCACTGGGACGGCGATACCATCCACGCCGCCCTGAACGCGCACGCGTCGGAGAACGGAATGAAAAGCGGCCAGCTCCTATGGCCGCTGCGCGTCGCCCTGTCCGGGCTGCCGGTGACGCCGGGCGGCGCCGTCGAGATCCTTGAAATCCTGGGGCGCGATGAGAGCGTAAGGAGGCTGGAAGCGGCCATAGGCCTTTTGTGATTTGCATATAATAAGGTTGATAGAGGACCGGAAGAAAGCCGAGCCGTCCCAAACGGATGGTTTGCGACCGCTCCGCAGGTTCACAGGCGCATGTAGGGACGAACAGTGTTCGTCCGTGTACCACAAGGTATATGAATTGAGGCATTGTATCATATGGATAATGATAACGGTTCATTAAACAAAAAAAAGGCGGCGCGCCCGGCGTTCCCGGAGCGGGCGGTCGTCACGGGCGGGATGCCGTACGGCAACAAGCCCCTGCACTTTGCCCATATCGGCGGCTACTATGTCCACGCGGACATGCTCGCGCGTTTCCTGCGCGACCGCATCGGAAGCGAAAACGTCATTTTTGTGTCCGGCACCGACTGCTACGGCTCCCCGCTGGCGGAGGACTACAGGAAGCGCGTGGAGTCGGGCGAGTACGGCGGCACGATAGAGCAGCTAGCGCAAAGCAACTACGAAGCGCACAAAAAAACGCTTGCCGACTATAAAATATCGTTAGACTTTTTTGGCGGCTCCAGCGTCGAGCCGGCAGCCAGGCGCCATAAAGACATGTCCGATCTTTTTCTGC
The DNA here is from genome assembly GCA_009777515.1 of Oscillospiraceae bacterium. Classification (GTDB taxonomy): domain Bacteria; phylum Bacillota; class Clostridia; order WRLR01; family WRLR01; genus WRLR01. The sequence continues at coordinate 2,539 of WRLR01000001.1, read as the reverse complement.
GCGGGCTGCATGCAAACGGGCATTTGGCAAAGATGTCAAGCGCGCAGTTTTACGACACGGAGCGGGGCGTTTTCCTGAACGGGCGGCAGGTTATCGGGCGGTGCCCCGTCGAGGGCTGCAGGTCCGAAAAGGGATACGCCGACGAGTGCGATCTCGGCCACCAATACATGCCGCAGGACCTAATCGCGCCAATAAGCTCGCTATCCGGCAAGACCCCCGAGCTGCGCGAGTCAGTAAATTGGTATGTAAAAATGGAGGAGTTGCGCCCACTTTTGCAAAAATGGGCCGACGAGTTTGGCGGGCGGGCGACCACCAGGCCGTTTGTAGCCAAGGGCATTAACGAGTTTTTGGAACCGCCCATCATATACTTGATGCGCGACTTTTTGGCGGAGCTGGAGGGGCTGGAAGGGCTGCCTGAATACAAATTGGAGGACGACGGCAAATCATCGAGCGTCAAGCTTGTCTTCACGCAGCTTGGCGACCGCGAGGCCGCCTGCGGCCGCCTTTCCGCCAACGGAATCCGGTACCGCACGGGGAAGACCATCGTGCCGTTCCGGCTTACGGGCAATCTCGACTGGGGCGTCCCCGCCCCCCCGCTCGACGGGCTGGAGGGGCTGACCATATGGGTGTGGCCGGAATCGCTCTGGGCGCCGATCTCGTTCACGGACACATATTTGAGTGAAAACGGAGCGCCGGAGGGCGAATGGAAAAAATGGTGGGCCAGCCCCCGCGCGAAGGTCTACCAGTTCATCGGCCAGGACAATATCTATTTTTACGGCCCAGCGCAGACAGCCATATTCCTCGGCATGCAGGGCAGCGAGCCTTCGGCCTCCCCGGGGGACGGCGATCTGTCGCTGACAGACCTTATCGTATCCAACCATATATTGTTTTTAAATAAAAAAGCCAGCTCTTCCGGCGCCGTCAAGCCGCCGATGGCCGACGAGCTGTTGGCGCACTACACAGCCGACCAGCTCCGTGCGCACTTCCTAGCCCTCGGCTTGGGTCTGCGCAGCGTAAGCTTCGCGCCCAAGCCCTTAAACCCGGGCGCAAACGAAAAGGACGCGGACCCGGTGCTCAAGGACGGCAATCTTTTGACGAACGTGCTCAACAGGATAGCCCGCTCATGCTTCTACACGTCGCAGAAGCACTATGGCGGCGCGCACCCTGCCGCCCAGCCGTCGCAGGGGGCGCGCGACGCCGCCGCCGAGGCCGCGCTGGACTACGAGGCGCTGATTTCGCGCTGCGAGTTCCACCAGGTGATGAACCTGCTCGACGCGTATATCCGGCGCATCAACAAAGACTGGGACAGGGGCATAAAAGAAGCCGACAAAGCGGACAAAGACTCCGCTGCGGATAGAAACTCCGCTGCGGACAAAGCCGCCACCGTGGACAAATCCGCCAATGCGGATGGCGATACCGGCGGCGGGACGGACGGCGCCGTTTTGCGTAGCCAAATCCTGTCCGATACGCTGCATATGCTGCGGGTAGCCGCTGTGCTCGTGCACCCACTGGCGCCGAACGGCGCGGAGATGATAGCGGACTATCTGCTGCCGGGCTGCAACAATAAGACGTTTTTTTCCTGGGACAATATATTCAAGACACTGCATGAACTGGCGCCGGAACCGGAAAATATAAAATTTACATTTTTAGAGCAGCGCGTAGATTTTTTCAAAAAACACGAAAGCCAACTCATAAACAACCCATAAAAGCGTATAACTGGTATTCACTCGCTGAGTAATATCAGTACTCACATAATTCATATCAGGCTTTGTTGTATTCAACGTTTTTCGAAAACGCGCCCGGCAGGGATTGGTGTGCCTTGCCGGGCGCGTTCTCTATGGTATCGATTATGCTATTTGCCTGCGAAGCTTATCGTTCCGCCGCTTCCAGGAATCTGTGCAGCATGGCGGCCACTTCGGCCCTTTTGGCGTCGCCTAATGGGTCAAATAGGTTGTGCGGCATGCCGTTGACGATGCCGGCTTTGTAGAATTTTTCCACTGCGCCCTTAGCGTAGCTGGCGATTTCCGCATCGTCAGCGAAGCCTATGTATTCGCGTATTGCGGGCAATGTCAGTCTTGCATAGAAGGCGTAGCGGTCGAGGATGACCACTAAGTCCTCTCTTGTGATTTCGTCGTCCGTACCGAATATACCGTCGCCATAGCCTGATACGATGCCGTTGGCCGCCGCCCATAATACGGCATCTGTGTACCATTGCCCCGCCGCTACATCGCTAAACGGGTTGCCAAAACCGGTTGCGCCCGGTTCACCCTCCATGCGGTACAAAATGGTCACGATCATGGCGCGGGTCGTCGTCATTTGCGGGCTGAACCGCATGGGTTCGGTGTTTGTGCCCATCATCAAGCCCTTGTCGTAGACATATATTACATCGTCGATGAACCAGTCGGTCCCCAGGACATCGACGAATGGGTTGACAGGCATTTGCGGCGTGATCGGCGTCGGCGCCGTCGGGATGGGCGCGCCGTCCGCTATTGTTATGACCAGCTTGGGTTGCAACCCGCCGCTCATGTTGAATGCGAGC